>NZ_CP029358.1:0-300000 GCF_003130795.1 Azospirillum thermophilum
GACCACCGCCCCCATGACGTAGCGCGCGCCGCCGGTCATCGCCATCAGCAGATACTCGATGGACGGCTTGATCTCGAAGGGGGCCGGGCTGATGAAGCGGGTCATGTGGGCGTAGAGCCATCCCGCCAGCGCCGCCATCAGCGCCGCCGCGACGAAGACCTTCAGCCGGGTGCGGAAGGCGTTCATGCCGACGCTCGCCATGAGCTGCGCGCCGCCGCACAGCGTGCGGATCGCCCGGCCCTCGCGGCTGTCCAGCAGGTTGACGGTGAACAGCATGGCGCCGAGGACGCAGACCCAGACGAGTCCGTACATGGCGCGGGCGTCCAGGAAGGACAGGCCGCCCAGCGTCACCGGCGGGATGCCGGACAGGCCGGTGTGGCTGCCCAGCGCCTCGATGTTGCCGAACAGGTAGAAGATCGAGATGCCCCAGGCGATGGTGCTCAGCGGCAGGAAATGGCCGCCCAGCCGCAGGGTCAGCGCCCCGATGGCCGTCGCGGCGAGGCCGGTCAGCACCAGCGCCAGCAGCAGCCCGACCCAGGGCGACAGGCCGCCCGCCGTGGTGACCCAGCCGGTGGCGTAGGCGGCGATGCCGACGAAGGCCGCCTGCCCGAAGGAGGTCATGCCGCCGATACCGGTCATCAGCACCAGCCCCAGCGCCACCAGCGCCGAGATGCCGATGTAGTTCATCAGCGTCACCGCGAAGAGCGGCAGGACGAAGGGCAGGACCAGGACGAGGCCCGCGAAGCCCAGCCCGATGAGGAAATAGGGCCCGGCGGAGAAATTGGGAGAGCGCGTCATGCGTCGATCACCTCGGCTTCATCGTCGCCGCCATGGGCCAGCCGCAGCGACCGCCACATCAGCACCGGGATGAGGATGCTGAACACCACCACCTCCTTCAGCGAGCTGGAGAAGAAGGAGGCGAAGCTCTCCAGCACGCCGACGAACAGCGCGCCGAAGGCCGTCATCGGATAGCTGACCAGCCCGCCGATGATGGCGCCGACGAATGCCTTCAGCCCGATGATGAAGCCCGAATCGTAGGAGATCGTGGTGATCGGCCCGATCAGGATGCCGGCCACCCCGGCAAGGCCCGAGGCGATCAGGTAGGCGGTGGCGCCCGTCCGCTCCGGCCGGATGCCGACCAGCCGCGCGCCCACCCGGTTGACCGCCGTGGCGCGCAGCGCCTTGCCGGTGATCGACCGCTCGAAGAACAGGAAGAAGAACAGGCTGAGCAGCGCCGCCATCAGCAGCATCAGCAGGACCTGCCCGGTCACCACCAGACCGCCGCCGAGGTCGAACACCGCATCCACCAGCGGCGTCGTGCGGAAGCCCTCCGGCCCGAAGAAGATCAGGCCGAGCCCGGTCAGCGCGAAATGCAGCGCCAGCGCCACGATCAGCAGCACCAGCGTCGAGGCGTCCGCCACCTTGCGGAAGACGATGCGGTCGAGCAGCGGCCCGATCGGCAGCACCAGCGCCAGGGCGAGCGCGATGCGCGCCGGCTCGGGCAGCGGCGCGGCGCCGAACCCATAGGCGAGCGCGCAGGGGATCAGGGGCAGCAGCCCGAAGAGCAGCAGGGTGCGCGGGATCGCCCGCCCCTCCCCCCGCATCAGCAGGGTCGCCGACTCCATCAGGCAGGCCAGCAGGGCCAGCACCGCGACGAGATAGACCGTCCCCGGCACCTGTCCGATCTGGAAGGCGGCCAGCGTCAGCGCCGCGAAGGCGGCGATGTCGCCGAAGGGGACGAAGACCACGCGGGTGACCGAGAAGATCAGGACGAGCCCGAGGCCCGCAAGCAGATAGATCGCGCCGTTGGCAATGCCGTCGACGCCGAGGATGAGCGCGATGTCGAAGCTCATAGTGTCGCCTCCGCCGTTACCGGCTGCGCCTGCGGCCCCGCGGTTGGCTGGGGGTCCGCCCGTCCCTTCCGTCCGGCCGTGCCGGCGGGAGATGTCCCGGGGATCTTGGGGCGCCGGATGCCCGGAACACCCGGCCGTCCGAGTGTTGCAAGCTTCAATATTCTATGTTTAAAATGTTTTTGCGGGCAAGGGGAAAATGCCCCGGCCCAGCGGCAGCGGAGGACTTCATGCAGAAGAACGATAAGATCGCGCGTTCCGCCCTGGTCGGAGCGCTGATGGGCAGCCTCGTCTCGATCACGGCCGGTCCGGCGCTCGCGGACATCACGGTCGGCTTCGTCACCGCCCAGTCCGGGCCGGTCTCCTCGCTCGGCATTCCCTATGCCCGGGGCATCCAGGCGGCGGTCGCCTACATGCCGGAGATCGCCGGGCAGAAGGTGCGGGTGATCACGCTCGACGACGCCTCGGACCCCTCGACCGCCTCCAAGAACGCCCGCAAGCTGGTGGAGGAGGAGAAGGTCGACGTGCTGATCGGCTCCGCCGGCTCGCCCTCCTCGCTCGCCATGGCCGCCGTCGCGCGGGAGACGAAGACCCCGCTGATCTCCATCGCCAACGCCAACCTGTCCGGCGAGGACGGCGCCTGGATGGTGACCGTGCCGCAGGAGGCGCCGCTGATGATCTCCGCCATCGCGGAGCACATGAAGAAGAACGGCGTGAAGACGGTCGGCTACATCGGCTTCTCCGACGCCTGGGGCGACCTCGTCTACAACGCCATGAACCAGGCGGGCGAGAAGGCCGGCATCAAGGTGCTGACCAACGAGCGCTATGCCCGCGCCGACAGCTCCGCCACCGCCCAGGCGCTGAAGGTGGTGGCGGCGCGGCCGGACGTGGTGCTGGGCGGCGGCTCCGGCGCGCCGGGCGCGCTCGCCTATCGCGCCCTGGCGGAACGCGGCTGGAAGGGTCCGATCTACGGCACCCACGCCCTGATCAACCCCGACTTCGTGCGGGTCGGCGGCGCCGCGGTGGAAGGGCTGATCGCCCCGACCGGCCCGGTGGTGGTGGCCGAGCAGCTTCCCGACGACAACCCGATGAAGAAGATCGGCCTCGCCTTCCGCGAGGCGATGGCCAAGACCAGCCCCGGAGCCCCGGCCGACGCCTTCGCCGCCTATTCCTTCGACGCGTGGCTGATCCTGGCCGACGCCGCCGGGCGCGCCATCGGCAAGGCCCAGCCCGGCACGCCGGAGTTCCGCGTCGCCCTGCACGACGCCATCAACTCCACCAGGGACCTCGTCGGCACCCACGGGGTCTACAGCTTCACCCCCGACAGCCGCTACGGCACCGACGAGCGCTCCCGCGTCGTCGTCAAGCTGGAGAAGGGCAACTGGAAGCTGCTGCAGTAGCCGGTTGCCGCCCCATTGCCGGAGGGTGTCTTCATCCCCTCCGGCAAATGGGGTTTTTCAACCGCCGGTCCGGCGACCATCCGTCGCGGGCGTCGGCTGCAGGGCGGTCACGACTAATCAGCAAATCCTCCTCTACCCTGCCGGCGCAGGATGGATCGTGACGCCTCCCGGTTTCGGCGGGCCGCTGTCCGCCGATGCGGACGATGTCGCGGACGGAGGATTCCATGCTCGGCAGTCTTTCCATCAGGACCAGGGTCACGCTCGCCTTCGCGACGCTGCTTCTGCTGGCGGTGGGGGTTCTGGTCCCGGTGATGCTCGGCAACCTCTCGCGCGCCACCGAGCGGGCGGAGGAGCGCGAGCTGCAGGGCTACCTGCACGCCTTCAACGCGGTGACCGCGATGCGCGCCGGCTCCGGCAGCGCCCTCGCCGCCTTCGTCGCCGCGACGCCGGGGGTGGCCGACCGGGTCGCCGCCGGCGACCGCGACGGGCTGGCCGCCCTGTTCGCGGAGCCCTTCAAGGCGCTCAAGACCGGCTACGGGGTCGAGCAGTTCCAGTTCCACACGCCGCCGGCCACCTCCTTCCTGCGGCTGCACATGCCGGCCAAGTTCGGCGACGACCTCTCCTCCTTCCGCAAGACCGTGGTCGAGGCCAACGGCACCCGGAAACCGGTGGTCGGGCTGGAGAAGGGGGTCGGCGGGCTGGGCGTCCGGTCGGTGGTGCCGGTGGCCCTGGCCGGCCGGCACATCGGGACCGTCGAGTTCGGCATGGAGTTCAGCCAGTCCTTCGTCGACGAGTTCAAGACGCGCTACGGCGCCGACGCCGCCGTCTTCATCGAGCAGGCCGACGGCACCTTCAAGAAGCTGGCGGCCACCCACGACCCGCAGATCGCCGACGACGCGGCACGGCGGGCCGCCCTGGCGGGCCAGCCGCAGATCCGCCGCGCCGTGCTGGACGGGGCGCCGCACACCTCGCTGATCTCCGCGGTCGCCGACTATTCCGGCCGGCCGGCGGCGGTGGCCGAGATCATCATCGACACCAGCGAGTTCGCGGCCAGCTATACGCAGGCGCGCAACACCGCCCTCGCCATCGCCGGGGCGGTGCTCGCCGCCGGGCTGGCGCTGGCCTGGCTGATGGCGCGCTCGATCAGCAACCCGCTGATCGCCATGACCGGGCGGATGCACCGGCTGGCCGAGGGCGACCTCGCGCTCGACATTCCCGGCACCGCGCGGCGCGACGAGGTGGGCGAGATGGCCAGGGCGGTCGCCGTCTTCAAGACGCAGGCGCAGGAGAACCGCAGCCTGCGCGACGACCAGGAGGAGGTGCGCCGCCGCGCCGAAACGGAGCGGGAGGCGGCCATGCGGCGGATCGCCGACGATCTGCAGAGCCGGGTCGGACAGGTGGTGGAGGGGCTGGCCTCGGCCTCGACCCAGATGGTCGCGACGGCCGAGGGCATGGCCCGCACGGTGGGGCTGGCGACCGACGGCGCCAGCGCCGTCGCCGAAGCGGCGGAACTGGCGTCGGGCAACGTCCAGACCGTCTCCGCCGCGACGACCGAGCTCTCCGCCTCCATCGGCGAGATCTCCCGCCAGGTGTCCCAGTCCTCCGGGATCGCCACCACCGCGGTGGGCGAGGCCGACCACGCCAACCAGCGCATCCAGGCGCTCGTCCAGGCGGTGCAGAAGATCGGCGAGATCGTCGGCCTCATCAACTCCATCGCCAGCCAGACCAACCTTCTGGCGCTCAACGCCACCATCGAGGCGGCGCGCGCCGGGGAGGCCGGCAAGGGCTTCGCCGTGGTGGCGACCGAGGTGAAGAGCCTCGCCAACCAGACCGCCCAGGCGACGGAGGAGATCACCCGCCAGATCGACGCCGTCCAGGCCGCCACGCAGGAGGCCGCCGGCGCCATCGCCGACGTCGGCCGCACCATCGCCACGATGAACGAGGTCGCCACCACCATCGCCGGTGCGGTGGAGGAGCAGGGGGCGGCGACCCGCGAGATCGCCCGCAACGTCGGGCAGGCGGCCGACGGTACCCGCGACGTCTCGCGCAACATCGCCACCGTCTCCACCGCCGTGCAGGAGGCGGAGACCGCCACCGCCGACGTGCTCGCCTCCGGCAAGCAGCTCTCCCAGCAGGCCGAGGCTCTGCGCCGCTCGGTCGACGACGCGCTGCGGGCGATCCGCGCCGCCGCCGGGCAGGACCGGCGGCTGGCGGCCGACTGATCCGGGGGGCCGCCGCTACTCCCGCTCCAGGTGGCGGATCGCCGTCGCGACCAGGGCGGAGAGCCGGTCGCGGTCCTCCTCCGCCATGCCGTCGAACAGCCGCCCGTACTCGCGCAGCGCGATGGCCCGCAGGTTGCGGAACTCCTCGCGCCCGCGGTCGGTCAGGGTGACGTCGAGGAAGCGGGCGTCGTCCGGCCGGCTGCGGCGGACGATCAGCCCGTTCTCCTCCATGCGGACCAGCAGGCGCGACAGGGTGGTCTGGTCCACCACCGCGATGCGCGCCAGCTCCCCCGCCATCATCGGCTCGCGCAGCTGCAGGGCGGCCAGCACGCGCCAGTGGTTCAGGGTCATCTTGCGCCGGTGCAGCATGCGCTGATAGTCGGCGTTCAGCAGCCCGACCAGCCGGTTGAGCTGGTAGGGAAGGAAGCCCTCCAGATCGAAGCCGGCAGGGTCGGGCCCGGCGGGGTCGAAGCCCGCCGTCTCCCCGTCCCTGCCCGATTCGTTCGCCGCCGGCTCCGCCGGGACCGCTGCCGCGCTCTTCGGCATGGTTGCGCGTTCCATCCTCACGACATCGCCCGCGGCAGCATCAGCGCCAGATCCGGGAAAAGGGCAAGGAGAAAGATCATGACCAGCGTACACAGGATATAGGGCGTGCAGGCCCGCGCGACGTCGCCCAGCCGGGTCCCCGGCGGGCTGACCCCCACCATGATGAAGAGCTGCATGCCGAAGGGCGGCGTCGCCAGCCCCAGCTCCAGCGCCAGCAGCATGACGACGCCGAACCAGACGGGATCGAAGCCGTAGGCGGCGATCAGCGGCATGAAGATCGGCAGCGTCAGCATCATCATGGAAAGCTGGTCCATGAACATGCCGAGCAGGATCAGCACCAGCAGCATGATCAGCAGCATGACATGGCCGCTGACCTCGAACCCGGTCGCCCAGCCGATCAGCCCCGAGGTGGCGCCCGAGAAGGCGAGGAGCTGGCTGAAGGTCGAGGATCCCAGGATGATCAGGAACATCATTCCCGTCACCTGCAGCGTCCCCTTCAGCGAGGCGACGACGACCTTCCAGCTCAGCACCCGGTAGAGGGCGGCCAGAACCACCACCGACAGGGCGCCGAAGGCGGCGGATTCCGTCGGTGTCGCCCAGCCCAGCAGCATCAGCCCGATGACCGAGAAGACCACCAGCCCCATCGGCAGCACGTTGACCGCCAGCGCCCGCAGGGCCTCGCCCCAGCCCGCCCGCTCCGCCACATAGCCGGGAGCGGCGTCGGGATCGAGCGCGACCTGCACCCGGATCAGCAGCAGGTAGAAGACGGCCAGCAGCAGGCCGGGGACCATGCCGGCGATCAGCAGGGCGCCGACGTCGATCCGCCCGATGCTGCCCAGCAGAACCGCGAGCGTCGACGGCGGGATGATCATGGCGAGCCCGCCGATGCCGACGATCGGCCCGGTGATCATGTGGGGCTTGTAGCCCCGCTTGCGCATCTCCGGCTCCATCAGGCTGCCCAGCATCGCCGTGTTGGCGAGCGAGGAGCCCGACAGGGTGGCGAACAGCGTGCCGCCGGCCACCGTCAGATAGGACAGCCGGCCCCGCACCCCGCCCAGGCACTTGTCCAGCGCGTCGAACACCCGCATGGCCAGCCCGGTGTGGAAGAACAGCTCCCCCATCACCAGGAACAGCGGCACGGGCGCCAGGGTGAAGGTGGTCAGGCTGTCGGTGGCGTTGGCGATCAGCTGGTCGACGCCGGCCATACCGCCCATGAACACCACCACCCCCAGCAGGTTGACGGCGAGGAAGGCGATGAAGATCGGCGTGCCGAGCGCCATCAGCGCCATGATGCCGCCGGCCATCATGGCCGACGCCGCGGTCCAGGCCATCATGCCGTGCCTCCCGTCCCGCCATGGCCCTCGCCGCGCAGCAGGAGCCGCAGGAACTCCAGCGCCACCAGCCCGAAGCAGACCGACAGGCTGGCGTAGGAAATCCAGCCGGGAATGTCGACCGCCCGGATGTCCACCGCCCCGCGCCCGTACTGCTCCAGCGCGATCAGCCCGGCCCGCCAGGACAGCAGCGCCCCGACCCCGACCGCGAGGAGCTGCACCAGCACCTCCACCGCCCGCCGCGGCGCGCGCGGCAGCATGGTGACGAAGGAATCGACCGCGACATGGCCGCGGACCCGCACCAGCCAGGGTCCGGCGCAGGCCGCCGAGACCAGCATGGCGTATTCGACGCCGGCGCTCACCCACAGCATGGGCCGCAGCCCGGCGTTGCGCATGACCACATCGACGGGGATCACCAGCACCACGCCGGCCAGGCACAGGGCGCCCAGCACGGCGAGGCCATGGATCATCCCGTCATACAGCCGCAGAACGGGCGCCGCCGCCCGGATGCGCGGCCTCACGCCCTCGCGATGCGACATCGTCGTGTACCCCATCGGGGAGGTCCCTCCGTCCGGGTTGTCCATCGGGGGCGCGAGCGTCCCGCGCCCCCTCCCGCCTCCCTACTTCGCGTAGTAGGCCTTGCGCAGCGCGTCGTAGTCGGGGGAATTGCTCGCCTTCAGCCGGGACCAGGCGGTCTCGAAGGCCTGCCGGCGGAAGGCTTCGCCGGCGGTCCCCTCCAGCGTCACCACCTTCAAGCCGGCGGCCTGGATCTTCCGGTCGGTGGCGGCTCCCAGCTCCGCCATCGCGGTGCGCGATTCCGCCTCATGCTCGGTGGCCGCCTTCTCCAGGATCTCTCGCGCCTGGGGCGAGAGGCTGTCCCACTTCTTCTGGTTGACGATGGCGACCAGGTCGCCCTGGAAGAAGCCCGGCTCGATCCGGTACTTCAGGTAGCGGTCCCAGGACAGGTCGGTGACGCCGACCAGCGGCCAGCCCACCCCCTCGACGATGCCGCGCTCCAGCCCGGTATAGACGTCCGGCGCCGGGATCGAGACGGAGAGCGCGTTCAGCGCGGTGAACAGCTCGCGGTAGATCGGCTGGCTGCGCAGCCGCATCCCCGACAGGTCCACCCCGCCGTCCGGCGTTCGCCTGGGTTCCTTGATGGTGAAGATGTAGAAATTGATGCCGGCGTCGAAATGGCCGAGCAGATGGGCGCCCAGCTTCTTCCGGTAGACGTCCTGCATGATCTTCAGGCCGCCGGACCTGCGCGCCTCCTCCGGCGTGACGGTGCTGCCGACGAAGGCGTCGACCTCCGGCACGTCGGAGAGATAGTAGGTGCCCGGCCCGTACTGCATGTCCACCACGCCGCGGCGGATCGACTCCGCCTGCTGGGCCGGCGGGATGACCTCCGGTCCGCCCATGACGGTGATCTTCACCACCCCCTTGCCCGCCGTGTTCACCTTGTCCACGAAGCGCAGGAAGGACTGGGTGAAGGCCACCGGCTTGGCGAAGGCGGTGACGGCGCGCAGCGTCTCCTCCGCCGTCGCCGGGCGCGCCGCCAGGCCGGCCGCCAGCAGGACGGCCGCCGCCGCGGCGAGGACGCGCCGCGCCGTCTCGATCCGTCCCCGCCGGCCGCGGGCCGGCGTTGCGTGCTCATGCTCCAGATCCATTGGAAAACCTCCCTTATCATTGTCCGCCCGGCCGGGCGGAAGGTCGGCGCCCCAACGGCGCCGGAGCCGTCAGTTCCCCTGTTCCCGGCAAGCCGGGGCGGTCTCAGGCCGGGGGCCGCGCCATCCCGCCGTGCCGCAGCAGCGCCAGGAACCGGCCCAGCCGCTCCTTGCGGTAGGCCGGCACGTCCATGGTCGAGAAATCGTAGAATCCGCGGCCGGTCTTCAGGCCGATGTTCCCTTCGGCCATGTTGCGCCCGACGATCGCCGGCGAGGCGAAGCGCTCCTGCCCCGTCGCCTCCACCAGATAGCGGCTGGCGTAATAGAGGATGTCGCCGCCGCCCCAGTCGATGAACTCCAGCAGCCCGAGCACGGCGAAGCGGAAGCCGAAGCCGACCCGCACGGCGCGGTCGATGTCCTCGGCCGTCGCCACCCCCTCCTCCACCATGCGGGCGGCTTCGTTCATGCACAGCGCCTGCAGCCGCGGCACGATGTAGCCGGGGGAGGCGGCGCAGCGCACCGGCACCTTGCCGACCGCCTCCAGCAGCCCCTCCAGCGCCCGGATGGCGTCCTCCCCCGTCGCCGGCGCCGGGCTCAGCTCGACCAGCGGCACCAGATAGGCCGGGTTCAGCCAGTGGGCGTTCAGGTAGCGCTCCGGCCGCGCGATCATCCCGGCCAGCGTCGTGGCGAGGAAGGTGGAGGTGGTGGACGCCACCACCGCGTCGGCCGCCGCATGGGCGCCGATCAGCGCGAAGGCCTCGCGCTTGGCCTCCAGCACCTCCGGCACCCCCTCGAAGACGAAGCGGGCATCGGCCAGCCCCTCCGCGACCCGGCCGCGCGGCAGGATCGTGATGCGCGGCAGGATGCGGGCGATGTCGTCCTCGTCCAGCAGCCCGAATTCCGACAGCGCGCGCAGCCCGTCGGCGATCCCCGCCAGGGTCTCCGCCGCCAGCCGGCGGAACTCCTCCTCCGGCCTCGGCTTGGCGTCGATCAGCCGGACGGGATGGCCGGCATAGGCGAAGACGTGGGCGATGCCCGCCCCCATGCGTCCCGCTCCGACGCAGGCGATCACCTCTTTCCCCGTGCCGGCAGGGGACGGTCCGCCGTCCGGGACGCTCTCCCGCGCGCCCATCCTCACAGCCCCTGCGCCAGGAGCCGCGCCATGCCGGCGCGGTCGAGCCCGTCGAGGCCGAGCGTGCCGAGCGTGCGGCCGGTCCGCCGGAAGTCGCGGCCGGCGACCGCCGAGCCGATGGCGAGCAGCCCCGCCGCCACCGGGCACGGGACGCCCGCCCATTCGCCGACCGACACCAGGAAGGCGAGACCGTGGCCGACATCCTCCAGCATGTAGCGGTGGGCCTTCAGGTCCAGCCGCTCGCGCCAGTCGCCGGAATCGACCAGCTTTTCATGGCCGGTGCGGCCGTACATCCATTCCGGCCCTTCGCTGGCGTAATGGTCGGCCAGCGGGAAGTGCGGCGCCCGGTAGCCCAGCGCCTCGCGGATCGCCACCCGTTCGGCGTCGAGCTGGTCCGTCACCCGGCGGATGCTCGGCTGGGTGCCCTCGTTGTGGATGTCCCACCGCTCGAAATGCTCGATCGGGCCGGCATTCATCAGGATCAGCGGCGGGTGGATGACCGGCCCGGCATTCATCAGGGCGCCGGACAGCGCATCCTCGCACCGCTCGACGGCGCCGGGGAAGGCGCGGCCGATGACCTCCAGCGCGTGGTCGGTGGCGCTCGCCGGAAAGACGCCGGTCGGCAGACGGGTGGCGGTGGCGCTGATGGCGACCGCAGCGTCGCCGTGCTTGCGCACCAGCCAGGGCAGCGTGCCGGTTTCCGCGAAAGCGACCTTCGCCACGCAGTCCAGCTCGCGCAGGCGCTTCGCCATGACGACGCTGCCGAAGGTTCCCGGCGGCAGGAAGACCACCTGCCCGTCGGACAGATGCGGGGCCATCGCCGCGGCGATGTCGGCCTGGGCGAAGGCCGGGGTCGGAACGACGATCAGCTCCGCCCCGCGCACCGCCTCGCCGATGTCGGTGGTGGGCCGCGCGATGGCGACCGCGCGTTCGCCCCTGTGATCCCTGATGCGGATGGACTGGCTGTCGAGCACGGGACGGAGTGCCGCCGCGTCGCGGCGCCAGAAGCGGACGGCATGGCCGCGCTCCGACAAGGCCGCCGCTGCCGCGTAGCAGCCGTTCCCACCCCCCAGAACCGCGATTTCCATGAGATTCTCCTCTGCGGCCATCTGGCTTCGATGCGGGTCGAAGGAAGGATGTCATTTGCATATGCAAGTGCATCTGCATATGTAGCGTACCGCAGATATTTTAGCCGTCAACTTTTTAGAGGTGATATGTAGAATGGACGGGCGGTGCCGGCCGGCCGCAGTGAGTCGACCTCGGGCCGGCGCCCGGGACGCTGCCTCCACAAGTTGCCGCCTCCGTCGGTTGCCCGAACGGTATGCGGGCACGGCAACCTATATCATCGGTGGTAAGTTGATGGCTTTTGGTGGATCTTCCACCACAATTCGTTGAACTCTCGACTTTTCAGCTTCAAAGAATGACAATGACCGAATAAAGGAGTGGGCCGTTCAGAAGGGACTGGATCCGAGGCCGGCGCCTCGTCCGCAACCCGTCGCCACAGGGCCTGTTCGCATCGAGGATCTTCCATGGGTTCGAAAGCCACCAGCCCCCGACGCGCGCCGACGGCGCGCAATCCCCAGCTCGCCCGGCAGGCGCCGCAACCGGTGCTCGCCGGTCCGCCGGAGGCGACCATTGCCGAGCCGCCCGCCGATCCCTCGCCGTCGCAGGGCCGGGCAACGCGGCCGGGGCGGGCCGATCATGCCGAGATCCGGCTGTGGCTTCGCCTGCTGTTCTGCGCCAACCGCATCGAATCGATCCTGCAGAGCCGGCTGAACAAGGCCTTCGGCCTGTCGCTGGCCCGCTTCGACCTGCTCGCCCAGCTCGAACGCGCCGGCGAGGGTCTGACGATGACCGAGGTCTCGCGCCGCATGATGGTGACCAACGGCGCCACCACCAGCCTGGTGGACCGGCTGGTCGAGGACGGGCTCGTCTCGCGCGAGGCCCATCCCCAGGATCGCCGCACCAACATCATCAGCCTGACGCCGCTCGGCCGCGACCGCTTCCTCGCCATGGCGCGGGAGCATGAGGGCTGGCTGGTCGGCCTGCTCTCCGACCTCGATCCGGAGACCAAGACCGCCCTGCTGGACGGGCTGGGCGACCTCAAGCACCGGCTGGACAAGATCACCGAGTAGGACGGGCCGGGGGACGAAGCAGGCCGGCACCGCCTGGTTTTCCGGGCGGGCTTGCCCCGGTCCGGTCCGGCCGCTACTCTTCGCGCATCAACGCCACCGCCCTGCCGATCCTTCCGCCCGCCGGCCCTCCCGTCCACCGGCCTCCTGTCCGTTGTGCAACGGGCGCACAATGTTCGTGTGCGAAGCAACGCACCAAGTCGTTGTTCCGGAACGACAAAATAGCGGTTTTCGCATTGTGCGCCAAATGAACGCCGCACAACGCGCACAATCGGGCCCTGCCGGCACCCCCGGCCGGGCGGCACGCCCCGCGCCGCCGCCCCCTCAGGACACCCCTCGTGATACTTGACGATGCAGATTGTTTAGTATTCAAATTTATCCAATTCAATCACTGGCGAACGCGCCGCGACCGATGGTGATCGCCAGCCCAAGGCCGGGATTCCAACCGGGCCGCGGTTCCGCTTAAGATCATGCTTCCATAACCATAAATCCGGAGGCTTCCCCGTCATGACCCGTTCGCTGCTGGCCCTCGCACCGATCGTGGCCCCTGCGCTCGCCCTGCTCGCCGCCCCGGCGGCGGCGGAGCCGGTCAAGGTCGGCATGATCACCACCCTGTCGGGACCGGGCGCCGGCCTCGGGATCGACATCCGCGACGGGTTCGCGCTGGCGCTGGAGCATCTCGGCGGCAAGCTCGGCGGACAGGAGACCACGGTGGTCGAGGCGGACGACCAGCAGAAGCCGGACGTCGCCGTCGGCCTCGCCAACCGCATGGTGGAGCGCGACCGCGTCAACGTCGTGACCGGCGTGGTCTGGTCGAACCTGGCGCTCGCCATGATGCCGACGCTGGCCGGCGGGCAGACCGTCTTCGTCAGCCCCAACGCCGGCCCCTCGCAGCTCGCCGGCTCGCAGTGCAATCCGTGGTTCTTCAACGTCGCCTACCAGAACGACACGATCCACGAGGCGATGGGCAAGCATGTCCAGGACGCCGGCTTCAAGAAGGTCTATCTGCTGGCCCCCAACTACCCGGCCGGCAAGGACTCGCTGGCCGGCTTCAAGCGCTTCTACAAGGGCGACGTGGCGGGCGAGGTCTACACCCAGGTCGGGCAGCTCGACTATGCGGCGGAGCTGGCGCAGCTCAAGGCGGCGGCGCCGGACGCCGTCTTCGCCTTCTATCCCGGCGGCATGGGCATCAACTTCATCAAGCAGTACGAGCAGGCCGGGCTGAAGGGATCGGTGCCGCTGTTCGGCCCGGGCTTCTCCTTCGACCAGGACATCCTGGCCGCGGTCGGCGACGCGGCGCTGGGCGCCAAGAACTCCGCGCAGTGGAGCCCGGACCTCGACAACGCCCCCAACAAGCGATTCGTCGCCGACTTCAAGGCGAAGTTCAACCGGCTGCCCTCCATGTACGCCGCCCAGGGCTATGACGCCGCCCTGCTGATCGACGCGGCGGTGAAGGCCACCGGCGGCGCCGTCAAGGACAAGGAGAAGCTGCGCGCCGCCTTCAAGACCGCCAGGTTCGACGGCCTGCGCGGCGCCCCGGTCAGGTTCAACACCAACAACTTCCCCATCCAGACCATCTACCTGCGCGAGGTGGTGAAGGGGCCGGACGGCGCCGTGACCAACAGGCTCGCCGGCACGGTCTTCACCGACCATGCCGATGCCTACGCCAAGGACTGCGGACTGAAGTAAGCGGAACATGGATACGCTTCTGCTGGTCGAACAGGGGCTGAACGGGCTCCAGCTCGGCGTGATGCTGTTCCTGATGGCGGCCGGGCTGACGCTCGTCTTCGGCATCATGGACCTGATCAACCTCGCGCACGGCTCCTTCTACATGGTGGGGGCGTATCTGACGGCGGCGCTGGTACCGGTGCTGGGCGGCTTCCTCCCCGCGCTGGCGGCGGCGGTGCTGCTGACCGCCCTGCTGGGGCTGGTGGTGGAGGCGGTGGCGCTGCGCACCCTCTACCGCCGCGACCATCTGGACCAGGTGCTGGCCACCTTCGGCCTGATCCTCTTCTTCAACGAGCTGGTGAAGATCCTGTTCGGGCCGGTGCCGATCTTCCTCAACCCGCCGGCGGCGCTGGCCGGGACGGTGGACCTGTGGGGGCTGAAGTATCCGGCCTTCCGGCTCGCCATCCTCGGCGTCGGCATCGCGGTGGCCGCCTTCCTGTGGCTGCTGATCACCCGCACGCGGGTCGGCATGCTGATCCGGGCCGGCGCCACCAACCGCGAGATGGTGATGGCGCTGGGGGTCGACGTCCGGCTGCTGTTCGGGCTGGTCTTCGCGCTCGGCTGCGGGCTGGCCGGGCTGGCCGGGGCGATGGCCGGACCGGTGCTGGCGGTGCAGGTCGGCATGGGGGAGCAGGTGCTGATCCTGACCTTCGTCGTCATCGTCATCGGCGGCATCGGGTCGATCCGCGGCGCGCTTGCCGGGGCGCTGCTGGTCGGCATCGTCGACACGGTGGGACGCGCCCTGCTGCCCGCCGGCTTCCGGCTCGTCCTCGACGCGGCCAGCGCCAACGCCGCGGGGGCCGCCGCGGCCTCCATGGCGATCTACGTGCTGATGGCGCTGGTGCTGGCGGTGCGGCCGCGCGGCCTGTTCCCGGCGGGCTGAGCCCGCCCCCTCCCCTTCCCCTCAGGCGACGACCATGGCCCTGACCCGTTCCCGCCTCATCCTGATCCTGCTGCTGGCCGCGGCCCTCGCCCTGCCGACCCTGGCGGAGTGGGCGGGCGAGCCCTTCTACATCCGGCTCGCCACCCGCATCCTGGTCTTCGCGCTCGCCGCCGTCAGCCTAGACCTCATCCTCGGCTTCGGCGGGATGGTCAGCTTCGGCCACGCCGCCTTCGTCGGGATCGGCGGCTATGTCGTCGGCATCCTGTTCGCCCATCAGGCGGACGGCTCGACCCTGTTCGGGCTGCCCGGCACGACCAACGCGCTGGTCGTCTGGCCGCTGGCGATGCTGGTGGGCGGGCTGGCGGCGCTGCCGATCGGCGCCATCTCGCTGCGCACCACGGGCGTGCCCTTCATCATGATCACGCTCGCCTTCGCCCAGATGCTGTTCTACCTGATGACCGGGCTGAAGGCCTACGGCGGCGACGACGGCATCGCGCTGTGGAGCCGCTCCACCCTGCCGGCGGGGCCGAACCTCGCCGACCACACCAGCTTCTACTACGTCACGCTGGCGCTGCTGCTGGCGGCGCTGGTCCTGGGCTGGCGGCTGGTCAACTCCCGCTTCGGGCGGGTCATCCGCGGCGCCAAGGACAACGAGCGGCGGATGGGCGCCCTGGGCTTCCCCGTCACCCGCTACAAGCTGGCCGCCTTCGTCCTCTCCGGGATGCTGGCCGGCCTGGCGGGGGCGCTGCTGGCCAACGCCACCCTGTTCATCGGGCCGCAGTACCTGCACTGGAGCCGGTCGGGCGACCTGATCGTGATGGTGGTGCTGGGCGGCATGGGCACGCTGATCGGGCCGGTGCTGGGGGCGGCGGCCCTGCTTCTGCTGGAGGAGTTCGTGCCGGAGGTGATGGACCTCGCCCATGCCGGGCTCGGCGAGCACTGGAAGATCGTGCTGGGGCCGGTGCTCCTCCTGCTGGTGCTGTTCGCCCGCAAGGGCCTGTGGGGCCTGCTGGCCGGGAGCCGCGCATCATGACCAGCCGGCCGCTTCTGGAAACCCATGCCCTCGTCAAGCGCTTCGGCGGCCTGACCGCCACCGACGGGCTCTCGCTGTCGGTGGCGGAGGGGGAGCTGCACGCGCTGATCGGCCCCAACGGCGCCGGCAAGAGCACCCTGATCGCCCAGCTTTCGGGAGAGCTGACGCCGAGCGAGGGGCGCATCCTGTTCGACGGCCGGGACGTCACCCGGCTGCCGCCCTTCAAGCGGTCGCTGCGCGGGTTGGCCCGCAGCTTCCAGATCACCTCGATCTTCCCCAGCTTCACGGCGCTGGACAATGTCGCCCTGGCGGTCCAGGCCCATGCCGGGCACAGCTTCCGCTTCTGGCGGGACGCCGGGCGGGACCCGCGGCTGGCCGGGCCGGCCCGCGCCGTGCTGGAGCGGGTCGGGCTGGGTGCCCGCGCCGCCACGCCGGCCTCCGCGCTCGCCCATGGCGAGAAGCGGCAGCTCGAGCTGGCCATGGCGCTGGCGACCGGGCCGCGGCTGCTCCTGCTCGACGAGCCGATGGCCGGCATGGGCCCCGAGGAGTCGCACCGCATGGTCGAGCTGCTGGCCGAGCTGAAGGGCGGCGTCACCATCCTGCTGGTGGAGCACGACATGGACGCGGTCTTCGCCCTGGCCGACCGCATCACCGTCCTGGTCCGCGGCAAGGATCTGGCGAGCGGCACGCCGGACCAGATCCGCCGGGATCCGGCGGTGCGGGAGGCCTATCTCGGCGACGAGCTGGACGACCACAGCCTGGAGGTGGCGTGATGCTGCAGGTCTCCAACCTCACCGCCGCCTACGGGCAGAGCCAGGTGCTGTTCGGCATGGAGCTGGCGGTCGGCGCCGGCGAGGTCGCCACCCTGATGGGCCGCAACGGCATGGGCAAGACGACCACCATCCGCTCGCTGCTCGGCCTCGTCCGGCCGTCGGGCGGGAGCATCCGCTTCGACGGGCAGGACCTCGCCGGGCTGCCGCCCCACCGCATCGCCCGCACCGGCATCGCCCTGGTGCCGGAGGGGCGGCAGGTCTTCCCGACCCTGACGGTGCGCGAGAACCTCGTCGCCACCGCGGCCAACCGGCACGGCCGCCGCGACCCCTGGACGGTGGAACGGGTCTACGCCCTGTTCCCCCGGCTGCAGGAGCGGGCCGGCAACCTCGCCCGCACCCTGTCCGGCGGCGAGCAGCAGATGCTGGCCATCGGCCGGGCCCTGATGACCAACCCCAAGCTTCTGATCCTGGACGAGGCGACGGAGGGGCTGGCCCCCCTGGTCCGCGCCGAGATCTGGCGCTGCCTCGCCCGGCTGAAGGCGGAGGGGCAGGCCATCCTGGTGGTCGACAAGACGGTGGCGGCGCTGGCCAAGCTGGCCGACCGCCACCACGTCATCGAGAAGGGCCGGCTGGTCTGGACCGGACGCTCCGCCGACCTGCTGGCCGATCCCGGCCTGAAGGAACGCTATCTCGGGGTGTGACGCCGGTCCCGCAGGCCGGCGGTCACAGGCTGTGGTCGGCGTAGGGGGTGGCGGCCAGTTCCGCCTCCGCCTTGCGGACCGCCTCCTTGGCCTCCTCGACCTCCGTCTTCTTCATCTGCACGTCGACCCGGTCGGCGGTGACGACGTCCTTGGCGGCCGAGGCCATGTCGTCGGCGGCCAGCTTGGCCTCCGCCGCCTTCAGCATCGTCTCGGCGGCCTTCAGCCGGACGCGGGCCGCCTTCAGGTTCTCCTCCGCCTTGCGGCGGGCGGCCTGCGGGTCGCTCCTGTTGCTCGCCCCGTTGGAGGAGCTGCCGTCCTCCACCGCCGCCACGGCGGTGGCCGGGTTCGCGGTGCCGGCGGCGGCAGCGGCATCGCTGACGGCCGGCGTCGCGGGCTGCGCCGCCGGGATGGACTGGCGGGTGGCCACGGGTCCGGCGACCTCGGCGATCGTGGTGGCGCTCATCGGAAGCTGCTCCGTCAGGTGGCGGTCGACCTCCGACGATAAACCCCGGGGTTTAAGGCCGCTTTTAAGCCCGGCCCGCCCGCCGCGGCGGCCGGCGCGGGCTGCAGGAGTACTGGTTGTACTCGTGCAAAGACAGGTTGCCGTCCCGGCGATTCCCCCGCCCTGCAGCCGGCGTCGCGGCGAAGAGAAGCACCGGCATTGACGGGCGGCGGTTGCAGGACTGATAAAGCGCTTTACACGAGACGACAGCCCTGCGACCGACTCCCGGCATGCCTACCCTCCTCCGCGGCCCCGCCTCCGGCCCGTTCTACTTCCCGTGGCCGCGGCGGCGGCCCTGGCCCTGGCGGGCTGGAGCGGCGTCGCCCACGCCCAGTCGGCGGCCCCGGCCGGTGCAGCACAGGTCGCCCCGGCGTCGCGTGGCGTTGCCCAGCACCGGACCGCCCAGCATCGGCCCCCCCTGTCCCGGCTCGCCGAGCCGCCGCCCCGCTCGCCGCTGTCGGGGCTGGACGCCGCCGGACGGCCGGTCTGCGGCGACGGCGAGGCCGCCGGGCCGGCCGCCCTGACCGCGCTCGCCGCCGGGGACGAGGGGTTCGTCCAGCTCCTGCGCGAGCGGCCGGAGGAGGGGTTCCGCTGCGCCGCCCTGTTCCCCGGCCCCGCCGCCACCGCCGCCCTGCGCGAGGCCGCCCCGCAGTCGCCCTATGACGCGGTGGGGGCGGCCGACCAGCTCTTCCGCCGCCCCGGCGGCGGCGCGGTGGTCGCGGCGGCGCTGCGGCCGGAGCTGCTGGCCCGCGCGCTCGACAGCGGCCTGCCCTTCTTCGAGACCCGGCACGAGCTGCGCAGGCTGCTGCCGCCGCAGGCCTTCCGCCTGCTGGAGATCCGGGCCGGCGACGCGCTGACCGCCGCCTTCGCCCGCGATCCCGTCACCTTCGCCGCCCGCATCGGCGCGCTGGTCGACGGCATGGACGAGGACCCCTCCACCGACCGCTTCCGCATCGTCGCCGCCCTGCCGGCCGAGCATCTCTACCAGATCGTCGCCCGCATCGGCCCGCAGCTCTACACCTCCTCCTTCGACGGCATCCTCGACGTGCTGGAGGCCAAGCTGAAGCGGCAGCGCCGCAGCTTCCTCGCCCTGGCCGGCGAGCCGGAGACGGCGCCGCTGTGGGCAGACTTCTTCGTCGCGGCGGTGGCCGGCGGCCGGGCCGACACGCTGTTCGGCCCCGCGGCCGGCGACCCGCGCCGGCTGGCGGCGGAGAGCGTGCGCGCCCTGCTGGCGGCCGAGCGGGCGCCCGACCCGCCGATCATCGCCGCCGCCCTGGCCGACGCCATGGAGGCGCGATCCGAGGACGCCCGCGCCGCCCTGGCCGCCGCGATGGCCGAGCAGTCCGCCGCCCCGCGCAGCCCGTCGGTGACGGCGACGGTGGCGCTCGCCGCCGGGCTCCATGCCCAGCGCCATGCCCAGCAGCATGCCGGCCGGCCCGCGCCCTCCCCCGCCGCCGTGCTGCTGGCGTCGCCGCTGACCGGCGACCCGCTGCCGATCCCCGCCGTCCCGACCCTGGCGGAGGAGCGGCTGTTCAGCGGCGGCGTCAACCTGCAGCGCATGACCTTCTACGACGACCCGGACGGCCGGGCGACCTTCCGCCGCTTCCTCTCGCTGCACCGCGGCGCCGGCTGGACCGTCGAGGAGCGGCCGGGCTTCGTCCTGGTCAGCAGCCCCGAGCGGCGGGGCCGCCGCATCGTCATCGCCGCCGACATCCCCTGGGCCGGCGAGGAGGGCCGCAAGGCGGTGCGCGCCTGGCTGGCGGAGCAGGGCCGCGCCCCCAGCATCGTCATCCACCGCGGCCACAGCTATCACGAGGACGAGACGATGCCGGAGATCGGCCCCGGCACCGCGCTGGTCTTCTGGGGCTCCTGCGGCGGCCACCAGCGGCTGCGCGCCACGCTGGACCAGGCGCCGGACGCGCTGGTTCTGGCGACCAGCAACATCGGCACCTCGCAGATCAACCAGGCCCTGCTGCACACCATCGAGGAGCGGCTGCTGACCCACGGCACCATCGACTGGGAGGCCGCCTGGACGACCGTCCGCGCCCAGGTCCGCGACCGCCGCTTCTCCGCCTACCAGCGGCCGGACCGCAACTCCACCCTGCTGGCCCTGCGCGCCTGGCGGACCCTGCTGCAGTCCGCCGCCACCCCCGCCCGCGCCCAGACCGGCTGACCCCCGCCGCAGCGCCCCCGGCTGTGCAATTGTGCAGAGCGTTTTTGCTGCACAATGCGGTGCAGCGGGGGTTTTTCGTTCTGCGTCAGGGGTTTGGGCGTGATCGACCGTAGGCGTACGTTGTGCGCCGACTGCACAATCCGGCCGTGCTCCGCCGTGGGGGGCGGGCGGCTTGGTCCTTCCTGCGGTGGGGGCGGATGGGGCGCGGCTGCGCGATGGGCGCAGCTCTGACGGTGATGGGGAGAGAGTAGACGGACGGCGGGGCTGGGGCAAGGGTGGCGGGGAAATCCCCAGGGCAACGAGTCCAGGTTAACGGCTGGTTGGAGTGAGTAGGTCGGCGAGGACGTTGGAGTTCCAGCCTGCGAGCTTGCGTGTTGTCTTGATGGAGTGTTTTCCCTTTCCGAGGCGCACGGCGTTGATGGCGAAGTGGCGCACCACCGCCATGTTGAGGGCGCCGTGCCCCTTGCGCAGGCGGGATTGGTCCTCGCCGAAGGTGACGTCGAGCACCCAGTGCAGACAGTTCTCGATGCCCCAATGGCCCCGGACGGCCTGTTCGAGGCGCTGCGGCGTGAGCACGGCGGAGCTGAGGTACAAGCGGCGCATGGCGGTCACGCTGCCGGCCTTCTCGACGGTGCTCTCGACCAGGGCGATGGAGGCGAGTTTGGCGAAGCGGGGCTCATCGGGATAGCGGCGGTCGCCGGACAGCCAGTCGACCTCCTGGCTGACGGCGTAGCGGCGGGTCTCCAAACGGCCATGGCCCTTGTCGACGTCGGTGTGGACGGCGACGCGGGCCTCGGGATCGTCGAAATAGCGGCCGATCTCGGCGAACAGCGTCGGTTGGTTGGCCTTGACCGCCAGCAGGTAATCGCCCTCGCGGTCGGTGATCGCCTTGGCGATGGCCGGATTGCAGGCGATGGCGTCGATGGTGACCACCGCCCCCTTCAGGGCGAGGCGATCCAGGATGTCGGGGATCGCCGCGCATTCGTTCTCCTTCTCGTCCACCGCCTCTTGCGCCAGCACCAGGCGCTCGGTGGTGGCCCAGGCGGAAACCAGGTGCAGCGCCTTGCGCCCGGCCCCCCGGTCATGGCTGCGCCGCGACGTCTTGCCGTCAAGGGCGATCAGCTTCGGCGCGTCGGAGCGCAGGGCCAACGCCCAGTCGGTGAAGCAGGCCTGAAACAGCTCAGGCGCGATCCGGTTCATCACCACCCGCAGCCAGTCCGCGCACGGTGTTCCGAAATGAAATTCCGAGAAGCGTCGCAGAAAATCCAAATGGTTGCGGCCCCACAGCGCGATCTCATCGTAGTCTTCGCAGTCCGCAATGGTCGCGGCGACCACCAGGAACAGCACCTCACGCAGCGGATACCGGACCTTCGGCGGCTCGCGCGGGTCCTCGATCACCGCAAAATGGTCAAGCAGGCTGCGCAGCCGGGACGGACGGAACGCCTCATCGATCTCGCCGGACATGGGGGACCTTCCCGTGATGGTTCACGCCCTCCATCAATCACATTCCCGGCCAACAGGGAATCCGGCACCGTCAACCGTTAACCTGACCTCGTGGCCCAGGGCTCCGAAGTCGGGTTAACGCTGGTTTACGAACGGCACGGTTTCTGATTCGGTGGGGCCGAACCGGATCGGGGGTGCCGTGCCATGAGTTCCATCGCAGCCGAATTTGGTCAGAAATCGCGTCTGAAGGCGCTGCTGGATCATTTTTCGCTGATCGACGATCCGCGCGATCCGTGGCGGGTGGCCTATCCCTTGCCGGAGATTCTGCTTCTGGCGGTCTGTGGGACGATCGCCGATTGTGAGGATTATGAGGCGATCGCAGCGTGGGGCGAAGCCCGGCTCGATTTTCTGCGGCGGTTTCAGCCCTACCATCACGGGGTGCCGAGCGGACGCTGGCTGACCGTGTTCATGAACCGGATCAACCCGTGCCTGTTCCAGGACTGCTTCACAGCCTGGGTGCGCGAGGCTTGGCCCGACCGCCCCGAGCTTGTCGCCATCGACGGCAAGACCTCGCGGCGCAGCCATGACCGCAGCCGCGCTCAAGCCCCTCTCCACTTGGTGTCGGCCTTCGCCACCACCAGCCGTCTGGTGCTCGGGCAGGAAGCCGTCGAAGACAAGGCTGGCGAACTCGCGGCCATTCCCGTTCTTCTGGAGCGCCTGGCGGCCGACGGCGGCCTCACGGGAGCGATCGTGACCATCGACGCCATCGCCTGCAACGCCACCATCGCCCAAGCCATCCGCGACGCCGGGGCCGACTACCTGCTGGCGGTCAAGGCCAACCAGCCGACCCTGCGCGATGAGATCGAAACTTACTTCGCCGAGGCCCCGGACGTGGCCCTCGAGCACGCCACCGACATCGACAAGGGCCATGGCCGGATCGAGCAGCGCACGGTCACGGTCGCCCGCGAGGTCGATTGGCTGACCGGCGAGCGCCGCTTCCCCGGCGAGGTGCGTCTGCCCGCCGTCGCCTCGATCATTCGGGTTGGCAGCAAAGCCGAGTTGAAGGACCGCTGCCGCTTCGACACCCGCTACTACGTTTCTTCCGCCACGCTGAGCGCCCAGGCAGCGGCTGAGGCCATTCGGGGGCATTGGGGCATCGAGAACCGGCTGCATTGGGTTCTCGACGTCGTCTTCACCGACGACCAGTCCCGCTTGCGCAAGGGACATGGCGCTCAGAACATGGCCGTCGTCCGCCATTTCGCCATCAATCTCGTCCGCAAGGCCGAGGAACCCGCCCGGCCGCGCTCGGGACTGCGGCGCGCCACCAAAAAACCGGCCAAACCCAAAGCGACAAGCATCAAGCTCCGACGAAAGCTGGCGGGATGGGACACCGATTACCTCGACGCCATCCTTGCCGCCAAAATCCGTTAACCTGGATTCGGAGCCCTGCCTCGTGGCCCTGATATTTTGCCTCGGGGCGTCGTATGTGATATCTGCAATAACTATTTTTCTAGAAAGGTTGAGAAGCCGTTTCTTGATCTACCTGCCGTTCGGCAATTGCGCTTTCATCAGGATCTTGAAAGCAAGCGCGGTACTATTCCACAGATAGATGGCGTAATTGCGCCGGATATACCGGCGCTACTTACTCGATATCCAAAGTATAATTTCACTTCGATCCAGGTTCCTGAGCCAGCCTTGCCAAGAATCCTGCAAGCTGGGCAAGGAACGTTGCTTTTTCCTATGGCCGATAGTCTTCCTGAAACACCAGTTGTCTCTCGTTTTGTTGCAAAGATTGCGTTAGAGGCAATGGCTTTGCGCCTAGTAGAGTACACAGAAGGCCTTTCGTATATTTGCGATGAGGTGCAGCTTGATGATTTACGTAATCACGCCCGAAATGGGCGCATTAACTCCTGGCCAATTCACATAAGAACTATATATCCTCCGAATGGTAAAATACATGGCATAAACGGAGATCTTGAGCAGATCGTTCATGAGTTTGATTTTCTTGCAACTGACCAAAGTGAGTGGTTTTTTGTCATGATTTTGTTTGGAGTAGAATTTGCAATAAATCTCGGCGGACCTGAAATAGGCGGCTATCTACACTGGCTTGAGCAGAACAACGGGATCAGTCCACTATATACTGAGAAACACGGTGGTATAGTGACGATGCCCAGATAGTTTACACATGATACTGATAGCACATTTAAATCATAGATCAAGAAGCGCGGCAATATCTAGATCTTCAGTTAAGGGGAGAACGAACAAGGGTGCACCAAGAGCTAGCGCAGCGCGATAGGCGGCGAGAACAGATCGTTCCTGATGCTCAGCCAATTCCTCTATCGATCGCAGAGGCCTTTTTCTTTGGCTATCCGATGAGCGTCGCAACGCAATATTTCTAACGTCATCAACCAAAGCCAAGAAACGAGAAACGCCGATGGATAAGAAAACAGACGGCGGGATTTCCGTCAAGCCGGTCGGTGTATCAATAACAACATGGCCATCGAGGACAACTAACCCTTCTTTTGGTGCGCGCCTCATAAATCCTGATACCAGAAGGGCCTGATTTTCATCAATATTTCCCCCTCGCAGGAGGTCGCGATCGATAGGCTCGTTATTCTGTCTTTCTCTCTCTTCCTTTATAAGCTCGCTAGCTTGTAGATGCTCGAACACTATTTTGCCCCGAGCGGCTTTGAGATGCGTAGATTTCCCAACACCCGATAGGCCTACCAAAGCTACAACTCTTCTCCTGTTCATGTTTTATATCCAAGATCAATGTGTGCAAGAAGATCATCAAGGCAAGAGTGTGATATCCGGAATATTGACTGCGGAGGGTGCTGCGAAATAACATTCAACTCCTTCAACCTCTTCAGGCCAATAGGCGGATCAACATATGCCGCAAGCAAATAATTGATTACCTTGACAGGGGATTCGAAAGATGCATGCCAGCCTTCGAGATCTTTTTCACTATACACCGACCTTCCGCCGGTCATCTGAAGTAATTCTCTAGTAGATCGGGCATAACGAACGTCTTCGAGCACGCCAACCGCTGATATAGCCTGTGACGGCGGCCATTGGGATTTTCCTTTGTAGAAGAATAAAATCGAGCCGGGCGGCCCTAAGTTGGACGGGGCTCGGCAAAGGTACACTTTCCGTATTGTATTACCTGGGCGTCGTGGACCTCCTCCCATTCCAAGCGCCCCAAAAAGATCTAACTGAGCTTGCTGCCGTAGATCTGGATAAAGGATATCATGGTAACCTTCTTTGATCGGAATGCCGAATGCCGCTGTATTCTGATCAATCACAAAGCGTGGGTAGTTCAGACGGTGGATGTCGAAGCGATTTTGATCGCCTTCTGGGATGAAAATGCATCCTGACATGCGCTTCTCGTATATTCTTTCGCCATCATGTTTTGTGGCGGTGTGCCTAAAGCCAAAATATTCAAGCAAGTCAATCAGAGATGTTTGGCCAACATATGTAGTAATGTAAATTACATCATATTTATTCTTTTGAGCAAACCAAAATACTTTCTTCAGAAGAAGCTCGCCAAGCTTGAGGCCGCGCCTCTCCGGCCGAACCTTAAGTGTGCAGATCTTGAGTATCTTGTTGGCTTTCTCGGTTGCGTCAGTATCTGTTCCTGTTTCATCTTTTCTAATAAGGAGCCCGGCAACACCCTCATCTTCAATGATCCAGCATAAGCGCCGCTGCTTTACGCACTTCTCTGTCCACCACATATCAAAGCCGGCATAGTCCTCTCGGAGGCTGTCAAAAATAGAGTCTGTCAGAGGAATGGAATGAGCATGGACTTCATCAATAAATCTTACAGGGGCTTCAATAGGCTCAAAGGTAGTTCGAAGAAGGTGGACCGCATCTGCTACGTAAAGCACTCTCCGCCCGAGTTCGGCTGAGTGTCGCCTTGCCCGTTCGTGCAATTCTCTGTCTTGTGTGACAAGAAAATCGGCTGCGCCAATGTGGAGTGCATGTAGTAGAGTGGCATCCACAATATCATTGTGTTTCGGCAGGGGCCCAAAATAGCGCGAAAGATCCGCAATAGTTAGCCCGCGTACCTTTGATAAAGTTTGGAATTTATTTAATTTGCTTAGTGAAATAGCCTGGCGAGCGGCATTTTTATCGCGGCTAACATCATCACGAGCGGCCTCATGAACAAAAATATCAACTTTGTGCTTTGCCGCAAGGCTTGTGAACGCAGAAAAGGCCGGCTCTACGGTTCTATTGTCTTCAAGATGAATGATCACATTTGTATCAATCAGATAAGTTTGTGTGCTCATTTCGGAGCGCCTTTTGAAGATTGGGCTTGGCGTAGAAAAAAGATTGCGGAGCCTTGAATCCAAACCGTTCCTTCAACTCCGGCAAGCCCAATGGTCGCGTAAACTGGCGTGCTTCTGAAAGCTTTAATGCAACACCCTCGTCAAGGCCACCAAAGTATTTATCAAATTCAGATTTCTGAATTGATGCAGATTTTCCGTGCTTCCTCCACAAGGCGGCAAGCGGAAGGCGTTCGACATTGTCTATTCTAGCGGCTCCAATCAACGCCATTTCCGGGGAGGTCGAATAAATATAAACTATAGAGCCTTCCGCACCAGATAGTGGGAAGCGCCGCCTCAATTCAATAGTTTTAATGCCTTGGAATATTTTTTTTGAGTATATTGGCTTTATGCTGAGTATTATGTCGCGCTTCGCAGATTGTTCCTCAATCTGATCCTCAAAAATTGGAAGAATATATTGAGCCCCACCATCAGCATGCCCACCAAGTTCGGATTGAATTCGCACGCCAAGCTCAGAATGAACTGGAAACACCGCATCTATGCGCAGACTAGCGCCAAGAGCCTCGACATAGCGCTGTAGAGAGGAGATTTGGACATCCCCTCGCTGTTCGATTTTGGAGACTGCAGCTTGGCCAATGCCTAGACGTTGGGCCATCTCAAACTGGGTTAGCCCTGCAGCTTGTCGCAACGCTTTGAGAGATTGGCCGACGACGCGCCCTGCGTCGCCGTCCCCAACCCGGACAGCATCGACAAATGCGCGCTCATCCGACCTCATACACACCATTCCCCTCGAGAGTCACACGACATAATAATTCCTTTAAAGGAATATGTTAAATAATACAAGAGGCCAGCCGACCAGCGTTGGTGGGGGAAGGTGGACACGCAGCATCTGGCCCAGCTCAGCCATTCCAACTCGATGACGAAAATTGCCGCTTCGGGCGTAGAGCCAATAGATCGGTTCGTCGAACCTTCGCCCCGCAAACGGTCCCTTGCCTGCCAACCCCCAATCTGTCCGTCACCCCACGTTTACAATGGTTTCCCGAACATGTAGTTCGTCGGACGAGCTTTTGGGTGGGATGATCAATGACCGCTCCTGGCGCAAAACAGCCTCCCCCAATCACCTCCCCCCTCCCCGCGGCGTCTTGACGCAGAAATAGTTTAAAGCTTAAATATCGAGACGTAGAATTTCCGCGCCTCAAGCGGCCCTCCCGGCCGGGGACGGGCCGGGCGCGAGGAAGGGAGGATCGTCCCGCATGTTCGCCTCTGCCCACGTCGACAGCTTCGCCCGCGACCGCCTGCCGCCGCCGGACCTGTGGCCGGAGCTGTTGCTGGACAATCCCGACGTCACCTATCCGGAGCGGCTGAACTGCGTCGTCCGGCTGCTCGACGAGCGGATCGCCCAGGGCTGGGGCGGGCGGCCCTGCCTGTTCTCCCTCACCGAAGCCTGGACCTACGGCGAGCTGGCGGAGCGGGTGAACCGCATCGCCTCGGTGCTGGTCGGGCGGCTCGGGATGGTGCCGGGCAACCGGGTGCTGCTACGCGGGGCCAACACGCCGATGATGGTCGCCGCCTATCTCGCAGTGATGAAGGCCGGCGGCATCGCCGTCGCCACCATGCCCCTGCTGCGCGCCGGGGAGCTGGTGCTGCCGATCGAAAAGGCGGAGGTCGCCCTGGCGCTCTGCGACCACCGGCTGATGGAGGAGCTGGAGACGGCGCGGCACTCGGCGCCGCGGCTCGCCCGCATCGTCTCCTTCGGCAGCGCCGACGCGGAGCTGGAGCGGATGATGGCCGACGCCCCGCCCGACTTCGCCGCCTGCGACACCGCGCAGGACGACGTCTGCCTGCTGGGCTTCACCTCCGGCACCACCGGCGGGCCGAAGGCGACCATGCATTTCCACCGCGACGTGATGGCCATCGCCGACACCTACGGCCGGCATGTGCTGCGGGCGACGGCGGAGGACCGCTTCATCGGGTCGCCGCCGCTGGCCTTCACCTTCGGGCTCGGCGGGCTGGTGATCTTCCCGCTGGCGGTCGGCGCCTCCACCGTGCTGCTGGAACGGGTGGGGCCGGACGACCTGCTGGAGGCCATCGCGCGCTTCCGGGCGACCGTCCTGTTCACCGCCCCCACCGCCTATCGCGCCCTGCTGGCCCGCCGGGCGCCGGACGCGCTGAGGAGCCTGCGGCGCTGCGTCTCCGCCGGGGAGCATCTGCCGCTCGCCACCTTCACCGCCTGGACGGAGGTGACGGGCATCCCGCTGATGGACGGCATCGGCGCCACCGAAATGCTGCACATCTTCATCGGCAGCCCGCCGGACCGCATCCGGCCGGGATCGACCGGCCAGCCGGTGCCGGGATTCCAGGCGAAGATCGTCGATGACGAGGGGCGCGACTGCCCACCCGGCACGCCCGGCAATCTGGTGGTGCGCGGGCCGACCGGCTGCCGCTATCTCGACGATCCGCGGCAGACGCGCTATGTGCGCGACGGCTGGAACTGGACCGGCGACACCTATGTCGCCGACGCCGATGGCTATTTCTGGTACCAGGCGCGCTCCGACGACATGATCGTCTCGGCCGGCTACAACATCGCCGGGCCGGAGGTGGAACGCGCGCTGATGACCCATCCCGCCGTCGCCGAATGCGCCGTCATCGGCACGCCGGACCCCGACCGCGGCATGGTGGTGACCGCCTTCGTCGTCGCCGCTCCGGGCATCACCACCGGCGACGCGCTGGTCCGCAGCCTGCAGGACCATGTGAAGGCGCAGATCGCCCCCTACAAATACCCCCGCCGCATCGAGTTCCTCGACGAGCTGCCCAAGACGCCGAGCGGCAAGCTGCAGCGCGTGGCGCTGCGCCGGCGATACGGGACGGCGCCGGGCTGAAGAGGGGAGGGGGGAAAGGCGCCCTCCCCTGCTCCGGCCCCCCTACTCCGGTTTCGCCGAATCCTGCTTCGCGGCCAGGGCGGAGCCGCCGGCGACGAAGCGGCGGATGTCCTCGCGGGCGAAGGCGAAACGGCCCTTTGCCGGGTGGTTGTCGTCGAAATAGAGCGGCAGCCCGTCCTCGCCATAGCGGCAGGTGCCCTCGCCGCACAGCCGCCGCCACAGCGACAGGCGGGCGTGCAGGCTCGCGCCGTTCTGCTCGATGGCCGCCAGCAGGCGGCGGTTGCGCTCCTGGTACTCGGCGGCGGTGAAGCCGCCGTCGATCGGGCGGTGCCAGGCGAGGCTGGCGGCCATGGCGCGCGGGGCGTTGTGGCGGGCGCCGGGAACCGGATCGGCCAGATGCACCCGCACCCCCTGCCCCGCCAGATCGCGCAGGGTGCGGGCCACCGCCGCGTCGAGCACCGCCGCGGTGTCGGCGCCGCTGCCGTCGCTCTGCACCGTGTCGTGGTAATAGCCGGTCCAGAAGGCGGTCATCACGACGGTGCGGATGCCGGTCCGGCCGATCAGCGCCTTCACCGCCTCGGCCACCGCGTGGCAGGGCAGCGGGTAGTCGGCGCGGTGGATGCCGAACAGCGGAGCGCAGCCGTTGTAGCCGACGACCAGCGCCTTCCTGCCCGTGGCGCGCAGGGCCTCGTCATAGAGGTGCTGGAAGGCGATGGCGTGGGAATCGCCCCAATAGAGCCAGGTCTCCTGCGCCTCGGGCGCGCCGATGACGCAGAGGCGCCCCTGCGCGATGTCCGCCGGCCTGCGGTCCTGGCAGGCGAGCGCTTCCGGATCGCGCATCCCGGCGACGGCGCTCACCTCCGCCACCTGCGGGGCGAAGCGGCCGGTCCAGCCGCCGGTCGTCAGGCCGTGGGCGCCGGCCAGGCAGGCCAGCAGCAGCGCCGCCGCCGCCCCGGCGAACACCCGGCGGCCGGGCAGCAGCGGAGCGCCGCGGCGGAAGGGCTGCTCGACATAGCGCCAGGACAGCACCGACAGCAGGACGGTCGCCGCGATGACGCCCGCGGTCTCCCACCCGGTCAGCGGCCGGAAGGCGAGATAGCCCGCGAAGACCAGCAGCGGCCAGTGCCAGAGATAGAGCGAGTAGGAAATCCGCCCGGTGAACACCATCGGCCGGGTGGAGAGCAGCCGGGCCGCCGCGGTGTCCCGGGTCCCGCTGTGGATCAGCAGGGCCGCCCCCAGGCAGGGATAGAGCGCGTTGATTCCGGGGAACTCCATGGCGCCGTGGAAGGTGAGGACGCTCCACCCGATCAGGCCGAGCCCGAGCAGCCCCGCCCCCTCGGCCAGGATGCGGCTGCGCAGCGGCGGCACCGCCCCCACCGCCAGCAGGGCGCCCAGCAGAAGCTCCCACGCCCGCGTCGGCGCGAGGAAGAAGGCGGCGTCCGGCTTGTGCGCCACCCCCCAGACGGCGAGCGCGAAGGAGGCCGCCAGCACCGGCAGCAGCGCGACGCTCCAGCGCCCTTTGGCGAAGCGCCAGACCAGCAGCAGGAGCAGCGGGAAGAGGATGTAGAACTGTTCCTCCACCGCCAGCGACCAGGTGTGGAGCAGCGGCTTGAACACCGCCTGATCGTCGAAATAGCCGGACTGCCGCCAGAAGAAGATGTTGGAGACCGACAGCGCTGCGGCGACGACGCTGCCGGCGAACTCCCGGAAATCGTTGGGCAGCAGGATCGCCGCCGCGAGCAGCCAGGAGACCAGCAGCACGGCCGCCAGGGCCGGCAGGATGCGGCGCACCCGCCGCTCGTAGAAGGACAGCAGGGAAAAGCGGCCCTCCCGGATCTCCTCGGCGATCAGCGCGGTGATGAGGAAGCCGGAGATGACGAAGAACACGTCCACCCCGACGAAGCCGCCGCCGAACAGCGGAATGCCGGCGTGGGACAGAATGACCGGCACGACAGCGACGGTGCGCAGCCCGTCGACATCCCGTCTGTAGCGCATCTCGCTCCCCCGGAACGGCTGATGATCGGCCGCATTGCCGCGATACGGCAAGGCACCCTCAGCTTGTGCGATCCGGGGCGGGCGCCGGGTGGCCGCGGACGGATATCATACCACCGCGCCCGCAGCCGGCGGCGGGGTTACGTCGCCCTGCCCGTCCGCACCACGGCGAGCGCCTGCCCGGCCGCGGCGCGCAGCATCATGCGGTCGCTCATCACCGCCATCAGGCGGTAGCCCATCTCCGACAGCTCCACCGCGCGTTCCGGGCTGTGGCAGAAGACGCTGGCGAACTTGCCCCTGGCCTTGCAGCAGGCGGCGACGTGGCGCAGCGCCTCCTGCACCGCCGGTCCCATCGGATCGAGGCCGGCGCCGTCCGACAGCGCGATCGACAGGTCGGCCGGCCCGACCAGCACGCCGTCGATCCCCGGCTCGTCCAGGATGGCGTCGACCGCCTGCAGCGCCGCCCGCGTCTCGATCATCGCGATGGCCAGCGAGAAGCCGTTGGCCTGCGCCACATAGTCGCCGACCGACAGGCCGGAGAGGAGCTGCGCCCGGTGCGGTCCCCAGCTCCGGCTGCCGAGCGGCGGGAACTTGACGAAGGAGGCGAAGCGGCGGGCATCCTCCACCGAATTGATCATCGGCGCGATGACCGCGGCGGCCCCGGCATCGAGCGCGCGCGAGGCGGTGGCGAAGGCTTCCACCGGGACGCGGACGATGGACGGCCTGCCGAGCGCCGCGACGCCGGCGATCATCTGCGTCATGGTTTCGAAGCCGATCGGGCCGTGCTGCATGTCCAGCACGACGGCGTCGAACCCCTCCCCCGCCAGCAGTTCGGCGATGCCGGCGTCGGGCGTGCCGCACCAGGCGCTGAACAGCGGCTGGCCGGCGGCGAGCCGCCGCGCGAGATCCGCGATGACCGACATGATGTTCCCTCCCCTTTTTGGTCGCCCGTTGGTCGCTTGACGTCCCATGGTGGGGGAGAGCGGGCGGGACGCTCAAGCGCAACCTGCCGCCCCCCACTTCTTCCCGCCCGGCGCGGCGCGTCGTCTGGCGGAAGCGGAAACCGCAATATCTTTCTTGCGAAACCGGTAGTTTTTCATTGACGCCCCGCCCCGCCCGCGCGCAGGGTCGCCGCGTCACCAGGGGACAACAGGGGGCCGCCATGGCGGAGAAGATGAGCGGGGCCGAGCTGCGCGCCTATCGCGAGAACCGGCAACTGGATCAGGCGGGGCTGGCCGCCTGGCTGAACGAGCGGCTGAACCGCCGCTATGACCGCAACAAGGTCAGCGCCTGGGAGACGGGCAGCACGCCGATCCCCGACCTGGTCAGCACGGTGGTGCGCGACGCCCTGACCAGCCGCAGCCGCCCGTCGTCGGGTCCGGCGCGCATCGTCGCCTTCGCCAACCAGAAGGGCGGCGTCGCCAAGACGACGAGCGCGCTCAACACGGCGATCCTGCTGGCCCAGCGCGGCAAGCGCGTGCTGCTGGTCGACTGCGATCCGCAGGGCAGCGCCACGCTGCATCTGGGCGAAAAGCCGCTGAAGCTGGACGAGCAGGGCAAGACGCTGACCTGGCTGCTGACCCGCGACACCCCGACCGCCGAGGCCATCGTGCCGGTGTGCGACGGCCAGTTCGACCTGATCCCCAGCAGCATCTCGCTGGCCGAGGCCGAGGCGTCGCTGGTCACCAATCCGCTGGCCGGCGGCGTGCTGCAGGGCAAGCTGGAGGAGGTGGTCGACCGCTACGACGTGCTGCTGCTCGATTGCCCGCCGAACCTCGGCTATATCTCGGTCACCGCACTCGCCGCGGCGGATGCGCTGATCGTGCCCTGCCAGACGGAGGGGCTGGCCTATGCCGGCATCGCCAGCCTGTTCAGCACGGTGGACAAGGTGCGCCGTTTCGCCAAGAAGAACATCCGGCTGCTCGGCATCCTCCCTACCCTCTACAATGCGCGCCGCATCGCCGACCAGGAGGTTCTCGGCCGGCTGCAGCGTCAGGCGGAGAAGCTGAACGTGCGGCTGTTCACGCCGGTGCGCGACGCCGCCGACTACGGCAAGTCGTTCCTCGCCGGGCGGCCGGTGCTGGAACTGAACCCCAAGGCCGCGGGGGCCGAAAGCTATGCGGAGATCGCCGACGCGATCATCGCCCTGACCGTGGAGACGCAGAATGCCGCCGCGTAAGCTGAACACCGCCAACCTGGACGAGGTGGACGATCTGGTGAAGCAGACCGCCGATGCGGTCAGCCTGTTCGCCGACGACGACGGCGACTTCCTCAAGGTCGTCGCGCTCGACCTCATCGACCCGAACCCGAACCAGCCGCGCCGCAGCTTCGATCCGGCCGACCTCGACGACCTCGCCCGCTCGATCGCCGCCGTCGGGGTGATCCAGCCGATCCTGGTGACGCGCGTCGGCGACCGCTATCAACTGATCGCCGGCGAACGGCGCGTGCGGGCGAGCCGGCTGGCCGGCAAGACGAGCATCAAGGCGGTCGTCACCCGCAGCGCCAGCCCGTCGGTGGTGGCGCTGGTCGAGAACATCCAGCGCGCCGACCTCAACGCGCTGGAACTGGCGGCCGGCGTGCGCTCCATGCTCGACCATCATGCGACCCAACGCGAGGTGGCCCGTCTGCTCGGCAAGTCCGACAGCTTCGTGTCGCGGGCGCTCAAGCTGCTCGACCTGCCGGCGGCGATCCTGGAGGAGTATCCGGAGCAGTCCGGGCAAGTGTCGATCAACGCCATGTTCGAGATCGCCGAGGCGCCGCGGGCTCTGCAGGGCGAGCTGTGGCAGCGCGCCAAGGAGGGGGCGCCGATCAAGGCCCTGCGCGCCGTCCGCCGTGATACCGCCCCGCCGCCACGCTCCACCACGCCGGCGCCGATCCTGCGCACGCTGCCCAAGGTGGCGAAGGGGCTGGCGGCACTGGACGCGGCGGCGCTGAACGAGGCGGAGGTCGATGCGTTGCAGGCGCTGCGCGACCAGATCGACGCGCTGCTGCGCCATCGCCGCTGAGGCGGTTTGCGACGTCGCAAAAGTTCCCGGTCGCGGACCAAGCCCCCTGGACAACGAAAAAGGCCCCTGCCGGATCGCAGGGGCCTTTTTCGTTGCTGCTGTTCCAGGCAGCCCTTTTTGCGACGTCGCAAAGACGCCCGTCAGCGCTCCAACTGGCCGAACAGCGGGGCGAAGCCGTCGAGCAGGCCGGTCAGCAGGATCTGCACGCCGACGCAGAACAGCAGGAAGGCGAACAGCCGCGTCATCACCCGTGCGCGCGTCGGGCCGAGCAGGGCGACCAGCCGGTCGGCCGAGCGGTAGGACAGCCAGATCAGCAGGGCGATGGCGATGGCCGCCGCCGACATGCCGATGAAGAAGGGACCGATGTTGGGACCGCTCGCCGGCCGGGTGGCGCCGAGCGCGATGGCGACGGAGATGGTGCCGGGCCCGGTGGTGAAGGGGATGGTCAGCGGGAAGAAGGCCGATTCCGACACATCCTCCGCCGGGGCCGCCTGTTCCTGCTTTTTCTGTTCGTGCGCCTCGGGGGCGGTCAGCAGGGCCCAGGCACGCTCGGCGACGACGAAGCCGCCGGCGATCCGCAGCGCCGCCAGCGAAATGCCGAAGAAGTTGAGGACATAGGCCCCGGCCCACAGCGCCGTCAGCATGACCACCGCGGAATAGGCGGCGACCAGACCGGCGAGCCGCGCCCGCTCCCGCGCGCTGCGGCCGGTGGTGACCTGACTGAAGATCAGTGCCATGGCGATCGGATTGACGATCGAAAACAGGGCAGGGAAGGCGAGGAGGAAACTGTCGAACATTTGGCCCCGGGGGCTGTGGAGGACCTCCCTGATACTCCCGAGCCCAACCGCTGGCAAGGCAGTGGGCATACCACTTGCTCGCGGCCCCGTCGCTTACGGCATGCGGCGCACGGCGCCGGCGGTCAGGCGGTGGACGGTGCCGCGCGGCGGCAGGGGGCCGGCCCCCTGCCCGGCCATGGCGACGGCGGCCAGACGCTCGGCCAAGGCCCGCTCACCGGCACAGGCCTCCTCGCACAGGCTGCGCATCTCGGCGATGCTCGGCCGCCATTTGCGGGAGCGCCGCCACAGCCTCGCCGCCTGATCGATCGCCCAGGCGGGAAACTCGCCGAGGTCCTCCGCCCAGTCCATCGCGACCAATTGCTCCACATCCGGTCCCAGGCTCTTGGCCGGATAATGGCTGAGCAGCGCCAGGATCCGCGCCAGCAGATGGTTCGCAGCGGCCGGCGCCAGCACCGTGGCGTTCAGATCGTCGAGCGAGCGCCGGGCCATCGCCGCCTCGCGCGCCGTCACGTCGGCCGGCGGCACCCAGACCTCGGCCACGCCGGTGAAGCCGTCATCGGCGAAGCGGCTGCGCCGTTCGATATGCCCGGCGTCCAGGATGCGGCGGAGCGGGTCGGGCAGGGCATCCTGCAACAGGCGCCGCCGGTCCGCCGGAGCCATCGCCGGATCGAAGGGCAGGGGGGAGCGGTCGGGAAAGGGCTGGATGTTGATCACGGCTGGCTCCAGGTGGGGGTGGCGGGCGGGGCAGGGGGGCGGCATCGAGCCGCGCGGCGACGGCGGCCCAGGCGGCCAGACGCTGTTCGGCCTCCGGCTTGCGGCACGAGGGGCGGGCGGAGGAGTGTGGACGTCCGGCGCGAACCGGCGCCTTGCCCGCCTGAACGTCCTGCAGCAGCCAGGCCCGCCACGCAGCGCCGATGTCACGGTAGCGGTAGCCATGGGCCTGGCAGCGGCGCACGAACAGTTCGGCATGAGCGTCGAGGTCGATCGGCTGGCCGGGAAAGCGCTCGGCGGCCCAGGCGCGATCCCCGGCGGCAGGCTGCCAGTCGGCGGGGACTTCGGCAGCCGGCTGCGTCCGTTCCCGGGCATCCTCGCCATCCGTGGAATGCCCCTCGCGCCCGCGCCCCTGGAGCGAGTCCGGAGTCTGTTCTGGTTGATGCTGTTCCTGACTCGCCGGCGGACAGGGGATGTGCGTGGACGAGTCAGGGCTGTCGGCGGCCGGCACAGCCCCGTCCGGCGTCAGCCGCAGACGGTAACGGCAGGTCAGCCGCCCGCCGGTGGAGGAACTGCGGTGCTCGATCGTCACCAGCCCGGCGGCTTCGAGGCGGGAGAGGATGCGGTTGACGGTCGGCCGGCTGCGCTTCAGCTTCGCCGCCAGCGTCGCCTGCGACGGCCAGCATACCCCGGCCTCGTCGGCATAGGTGCTCAAGGCGGCCAGCACGGCGAAGCCGTCGGCATCGAGATCGGGATGATCCAGCCACCAGGCGGGAATCCGTCCCCACCGGGCGTTGCCGCCCGCCGCCGAAGGGTCCTGTTGGGTCGCGCTCATTCCTCTGCCTCCACACGCAAGTGCGGGCAGGATTCGAAAGCCGGCGGCGGAATGTCGAATCGCGGGCAAGCACTCCATGGAGGACTATGGAGCCTTTGCCCGCGCTTCAGGAGCCACGGCCCGCGACCATGGAGCGATAGCCCGCGCTGCTGGAGCAACAGCCCGCCTTTGCCGCGCGAATCGGAATCCTGAAGCCCTTCGTCGCGCTCATGAAGCCTTTGCTCGCGGTCCCGCCGGCCGGTTGCCGGGCCTATCGCGGGCTCCGACTCCATCCGCTATGAAGCCTTTGCCCGCGATAGCGCCCCGGCCGGTGCTGCCGGGGCAGGAGGGCGGCCGGGCACGTGCCGGGAGGCGAATCCGCCTCCGCGAGGTCCCCGCATTGCGTCGCCCCAGGGGGATCGCGGCGGGTCGAAGGGCCGGCATGGAGCCTTTGCCCGCGATTCTCGGCAGGGGGCAGGGGGCAGGGAGCAGGGAATGGAGTCGTTGGCCGCGGTTCGGAGAGTTCGTTTAGAAACAATGGTTTGCCAGAGGATCCCGGCAGCTTTGGCCACCGGCGCGCCCTGTCCTGGCGCTGGTCCTGCACCGTCCCGGGTCCGCCGAGTCGTCGGGGCCGCAGGGACGTCGGGCAGGCGCATGGCGCAATCGCGGGCTGTTGCTCCATGGATCGCGAGGAAAGGCTCCATACCCGCGGGCTGTTGCTCCATGCCGAAGGGCGAAGCGCCGCCGCATCCATTGCCGCGGCGGGCCGGCTGCGCCATGTTGAGGGCCGGCAGTCGGAGACGGTTTTCATGAGCAAGGTGGCCCCGGTCAGCGCAGCGCAGCTTGTCCTGTTCGAGCTGGAGGACCGCTCGCAGTCGCACCTGATCGCGCTCTACGATCTGGCGCCGCGCTTCGTCTTCGTCTCCCGCGACAACGACGCCAAGGACAAGGGCGAGCTGGTCTCCAAGGACAGCTTCATCAAGTCGGTGCGGCGCGAGTTCTCCTTCCGCGGCCGCAATTACCGCCTGACCGTCCAGCCCGCCCGCATCGACCGCAACAACCCGATGCGCAAGGAGGAGAAGGCCTCGGGCACCCAGGCCGCCGCGGAGGTGGTGGAGGTCGAGATCTTCCCGTCCGAGCGGGAGCAGGTGGTGGAGCAGGTGGTCCGGCGCCTCGCCATGGACCGTTCGCGCCTGTCGCTGACCGGCGAGAACCGCGACAAGGTGCAGATGCGCTTCAGTCTCTACGAGATCCAGAGGGAACTGCGGGCGGTCAGCCACACCCTGTCGATCCAGGACATCCGCGAATCCCTGACCATCCTGGCACGGTCCCGCATCATCATCTCCACCGGCGCGCCGGCCGAACCGGGGAAGAAGAGCCGGGGGCAGAACATCCTGGAATCGACCGCCTTCCCGGTGCTGGCCATCCGCTCCCGCCCCGACCTGATGGAGGAGGAGGGCGGCGTCGAGGAGACCTATCTGGAGTTCAATCCGCTGGTTTCCGCCGCCATCCGCGACCTGGAATTCAAGCCGATCTCCTACGCCTGGCTGATGAAGCTGAAGTCGCCGGTGTCCCGCTGGCTCTACAACCGCCTGTCGATCGAATACGACACCGCCGACGACGCCCGGCCCATGGTGATCAGCGCGGACGAGATCATCAAGAACAGCGGCATGAACGAGTGGTCGCGCCGCCGCGACACGCTGCGCGTGGTGACGGCGGCGGTCGATGCGCTGGTGGAGGAGGGCATCCTCGACAGCGCCGAGAAGGAGTTCACCAAGGTCGGCAAGCGGATCGACGCCATCGACTATCTGCTGACCCCGTCGGCGAAGTTCCTGGAGCAGGTCCGCCGCGGCCATCGGGTGCAGAAGACCAACGTCGAGGCCATCGCCGCCGTCACCGGCTCCACCGGCCGGCCGGACGGCTTCGTGCCGCTGAAGCCCGGCGAGGCGGCGGACCTGCGCCTGCGCCGCGCCCGGCAGCTCGAAGCCGGGGAGCAGCCGCCGCTGCCGCTGGCCCGGCAGGGCTGAGGCCCCGTCTCCGCCTCAGGGCAGCCATGCGCCCGCAACCGGCGGGTGCCGGCTTGCCGGATCGTCCTGGTGCACATATATATCCGACCGCGGATTGATCGACGGCGTACCGTCCTCTCCGCTCGTTCGCGGGGCGCAGCCCCGGCCGTCCACCACCGTCCCCCGACCGGATGCCGCCTCCGTCCCGGAGCCCGCGGCATGCCGGCTGTTCCGGAGCCGGCGCGGCGGCGCGCCGGGAGAATGCATGTCTGCTGACCGACGCACCCGCGGTGCCGATGCCATCCGCACCGTCCTCTCCTTCACCTTCCGCCACTGGCGCCGCCAGTGGAGGCTGGCCGCGCTGATCGCCGGGACGATCGCGCTCGCCACCTTTGCCGACGTGGTGATCCCCATCTTCGCCGGGCAGCTCATCGACGCGCTCGCCCTGGTCGGGCAGGACCGCGACCGGGCGCTGGAGCTGGCGCTGCACGCCTTCGGCGCCATGGTGGCGCTGGGGGCCGGGATGGTGGTGCTGCGCCATATCGCCTGGAGCGCGGTGATCCCCTTCTCCCTGCGCATCATGTCCGACGTGGCGCAGGACAGCTTCCACCGGGTCCAGCGCTTTTCGACGGACTGGCACGCCAACAGCTTCGCCGGATCGGTGGTGCGCAAGATCACCCGCGGCATGTGGGCGTTCGACACGCTGGACGACACGCTGCTGCTGGCGCTCTGGCCGTCGCTGGTGGTGCTGGCGAGCAGCGTGGTGCTGCTGGGGCTGCACTGGCCGCTGCTGGGGCTGGTGGTCGCCGCCGGTTCGATCGCCTATGTGGCGCTGACGGTCGCGCTGTCGGTCGCCTACATCGCGCCGGCCGCCCGGCTGTCGAACGCGCAGGACACGCGGCTGGGCGGCACGCTGGCCGACGCGCTGGGCTGCAACGCGGTGGTCAAGTCCTTCGGCGCCGAGGCGCGCGAGGATGCGCAGCTCGGCCGCGTCGTGGCGAAGTGGCGGCGGCGCACCCGGCGGACCTGGACCCGCCACACCCGCAACGCCACGCTGCAGCTGGCGCTTCTGCTGGTGATCCGCTCCAGCGTGGTGGCGACCGCGCTGTGGCTGTGGTGGCGCGGCCATGCCACGCCCGGCGACGTCACCTATGTGCTGACCACCTATTTCGTCGTGCACGGCTATCTGCGCGACATCGGCATGCACATCAACCACCTGCAGCGCTCGGTCAACGAGATGGAGGAACTGGTGGCGATGCATGCGGAGCCGCTGGGGGTGGAGGACCGGCCGGGGGCGCGGCCGATCCGCGTCGCGGCGGGCGAGCTGCGGTTCGACCATGTGACCTTCCGCTATGGCGGCCATCCGGTGCCGCTCTACCACGACCTGTCGGTGACGATCCGCGGCGGCGAGCGGGTGGGGCTGGTCGGCCCGTCCGGCTCCGGCAAGACGACCTTCGTGAAGCTGATCCAGCGCCTCTACGACGTGACGGAGGGCAGGGTGCTGATCGACGGGCAGGATCTGGCGGGGGCGACCCAGGCCTCGCTGCGCTCGCAGATCGCCATCGTCCAGCAGGAGCCCATCCTGTTCCACCGCTCGCTCGCCGAGAACATCGCCTATGCCCGGCCCACCGCCTCGCTGGCGGAGATCGAGGAGGCGGCGCGGCAGGCCAACGCGCACGACTTCATCATGCGGCTGCCCAAGGGCTATGCCACGCTGGTCGGCGAACGCGGGGTGAAGCTGTCGGGCGGCGAGCGGCAGCGGGTGGCGCTCGCCCGCGCCTTCCTGGCGAACGCGCCGATCCTGATCCTCGACGAGGCGACCTCCAGCCTGGATTCGGAGTCGGAGGCGCTGATCCAGGACGCGATGGAGCGGCTGATGGTCGGCCGGACGACGATCGTCATCGCCCACCGGCTGTCCACCGTCCGGACGCTGGACCGCATCCTGGTCTTCAACCAGGGCCGCATCGTCGAGGAAGGCAGCCACGCGGCCCTGCTGCACCGGCCGGGCGGCCTCTACCGCCGCCTGTTCGAGCAGCAGTCGGCGGTGGAGCGCGACCAGCGGCTGGGCGGGATGACCGCCTGAGGAGTCGGCCGGCGGTGGCGGCGGTCCGTCAGGCCGCGTCGAAGGCGTGGGGGAAATGCACAAGGCCGCCGCTGAACAGGCCGGCGGCCGTTTCCGCCGCCGGGCGGACCGCGGACTTCAGCCCGCGGGTGACGGCGGAACGCCGCCGCCGCTCGTCCGGGCTGGGCGGGGCGTAGAAGTGCAGGGCGAGCTGGCCGTCCGGCTCCGCGGCATAGGGCAAGCCCGGCGCTGTCCGGCGTTCGGTGCCGGGCAGCACATATTGCTCGCCTTGCTCGGTACGTTCGATGTGCGGCATGACCGGAGCCCTGTGACCCTGGGCTCCGATTCTCGCCCGGCGAGCGCCCCGGGTCAAGCGCCGCCTTCGCTTCCGTCGGTGTAACCCGCGGGAAAAAAACTCTTTTCCCCCACTTTCGGGCACTTGAACCGGCCGGGCGCTTGGATCAGCGGACCAGCAGGGCCGCGGCGATCAGGTAGCTGACATAGGCGACGCTGGCCGAGGCCGGGATGGTCAGGACCCAGGCCCAGACGATCCGCCCCGCCATCCCCCAGCGCACCGCCGAGGTGCGGCGGGCCGAGCCGACGCCGACGATGGCGCCGGTGATGGTGTGGGTGGTGGAGACCGGGATGCCGAGATAGGTCGCCCCGAACAGCGTCATGGCGCCCGCCGTCTCGGCGCAGAAGCCCTGGTAGGGCTTGAGGTCGGTGATGCGCGAGCCCATGGTCCGCACGATGCGCCAGCCGCCCATCAGCGTGCCGAGCCCCATCGCCGCCTGGCAGGTCAGCACCACCCACAGCGGGACGTGGAAGCCGCCCTCCAGCATGCCCTGGCTGAACAGCAGCACCGCGATGATGCCCATCGTCTTCTGCGCGTCGTTGCCGCCGTGGCCCAGCGAATAGAGGGCGGCCGAGAGGAGCTGCAGGTGGCGGAACTGGCGGTCCACCGCGAAGGGCACGGCACGGCGCAGGATCCAGGAGAGCACCAGGATCAGCAGCAGGGCGAGGACCAGCCCGACCGTGGGCGACACGACGATGGCGACGGCCGTCTTGGTGAAGCCGGCGACGACGATGGCCGAGAAGCCGGCCTTGGCGACGCCCGCCCCGACGATGCCGCCGACCAGCGCATGCGAGGAGGAGGAGGGCAGGCCGAGCCACCAGGTGAAGACGTTCCAGCCGATGGCGCCGATCAGGGCGGCCAGGATGACCGCCGGGTCCATCACCGACTGCTCCACCAGCCCGGTGCCGATGGTGGAGGCGACGTGCAGCCCGAAGAACAGGAAGGCGATGAAGTTGAAGAAGGCCGCCCACGCCACCGCCAGCTTGGGCGACAGGACGCGGGTGGAGACGACGGTGGCGATGGAGTTGGCCGCGTCGTGCAGCCCGTTGATGAAGTCGAAGGCGAGCGCCACGACGACGATCAGGATGATGGCCGGCAGGCCGAGCTGAAGGGCTTCCATGGCAGCGGCCTTACACCTGATCGAGCGTGATGCCCTCGACCAGGTCCCCGACGTCGTCGCACCGGTCGGTCACCGCCTCCAGCATCTCGTAGACCTCGCGGCGGCCGAGGAAGGCGATCATCTCCGGCCGCTCCTTGATCAGGGACTGCAGGGCCTCGCGCAGGATGTTGTCGGCCTCGTCCTCGATGTCGGAGATGCGGCCGCAGAGCTGGCCGATCCGCTCGGCGTTGCGGGCGATGGCGCCGAGCAGCGGCATCAGCTCCACCAGCAGCTCCGCCTGCTGCCCGATCAGGACGACGAAGCGGTGCATCGGCTCGTCGAACGACTCGATGCCGTAGAGGGCGGCGTGGCGCGGCACCTCGTCCATCAGGTCGATCGCGTCGTCCAGCGCGTTGATCAGCGCCAGGATGTCCGAGCGGTCGAACGGGGTGATGAAGGCGCGGTGCAGGCCGCGGCCGGCTTCCTTCGCCACCCGGTCGGCGTCCTTCTCCACCCGCTTCAGCGCCGCGATGCGGGCCGGCCGCTCCTCCGGATCCGCCTGCATGACCGCGTCCAGCGCCTTCGCCGCGTCGGCGATGTGGCGGGCCTGGGCGAGGAAATGGTCGACGAAGCGTTCCTCCTTCGGCATCAGGGAACGGAAAGCGCGCAGCAACATGGGACGGGTTCTCGCGAGGATGCGGATAGACGGACGGCGACGCTCATAGCACGGGTTCGCGTGGGATGCAGCGTGGTTCCGTCACAGACCGGTAACAAATACGACGCCATATCGTCATTTTTCCGCGTCTTTCGCATCGTCCGGCCGCGACAGAAGGGCGCGGTGGACAGCGCATGGCTGCCTCCCTAAATGTGCGAAGCACTGCCTTGCCCGGGGACGACCGCCATGAAGACCATCCTTTGCGCCCTCACCGCCGCCGCCCTGCTGTCGGCGTCCTCCGCGGCCTTCGCCCAGGACACACCGGCGGACAAGGCGCCGCCCCCCGCCCCGGCGCAGGAGTGCAGCCCGACGGTGTCGGCGGTGCTCGGCACCTGGGACGCCGGCATGGCGACCGCCGAGAAGTTCGGCGACCGGGCCACCGCGCTCGCCCGCGAGAAGGGCAGGGAGTATCTTCTGCCGCTGCTGGGCATCGACCCCAAGACGGTGCCGCCGCAGGCCCCCGGCGAGCGCGGCGCCGACAAGTCGACGGACGAGGTGGCCCGCGAGCTGGAGGCCAGCCGCAACGACCCCGCCCGCCGCGCCGCCCTGTGCGGCGCCATAACCCGCGCGATGAACGAGACGCGCGACAAGGCCGGCGCCGGCCTCGACGCCCTGAAGCGCGCGCTCGACACGCTGGAGCTGCCGGCGATCCCGGGCAAGCCGGCAACTCCGCCCGCCACCCCGCCGGCGGACCCGAACGCCCCGACGCAGACGCAGGGGACGCCGGGGCTGATCAAGACGTGACGGGGGCCACGGGACGTCGTCATGGCAACCCTGGCTTCTCAGGAAATCGTGCCTCCAGGAAACCGGGCGCGATTCAATCTTTGAGAGTGGGTGGCGTGCTGACCGCGCGCTTCTGGATTTGAACGGGATCGAACCCGTGGAGGAGGCAGACGCTTTGCGTGCCAATGCCCGGTACGCGGTCAATCGTCGTACGCTGATCTGAGAAAGCCAAGTGGCTGTGGCGATCGATGACGTATAAGTGCGTCTGTCTCCAGGCCTTCGAAACGGGCGGCGAGGCCAGGGCCGGGATCATCCGTCGGCCCTCCGGGCAAGCCGGTCGACGGCGGCATCGAAGACGCCGCCGGGGCCACAGTTCACCAGCCGTATGTGATCGCGGGCGTTCCGGCCGTAGACGGCGCCTGGGACGGTCGCGACCTGCCGTTCCTCAAGCAGGTAGTGCGCCACGGCGGTTCCAGCATTCGAATCCCGCGACCGATGCCGCTCCGGGAGGGCGGCGTGGAGGTCCCGAACGTCGGGAAACAGAAACATGCCGCCCATCGGGCGGCGCGGCCACCGGTAGCCGAGCCCGGCATCGAGCCGCGCAATGGCGCGCGCGTTGCGTTCCGCCAGGAGCGCGCGCTGCGTATCGAACCACGCCGCCATCTCCGGATCGCCGAGCAGACGGATCGCGATCCGCTCGGCCAGGATGTTGATACCCAGGCAAAGGCAGTCGTGCACCCTCGCCGCCGCGTCGATGACCGGCGGCGGGGCGACCAGCCAGCCGATCCGCAGCCCGGGAACGCCGAACTTCTTCGAGCAGCTGTTGATCAGGATGGCGCGAGGCTCCAGCCCCGGCACCGAACGGGCGGTGCGGTGCGGGCGGGCGAAGGCCATCACGTCGTAGACCTCGTCCTGGATCACCCAGAAGTCCTCACGCTCCGCCGACCGGGCAATGGACTGCCAGTCCGCCTCGCTCGCCACATAACCGGTCGGATTCTCCGGCGAGTTGACGACGAGCGCCTGGAGCCCCGCCGGCGGTCCGCCATCCAGCGCGGCGGCGTACTCGTCCTCGCCGGCCGGGCGCGGCATCGGAACGGCGCGCCGCCCGGTCACCGCGATCGACCGCATGTACAGCGTGTAGGCCGGTTCGGCCACGGCCACCCGGTCGCCGGGATCCGTCACGGCGAGCAGGGCGAGGTTCAGCGCCTCGATGCCGCCGTGGGTGATCATCACCTCGCGCTCCGGATCGATATGCAGGCCGCCGTTGCGCCGGTACCACTCGGCCACCAGCCGGCGGAGTTCCGGTGCGCCGCGCGAATGCTCGTAGCGCTTCACGGAGTCGAGGAAGGTCGCAAGCCGCAACTCCTCGTCGCGGATGGCCTCCAGCAGGTGCGGCGGCGGGCCGAAGTCGGGCTCGCCAAGGCTGAGGTCGAGGATGGCCGGGTCTTCCCTGGCGGCCTGGGAAATCGCCTTGGAGGAGACGGGGCTGGCCGCGGCGAGGTAGCTGTTGATGCGGGGCATGGCGGGCGGTCCGGGCGCGGTCGCGGGAAAGGGGGCCTGTGCGCGGCGGGGGCGCTCACGCTGCGTCGCCGCGCGCGCGTGCGCGCAGGTGGCGCAGCAGGTCATCGTAGTTCAGCGCCGCCGTGGCGATCATCACCGCGAGCAGCATGCCGCCCTGCCAGCGGTCCGCCACGACGGACTGCAGGCCGAAGGTCAGCACGGGGATCAGCGAATTCATGAAGGTGAAGGCCGTCACCCCCACCAGTTGCAGGCAGGTCTGCGACAGGAAGGACGGCAGGACCATGTTGGCGATGACCAGGATCAGCAGATCGACGGCAACGGGCGGCGCGACCGCCAGTTCATGGACGGTGCCGGTGGCCGCGAGGAAGCCGGCGCAGCCCGCGAGCAGCGCATAACAGCGCATCGACACCACCGCCACCGGCCCCAGGCCGCTGTCCGTGCTGAAGCGCAGCGAACTGACGTAGTAGACGTACATCGCGACGCCGGCGAGCATGGAGGTCGCCAGCAGCTCGAAGCCGACGCCCGACAGCTGGCGCATGGCGAGGATCGCCGCGGCAGTGACGGCGGCCTTCGCCCGGCGCCGCTTCGCCACGCAACTGCACAGCGCCGACGACAGGAAGAACACGGCGATGAAGAAGTCCGCCGGAGCGTGCGTGACGCTGTGGTACGAAAACAGCCAGTTCAGCACGAACGCCACCGACAGCGCCGCGTAGCTCCGCCAATGGCGCAGCAGGCTGCGGTGGTTGCGCGCGGCGTTGCGGCGTTCGGCGAGGTTGAAGACGAGGCTGGCCGCCAGTGCCATGTAGAACAGCCCGACGGCCGGGGGTATTGCGCCGCCGACATGGTTGAGGAACACCTGCGACGACGCGGTCAGGGCGATGTAGGCCAGGGTCATGGCGTGCCCCCTGGCCAGCGGCGAGCCTGCCACGAGAGGATCAGTCGATGCGGTCGGCATGGGCGGGCCTCGGTTCCGTGGCTTGCGGGCTGCGGTACGGTGCCGAACGCAGCGCCGAATACAAGGGCTTGGGTGCGCAGCCGAGCCGCTCCTTGATGCGCGGGTTGGTGCGGCCGGCCTCCACGAAGCGGACGCCGCTCGCGAAGGCATGCCGGACGCAGGCCGCGAACATCAGCGTGTATGGGCTGAAGTCGGAATGCTCGTAGACGACGCCGCCGGCCCACATGTGCAGGCGCCCCGGCTCGTCCAGGCAGATGACCGCCGCAGCCCGCCGGTCGCCGATGCACACCGAGACGACGCTGACGAGATCTCCGCACAGTTCGAGGAAGCGGGTGAAGCTGTCCACCGGATAGTAGTGCGGCGTGCCGTTCCGGGCGCTGGTCAGGTGACAGAGCCGGACCGCGTCCTCCAGGCCGGCGTCGCCGGGTCGGAGGACGGCCGTGCCGCCGCCCTCCGCCGCGAACTTGCGCAGCTGGCGTCTCATTTCCTGGCGACCGTGGCGCGGCAGGTGCGCGACGTAGTCGTCGAAGTCGCGGTAGGGGCCGAGGTCGATGATGAAGCGGTCGTGCATGACGTTGACGGCGTACCCGGCGCGTTCGGCGGCGGCCAGGGATTCCGGGTCGGCCAGGTTGGTGATGCCGCAGCCGGGAACCCCCAGCTCCGCCGCCACCGCCTCCAGGCGCAGGAGCAGCGGTTCCCCCGCCGCTGATCCCGGGCGCATCAGGATGCGGCTGTCGTAGCAATGGGCGAAGTGCCCCAGCAACCCGCCCTCCGGCGGGGCGAAGACGATGCCCGTGGTCCTCGCCAGCGTGCCGAAGGGATCGGGCGCGGTCTGCTGGTAGGCGATCAGCAAGGCGTCCAGCCGCCCGCCTTCCCACGCCGCCAGGTAATGGGCGCCGGACAGGGGAAGCAGCGGGTGCCGCTCGGCGGCCAGCAGCAGAGCCGGGTGATAGAAGGCCGGCCGCCCGCAGTCCTCCCACAGGCCGGCGAGGGCGTCCGCGTCGATGGCGTCGATCCGCCCGTGGTGGGTGATCGTCAGGGGCATGGGATGAGTGTCCTCATGTCTCGTGCCGGACGGCCCGGTGCCTGTCCTGTCCGGCTGCGGCACGGTAATCTCCGATCGCGGCCAGCAGATCGTCGATATCGTCCTCGCCGATGGCGCCGATGACGCCGACCCGGAAGGAATCCCGGCGCCAGTGTTTGCTCGGGTAGATCACCAGCCCACGCTCGGCCAGCGCCTCCGCGAGCGCCGCGGCGTCGCACGCGGCATCCGGCCGGGGCGCGAAGGTGATGATGATCGGCGCCCGGTGGGGCTGGTCGATCAGCGGCAGGAAGCCGAGCGCCGCCATGCCGCGCACCAGCCGGTCGGCGAGAGCGGCGTAACGGCCGAAGCGGGCCTCCCGTCCCCGGCCGCCTCGTACTCCCGAATGGCCTGCTCCAGCGCCAGCATCGCCTGGAGCGGCGGGGTGAAGCGCCATTGCCCGTCGGCTTCGAAGCTCCGGTGCTGGGCCCGCAGGTCCAGGCTCAGCGTGCGCGGCCGTGACGGGCGTGCCAGCGTGGCGCGGTCGGCGATGACGAAGGACAGGCCGGGCAGACCGTGCAGGCACTTGTTGGCGGACAGCGCGACCGCCGCCAGGCGGCCGGACGTGACGTCCAGCGGCAACGCACCGAAGGTGCTGATGGCGTCCACCAGAAGCCGCGCGCCGTGGCGGGCCGCCAGCGCGCCCAGGCCGTCGATGTCGTTGAGGACACCAAGCGCGGTCTCGAAATGCACGGCGGCGACGTGGGTGACGTCGCCGAGTTCGAGCAGGCGGGCCTCGACCCGCGCAAGGTCGAAGGAGCGCGTGTGGTCGCAACGCAAGACGCTGTGCCGGATGCCGTGCACCGCGCAGATTTCGGTCATGCGGGCGCTGTAGGCGCCGTTCTCGACGATCAGCAGGTGATCTTCGGCGTCCGGCACCGAACAGAGCATGGCTTCCACCGCGAAGGTGCCGCTGCCCTGCAGGGGGACGACGCTGCAGGCGTCGCCACTGCCCGCGACCGCGGCGATCATCGCCCGCAGCCGGGCGGTCAGCGCGACGGCCGCGGGGTGCGCGAGCCGAGGTCCACGCCGGCGGCGGCCCGGACCGCTGGCGACGTGCAGAGCGGTCCGGGGGTGAACAGGCGGGGCGCGGGGCGCATCACGCTCCGTTCCTCGATCCGGCGTCCAGCGTCCGCCGGACCGTGGCGGCGGCGTCCAGGCCGCTGTGCAGCGTGGGGGTGGAGACGTGGAAGATCGGGTTGTCCGGATTTTCCCGCTTCGCCCGATAATATGCTTCGTACCGCTCCCCTCGCCCGCCAGATTGAAGGTGAAGAACAGGATGCGGCGCGTGGCGTCCGACCGGTTCGCGTGCGAGCGGTGCGGCACGTACGAGTCGAAGAACAGCACGTCGCCCGCCGCGGCCTCGACCGGGGTCCATGTCATCCGGGCGGACAGCTCGTCGACGATGTCGCCGTTGCGCCGCCCGCCCGCGTAATGGGGCAGGACGGCCAGGGGACCGCGCGGCGTGTCCTCGACCTGCGTGCCCTCCGGCGCGGCCTCCAGGCCCGGCGCCATCTCCAGCCCGCCGTTCGACGGCAGCGCAGGGTCCAGCATCACGGCGGCCGTCACATGGTAGCGGGTGCCGAAACCGTAATAGGCGGGGATGTCCTGGTGCGCGGGAAAGCCGCCGCCGCCGGGATTCTTGACGTTGCACTTGTCCTTGAACAGCGTCACCGGCTCGCCGACGAGGGTCTCGATCCACGCCGCCAGCCGGGTGACCAGGCCGGTCCGGATGTAGGGCGAGGCACCGGCGATGTACTCGATGCGGCAGAGCTGCCGTGGATCCCCGGATTCCGGCACCACGATCAGGCCGCTGTCGCGGCAGGCCGCCTCGCCCTCCGGCGACCCGGCGAGCTTGTCCTCCGCCAGACGCGCGAGGGCGGAGAATTCGCGCTCCAGACGGGCCAGATCGATCCGCGCCTGCTCCCTCGGCAGATGCGCGTAGCCGTTCCGGCGAAAATCTTCACGTAGGGCCGCCATGGGAATTCCTCGGGTCGTGGATCCGGTCGGGACGTTCAGGCCATGCGCCGCATGGCCGCATCGAAGACGTCCTCCTGGGTGCACAGCACCAGGCGGACGTGGCTGTCGCCTTGCCGGCCGTAGACCGAGCCCGGGACGACCGCGACCTTGCGTTCTTCCAGCAGGTAGCGCGCCACGGCGTCGCCCATGGCCTCGCCCGACGCGCGGTAGTGCGCCGGCATGGCGCGATGGAGACCGCTGACGTCGGGGAACAGAAACATCGCGCCCAGCGGCTGCCTGGGCCAAGCATAGCCGGCCGCGGCGCCGAGCGTCTTCAGCGCCGTCAGGCAACGGCCCTGCACGAGGCGGGTGACGCCCGCCAGCCATTCGGCCTTCCGCGGGTCCTCCAACAGGCGCCGCGCGATGCGCTCGTACTGGATGTTGACCCCGAGGTAGAGGTAGTCGTGCGCCTTGGCGGCCAGGTCGATGACCGCGGGCGGGGCGACCATCCAGCCGATCCGCAGGCCGGGCAGGCCGAACTTCTTGGAGAAGCTGTTGATCAGGATCGCGTTGTCGGCCAGCGGCGGAACCGTGCGGGCGGGACGGTGCGGCCGTTCGAAGTCCATCACGTCGTAGACTTCGTCATGGATGATCCAGGTGCCGTTCGCCGCGGCGAGGGCGCCGATGCGCTCCCAATCCTCCAGGCTGGCGACGTAGCCGGTCGGGTTCTCCGGGGAGTTGACGATCAGCGCCCGGACACCGGCGAGCCGGTCCCCGTCGGCCAGCATGGCCGCGTACTCGTCGCCGCCGGCCGGCCGGGCGATGCGGCACGCCTGCCGGCCGAGCGTGAGGACGGTGCGCGCGTACAGCATGTAGGAGGGATCGCTGACCGCGACCTTGTCGCGCTCCCCGGTGACGGCCAGCAGCGCCAGCGTGATCGCCTCGACGCCGCCGTGCGTGACCATGATATCCCGTTCCGGATCCACGGCCAGCCCATAGCGGTCGCGATACCACGCGGCGATGGCCTGCCGCAGCGCCAGGCTGCCACGGGGCTCCTCGTAGCGCTTGCCCGCGTCGAGGAAGGCCGTCCGCGACAGATCCTCGGCGGCGATGTCGTCCAGCAAGTGCTCCGGCGGACCGAACACCGGCTCGCCGAAGCTCAGGTTGGCGATGTCGGGATCGGCCTTGGCGCGCAGCGAAATGGCCTTGGAGGCATAGACGTCCATGCCCAGCAGCGTGGGGTTGAGAGGGTGCTGCGCGGGACGGCGGTTGCTCTGCATCGTTCTGTCCTCGACGTGTGAAGGGGGCGGCGCGCCGGTCAGGCCGTCACGGGCCCCGGCGCCCTGTCCCGGCGCCGTGTCCCGGGCCGGCCAGAGGCCGGGCAGGCTAGGGAAGGGTGAGGAAGCGACGGAGGCGCCGCGCCGCGTCGTGGGGCGAGACCGTCGGTCGGCCCAGGCGGGCCATCGAGCCGGCGCTGACCGGCACGTGCAGCAGGCGCGGGCCGGGCACCATGGCGTCGCGCAGGGCGGCCGCGAACTCGGCGCACGAACCGCAGCTCCGCGCGTCGCGGTAACCCAGGCCGCGGGCCGTCGCGACGAAGTCGACCGTGGACGACACCGTCGGCTGCCCGCCCGTCGAATCGTAGCAGCCGTTGTCCAGCACGATGTGGACGAGGTTGCGGGGCCCCTCGGCGCCGATGCTGGCGAAATTGCCCAGGTGCATGATGGCCGCGCCGTCGCCGTCCAGCACGTAGACGGGCCGCGGGCTGGTCAGGGCGACGCCGTGGGCCACGGAGCTGGCGTAGCCCATCGACCCGACGCAGTAGAGATGTCCGGGGCGGTCGGCCAGGGTGAACAGCTCGCGCCCGGTCTTGCCGGTCGTCGCGATCACCGCCGCCTCCTCGTCCACGACCGCCAGGAATGCGGCAAGAACCTCCTCGCGACTTGGCCGGCCGGTCGTCGGGGGAACGGACGCGTCCCGAGGCCCGGCGCCGAAGGTGTCGCCGGAGACCACCAGGGCGTAGGGGCGCTGCGTCCGGCGGATGGACTCGCAGGCGGTCCGGAGGGCGGCTGCGGCACCGTCCCCGTCGTCGGGCAGCACCGCCCAGTCCAGCCCCAGAAGCGTCAGAAGGTCCGGGGTGATCCGTCCCATCAGCGCGTGCTGCGGCTCGTCCTTCACGCCGGGCCTGCCGCGCCAGGTGACCAGCAGCAACACCGGGATGCCGAAGGGGTCGTTCAGCGACGTGATCGGGTTGACCATGTTGCCCAGGCCGGAGTTCTGGCAGAGCACGACGGCGGTCCCGCCCGCCAGCCAGACGCCCGCGGCGATCGACACCGCATCGCCCTCGCTGGAGGCCGGCACATACCGGATCCCGTCCCGTCCGATCACCTCGTCGATCAACGGGGTCAGGTAGGAGCAGGGAACGCCGGTGAAGCAGGTCGTGCCCTGCGCGACCAGCTGATCGACGAAGACGCTTGCTTTGATCATGTTCTTTTCTCGGCAGGCCTTCCGCGCCGTCCAGGCGTGCCGGACGCGCGGAGGCGTTCTCAGCAGGCGAGATACTTCCGCTCGGCTTCCTGCACCTCGAACTCGTTGGTCAGGAAGAAGACGTCGTCCAGGGACGCGATCTCGTGCTCGACGTCGGCGACCGCCTGCTGCCGGTGAATCTTGCGGGTGATCGACCGTATGGCGCTGATCGAAGCGCGCAGGCTGTGATTGGCCCAGATAACGCAGGAGACGCCGGCGTCCCGGAAGACACTCGTCGGGATCCTATAATACTTCGTCGGCACGATGACGATGGGACAGCGGCGGTTCCACCGTCTGCAGAATTCCAGGATCTCCTGGCCGTCGCTCTTCTTGGAATGAATGAGGATGGCGTCGGCGCCCGCCTCGCTGTACGCGTCGGCACGGGCGAGTGCTTCTTCCATTGAGCAGCCGCTGATCAGGGCCTCGACGCGTGCGACAATGCAGAAGTCGGGGTCCTGCCGGCTGTCCTTGGCGGCGCGCAGCTTTCCACAGAACTCACCGATCGTTGCCAAGCCATGCTCCGCTCCGATGAACGAATTCATCTTGGGGAAGACCTTGTCTTCCAGGCAGACACCGGCAACTCCCCGCTGCGAAAGTTTGCGAACCAAGCGCCGCACATTGTTGAAGTTCCCGTACCCCGTATCACCATCGAGCAGTATCGGAACCTTGGTGTGATCGGCCATGAACTCGACGATGTCCAGAACCTGGGTCCAGGATGCCTCGTTCCGGTCCGACAAACCCAACGACGCCGAAATGGAAAGACCGGAGGCCCACAACGCTTCAAAGCCGCTTTCTTCCGCGATCCTGGCGCTGAGGGCACTGTGCGCTTCCATGATGAACGACAAGTCGTCACAGGTTAATATTCGTCTGAGATTTTCCGTTTTCTTCATAGGGCGTCCTCTCGAAATTTTATAATTTCTTGTAATGAATCCCGGGTCGGCCAGCAGGGGTCTGCTTTCACATCGTCATGACACGGACTCTTGAGCGTTCAGGACGTGAGCCCCATCTGCACCCGTCAATGAGAGCGTGCGCGCTGGATTTTCAGATCTTGCGCGGACTTTCATCGTGGGTAACAGCAGCAAGCTGCTGATCGACAGCGCCACGTGGAACAGTCTGCGTGCCTCTGTGTAAACAATAATCGCTTAATGAACGTTCATGTCAACGTCATTTTTTCAACCAATACTTAGACACCTAAACATTATAAATCAAAGTATACGCCGGTGTCTGATCTTGGGAGTATCTTTATCACACTATAGCGTGCGTGCGATAATATTATTGTATGTGCGCGGATGGATGCCGTTGCAGAGTTCGGCTGCGGCAAAGACCGGGCAAAGCCCAGCATCCTTCGGCGGCTGGGAGCCGTTTGACACCTGTTTCAAAGGCAGGCCCGTCGAAGTCGCAGGCCTGCCGCGGGGTCACGTTCCTGGGCGTGGCGCCGGGCGCCGGGGCGGCCCGGCCGGACCGTCAGCGGTTGAAGAAATGACCCTCCTTGCGCAGTTCCTGGCGGATGCCGCTCATGATGTCCGCAAGCTGCACGCAGGGCGGGTCGCGCTCCACCGCGAGCAGGCAGGCGTGCCGCAGGACGTTGACGATCGCCCCGCCGGCCAACTCGTGCTGGTCGGCCAGGGACTGGAAGTCGATGCCGGCGGCCAGCGGGATGCCGGGGGTGCGGAACATCCCTTCCCACAGCGCCCGGCGTGAGTCGCGGTCCGGCATCGGGAAGAGGATGGAGGACTGGAAGCGGCGGGCGAACGCCTCGTCCATGTGGCCGCGCTGGTTGGTCGCCAGGATGACGACGCCGGGAAAGTCCTCCAGCCGCTGCAGCAGGTAGGCGATCTGCTGGTTCGCGGCCCGGTCGTTGGCCGACTGCGCGTCCGTGCGCTTGCCGAACAGCGCCTCCGCCTCGTCGAAGAACAGGATCCAGTTGTGGTGCTGCGCCCGGTCGAACAGCCCGGCCAGGTTCTTCTCGGTCTCGCCGACCCACTTCGACATCACCCGCGACAGGTCGACGCGGTAGACCGGCAGGTCGTGGTGCTTGCCGAGCAGGCAGGCGGTCAGGGTCTTGCCGGTACCAGGGGGGCCGTAGAACAGGCAGCGGTAGCCGGGCTTGAGGCGCTGCGCCAGTCCCCAGCCGTGCAGCAGGGTATGGGAATGGTGGATCCAGCTGTCGATCAGCGCGATCTGCCGGCGGGTGGCGCCGTCGAGCACCAGGTCGTCCCAGGTGAGCGGCGTGCCGATCCGCTCGGCCGGGAAGCCTTCGCCGGATGGCCAGACGTAGGCGGCGCCGGTCAGCATCCGTTCCAACTGGTCGCGCGACAGCCCGAGCGCCGCCGCCCCCGGCGGTTCCTCCGGATGGCGGTGCCCGATGGTCAGAAGCCCCTGCCGCACCAGCCGGTGGCCGGGCGCGAACAGCGACCGCGCCGCGATGCGCGCCGCGCGGTCCGAACCGGCCAGCAGGAACAGCGCGGTCTCGACCGTCGGCAGGAAACCGTTGTGCGACTGCCCGATCAGACCGCCGAACTCGCTGAACCGCCGCCCGGTCGCCTGGTTCTGCAGGAGGAACGGGTCGAGCACCTCCGGGGCCAGATGGGGTGCCAGCGCCAGCATCAGCACCAGCCGCTCGGCCGGCGTCGGGTCGAGGCGGCGCAGCTCCCCGGCGAAGGGGCTGCCGTCGCCGTCCTGGTCGGGGGGAGCCGGCCATCCGCCCGCCTCGCCGCCCGCCTCGCCGCTGGTCTCGTCGCCGGTTTCACCGAAGTACAGGGCGAAGCGGTGGCGCACCACCTCCTCGAACCAGGCGAGTTCCCGTTCGATCGCGGCCGCCGGGGCGGTGACGGGCGGTTGCGCAGGGTGTTCCGGGCGGCGTGTCATGGTCGTGCTCACCAAACCACGTGGATCGGCGCCGTCATCCAGCGGTGATAGACGACGGAGCGGTTCCAGGGGATCTGATCGGCCAGGATGTCGACCGTCTTCCTCTGGATCTGCAGGGTCCAGCGATCGGCGTCCCGCTGCAGCCGCCCCTCGCGCTGCAGGAACGTCTCGCGCAGGCCGGCCGGCGAGGTGTTGCGGATGATCGTCCAGTTGTCGATGACCGCCTGGATCACCCCGTCGCAGACGGCGCGGTCCGCCTCGTCCGGCTCGATCGCCCGCAGGACAGGCTCCGAGGGGGCAAGCCCGCAGAGCAGCTTGTTCAGGACGAGCTGCGGCTCGGGCCGGTCGCAGCGCCCGTCGACCAGGTACTGCATGAGATGGACGGCGCGCGAAGCCGCCTCGGTCCCGGTAACCCGGGGCACGCCGTCCTCGTCGGGAGCCAGCAGCCCGAGCCGCTCCAGGAAGAGCGGCAGGAAGGGATTGAACAGGATCAGCCCGGCGTTGTCGACATACAGCGGCTCGCCCGTCTCGGCGTCGTCCATGCGGTTGCGGCTGCGGCCGGGGCTCCGCGGTTGGCGGCGCGGCTGGCGCGGCTGCAGCAAGACGGACAGCCCGGCATAGCCGCCGTCACGGGCCAGGTCGCGCGCCCGTGCAAGCACGCGGGCCGCCGTCGCCGGGTCGGCGTCCGGGTTCCCACGAGCGCCCGGCCCATCGCCCCCCGGCCCATCGCCCCCCGGCCCATCGCCGCCGAACCCGGCGACCAGCCGGCCGGCGCCGGCGCGCAGTGTCGATGCCCGCGGCCCGGCCAGCACCGTCAGCAGCCGCGCCCAGGCCAGCCGGCGGGCGCCGCCGCGGCGGTCGGGCGCCGCCGCGTCCGCGTCGCCGCGGCGCGCAGGGCCAGCAGCAGCCCACCGTAGGGAACGCCTTCGGCCAGCGCGGCGCCGGCCACCAGGAACCGCAGATAGACCCGGCGGTTGAAGCGGGTTCCCGCATCGCGCAGCAGGTAATCCAGCGTCAGCAGCCACAGCCGCCGTTCCAGCGCCGACCCGGAGACCGGCAGCGCCGGCGCGGCGCGGTGCAGTCGCAGGAGCTCGGCCAGATAGGCGAGGACGACCGTGGCGTCGGCGGGGACCAGCCGCGCCAGAAGGGTGCGCAGCTCCGCCGCGCCGGCCTGCAGCACCAGCCGCTCCAGCGCGTGGCGGTCGGAGGCGCGGCGGTGCAGCAGCGCCACGAGCGCCGCCGGCTGCTCGGCCAGCAGGAGGCGCAACTGCGCGGCGGGATCGAAGGCGTCGCCGCCGGGCGGCGACGCCCCGGTGGCCAGATAGGCGTCGAAACGGTCGAGCAGAGCCTCGCCCGGCGTCATGAACCGCCTTGTCCGGTCGGGTGCGTGCGAGGCAGCGGCGACGGCGTCGGCCAGGGCCGCGCCCAGCGCCCGTTCCAGCGCGGCGGGCAGGTCCTGTTCCAGCCGGCTGGCCGGGATGACGCCGAGGTCGAGGTCGAGCCGGTCGAGGCGCAGGTGGCGGTCGGCCGGCACCAGGGCGTCGAACACGCGCTCCAGGATCGGCGGCATCTGCGCCCGCGCCAGATCCTCGACGCGCGCGCGCAACGCCAGCGCGGTGTCGAGGTCGGACACGGCGCAGTCGACGGTCAGGCGCCTGACGTGGTGTGTGGAGGAGGGCAAGAGGACCGGTTCCCGAAGCGTGGCAAGGCGGATCGCGGCGTCATCGCATCGCCTTCGCCCCCATGACCTCGGCCACGCGCTCGAGGCCGGCGTCGTCGTTCACCGGGATGCCATCGCCGGTCGCCACGGTCTGCCGCACCCGTCCCTGCGCCTGCTGCACCACGTGCCACGCCTCGGACGTCGGCCGCGCGTCGGCGCGCCGCTGCATCGCATGGTCGGTCATCGGCTGTCCTCCTCGGGCTGGGCGGCGGGCGTCCGGGTCAGCCAGAAGGGCGTGCCGCCCGACTGGTCCGCCCGCACGCTGTCGTCGTCGTAGGCGACACCGTCGAGCACGGTGTCCGCGGTGATCGTCTGCACAAGGCAGTAGCCGCGTCCGGGGATGTCCGGGACGGTGCTGCCGGAGCGCCAGAAATACAGCATCCGCGTCGTGGCGAGCTGCTCGCCGGTCAGGCCGCAGTTGGCGCCGACATACAGGCCGGCGCCGTAGCCGGCGGCGGTCACGGTGCCGAACCAGGTGTTGCAGTAATCGACGACCTGGTCGGCCGGCGTGCCTGCGGCCACGCCTTCCAGGTCGAGCCACAGGGTCATGCCGGACGGCAGGCCGATCCGGCGCGCGTTGATCGCCGCGTACAGGCCGTTCCGGCGGCCGAGCGCCCCGCTGGGCGTCCAGCCGGCCGGCGCCACGTGCTGCACGGCCATCAGCGCCAACCCGGCCTGCAGGATGTCCTCGGCCTCGGCGGTCGTCAGGTCGCCGCTCGCCTGCACCGCGTCGCGCGTCAGATAGCGTATGGCGAACTGGAATCCGGCCGCGGCGAAGGCCTGTGCGGTGCCGGCGGTGAGCGCCGTGTCGGTGTCGAACCCCGTCGCGCCCGGAGGTGCCGCGACCACCCGGCCCGCCAGCGACGCGGAGCGGCGGTCGGAAGCGGCCGGGGTCGGTTCCGGTGTCGCCGGTGGCCGGTCCGGCGCGGCGGTGTCCGGGGCCGGCGAACGCCAGAATTGCCACCAGCGGCGTTTCCGGGTCCCCTTCGGTGTCGGTGTCGGTGTCGGTGTCGGTGTCGGTGTCGGTGTCGGTGTCGGTGTCGGTGCCAGTGCCGGTATCGGTGCCTGCGTCGGGGATGGGGGCGGCACGGGCATCGGGATCGGGGGTGGCGTCGGGCCTGGAGTTGGCGCCGGGGGCTGCGTCGGAAGGGGCGCCGGAGTCGGGGAGGGCGCCGGGGGCGCCGGTGTCGGCGTCGGTGTCGGCGTCGGTGTCGGAGTGTGTGCTGGCGGCGCCGGTGCCGGCGACGGTTGCGGTGGCGCGGGGCGGTGCGACGCCTTGTCCAGGAAATGCGCCAGCCGCCGGCTCGCTTCCGTCCGGCGCGCCGGAGTGCCGGAGCGCAACGCCTCGGCCCAGGCGCTGTGGAGCTTGTGGAACCGGCGCAAGCGGTGGTGCCCGAGGAACAGGCAGTCGAGCACGATGTGGGCCGGAACATTCGTGCGCAGAATGGCCTCGGCGCCGCTGCGCCAGCCGGCGGCCCGGCGCTCGTCCTCATGGACGGCCAGCACGGCGCTGACGCGGAAGCTGAAACCGGCCCCGTCATCCCGGTGCGCCTGGCGTCCAAGTTCCTGTCCGCCGTCACCGTCGCGCGCAGGCTCGTCGAGCGCGTAGCGCAGCAGCGTCCATTCGACGATGGTGAGCTGCGAGCGATGGCCTCCGGCGGCGCGGATCAGCCGGTGGGCGGCCCCGATCGCCTCGACGACCCCGGGATGTTCGCCGAGCAGCCACCACGCCCCGCCGGCGTCCTGGCAGGTCAGGCAGACCGGGCCATGGCGATGCAGCAGCCCGACGCGGTAACGCCCTGCATCGGCCAGCGCCGGCCACAGCGCAGCGGCGACGCGCCGGCCGACCAGTGGCGGGACGCCCTCCGGCTCCTCGTCGTCGCCGTCGCCGCCGACGACCGGCAGGAACGTGCGCTCCACCGCCGCCGCCTCGGTCTCCATCAGGCGGCGCCCGAAATCGGCGTCGTCCGGATCGGTGACCGTCCGCGGTCCGTCGGTTCCCAGCGACGCCCGGAGCATCGCCAGCTCGATGCGGGCGCGGACCTCCAGCCCGGCGGTCTCGTCGCCCGGCCGGGACCGCTGGTAGTCGGCGCCGCGTCCACGGTTGCGCGTGGCACGCACGGTACGGGCGAGCAGCGCACGCTTCGCGTCCAGCAGTGCCGCCGTCGGCGACGCGCCGGAGCAGCAGGCCGCGTGGGCGGGCGCCGCCAGCGATTCCCCGTAGAGCGACAGCAGCAGGTCCAGAACATCCGACTGCCGGGCGGCCACCGGGTCGTCCGCCGCGACGATCCGCGCCAGGCCGGCCTCGTAGCCGGCGCCCAGCAACGGCTTCGCGTCCGGCACGATGGTCGCCAGCGACTGGTAGGCGTAGGTGGCATCCCCTCCCGCCTCGACCGAGAACAGCCGGCGCAGGAAGGCAAGCTGGCTGAAGTAGTTGGCCATGAGCTGGTCGAAGACCATCAGATAGCCCTTGAGCTGCTTGACGCTGCCGCGCCGGACCGCGGTCGCGTTGGACGGCAGTCCGTAGCCGCCGATTCCGTACACCTGCGGGAACTGGTCCTGCACCGAGTTGTAGGCCGCCGGGTTCCACCGCCGTCCCCGGGGTGGCGCGTAATGGCCGGCGTATTCGGGCCACAGGTCGTAGGTGCGCCGCTGCGCCGCCCACAGCCGGTCGAGCCGCCGGCGGACCTTGCCGGGATTCGGATGGCACGGCATGGTGCCGCGCCACAGCCGGATGGGAAAGGCATCGTCCCCCGGCGTGTCGGCCAGCCACAGCACGCGGCCGTCGGGCACCGCGATCACGTCGCCGGATGCGAAGGCCCTCGGGGCGCCCTCCACCCGTACCGACAGGCCGGAGACCGACAGCACGCCCGCCGTCTCGGCGGTCACCTGCAGCAGCTCGTCGACCGGAACCACGGCCGGGAAGGGCGTCAGCTGGTCGGCGCCGATGAAGCCGCGCAGCATCAGCGGGCCGGTGAAGATCTCCGACGTCGTCCGCCCGGCGGCGCGCTGCGCGTCCAGGGACTCGCGCTCGGGCTCCGGCGCCAGGTGCAGTCCGAGGGCGAACAGCAGCCGCGCCATCACGGCGCTTGGGTCGGCCTCCCCGTCGAGCTGCACGTCGGCCTCCACCACGGTGGGCAGCGGCTTCAGGATGGCGATGCTCTCGACATCCTCGCACAGGGCGCGGTGAGCGGCGTAGGTGGCCCGCGCGCGGCGCAGGATGGCGTGCAGGCGGGCGTTGCCGCCGGCACAGCACGGGTCCTGCGCGGGCACCAGCAGCGTGATCCGGTAGAGGCCGGAGACACCCTTCGTGCCGTCCGGCGGGCACGGCGTGAACCAGGCGTTGCCGACGCCCGGCACCCGGTCGATGATCAGCCGGCGCAGGTCGGCGACGGTGACGGGGTTCACCGGCATGATGGCGCGCGCCGGGTAGAGGGCGTGGCGCCACAGCGACAGCGTGCCGGTGTCCGGCGCGCCGAGCAGGTCGGCCACCGGGGCGTCGGCGCGGAACGACAGCTCGGTCAGCGCGTAGCAGAGCTGCTCGAGGATGGTGACGCCGGGGTCCGAGTAGTTGTAGTCGGTCCAGATCCGGCCCGACATCGCCTGCACCAGCCGCGTGCCTTCGGCGCGCAGCTCCGTGTAGCTGAGGCCTGAAGCGTCCGGCAGGGCGCGCGGTATGGTGCCGGTGTCGCGGCTCCTGGTCGGGCGGCTCATGGCCGGCCCTCGGCCGCTGCGAGGCGGCGGCGCGCGGGCGACGGTGCCGTCTCGCCGCTCAGGGCGTGCTCCGTCGCCGAGGTCAGGTAGCACCAGCCGGGGGTCTTCGGCGGCGGGTCGGGGGCGTAGTCGAACGACAGGATGCCCAGCACGTAGGGCCGGTTCCGGATGAAGTGCGCGACCGCGTCGGCCGTGTAGTAGTCGCTCGGCCGCGGCGCCGGCGCCGGATCCGGCCACGGCGACAGGAAGCGGACCAGCTCGTCGTTCAGGCGCCGGGCGCTGGCCTCGGCGGTGTCGTCGTCGCTGAACACCAGCTTGGCCGTCACCTTCATGCGCTGGTAAGGCGGGCTGGTGACGCTGAGCCGGATGAAGGGGCTGATGCGTGCCGCCAGCATGTCGCGGATCCGGCCGAGCGTGGCGGAGTCGCAGGCCGGCATGCTCGGGTCGGCAATGCCCGGGGTGGTCGGTCCCGGCACCGCGACGACCCAGACCCGGCCGGGTGCCGGCGTTCCGTCGCCATCGGAGGCCGGAACCACGGCGGCTTGCCACAGCGCCGGAAACTCCGACAGGGCGAGCCGCGCATAATCCCAGGACTGGATGCCGAAGCCCTTGTGGCGCAGCCGCTCCGCCATCCACATCTCGAAGCTCCGGTCCGTTGCCTCCGGCCGGCCGCCGAAGGACGGCAGGGGCTGTGCGACGGTGGCGACGCCGGGCAGCGGGTCGGCCCCGGCGGTGATCGTGCCGGCCTTCAGGGGGGTGCCCAGTGACGGCGCGCCGCCGGGTCCGCTCCAGCTCGCGGTGGCGGCGTTCGCGACGAGGTCGGCCAGCAGCGGGAAGGCGTCCGGATCGGCGGCCACGGAGGCACGCAGCCACAGCTTGGGAGCGGAACCGGGCACCGGCGCGGTGGGTGCGGCGTCGGCCGGCATGTCCGGCAGTTCGAAGGTGACGATCCCCGAGTTGCGCAGCCCGTTGGTGCCGTCGCGCAGCGGAGTCAGCGGCGTCCAGGCTCCGCCCGTCCCCTGCGACCAGGTGACCGGCGGTACCGCCTCCGGCCAGCCGGCCCGGCTGGGCGCCAGGGTGAACAGCAGCGCGAGCTCGGTGATCGGCTCCGCCAGTTCGATCCGGAGCTCGCCCGCCGCCGCAATCGGGGCCAGCAGCGGCACCGCTTTGCCCGGCGGCCAGTCCACCGCCGCGACCTCGTCGAACGGCATCAGGTGGAAGTAGCGGCTGGCCTGATCGCCGGGCAGCGCGCTGGCGGCGTCGTAGGAAACGCTCAGGCTCGCCATCTGCGGCAGCCAGGGCTGGTTGGGAAAGCCGTTCTGCGGCTGGCCCTGCATGCAGCGCTCCAGGCAGCCGTTCGCGCGGCCCGTTTCGGCGGCCTGCAGGTCGGCCTGCGTCTTCTGCACCGCGGCGGCCATCGTCTGGCGCGCCTCCGCCGTCGGCTGCCCCTGCGCCGTCTCCGCGGTCGCGGCCAGCATGCCGCCGTCGGCGGCCATCGTCCGCGCCAGCCCCAGATCCGGCTGCGCGCCGGGGCCGAGGGCGGCACCGTTGCCGGCGATCCAGGCGGAGAGCCGGCCGAGCGTCGCCGTGGCATCGGGCGCCGGAGCGGTGGAACGGCGCTTGCCGGTCTTGTCCTCCGCCGGCTGGTTGAGCGCGGCCGACAGGCTGCTCCGCCAGTCGGCCTGCCGGGCGGGCGGAGCGCCGCTGTTCGAGATCGCATCCTGGGCGGCGGTCACACCGGTGGCGGCCATCTGCGGCAGCAGGGATTGCAGCGCCGTCGCCACGTCCTGCTGGACGGTCTTGTCGGGGGCCTGCCCGACGGTGGCAAGCAGCGAGTCCAGCATCGCCGCCAGCGACAGGCCGGGGCGGCTGCATCTCTGGGCACATGCCGCCGCCGCCGCGGTCAGCTCGACCGAAGCGGCCATGGTGTTGGCGGCGTAGAGCGTGTTGCCGAACGCGTAGTCCGGCGCCGTCAGGGCGAGGCGCAGGACGCTGGACGCGGGGTCGTAGTAGGTGGGCGGGGTCGCGGGAGCGAGGGCGGGCGCCGTCAGCGTCGTCGCCGGCACCAGCCGGCCTTGCGGGGCGGGCGCGGGGTCCTGCGCGCCGGCGTCGCCGGATCCGGTGTCGTCGGATCCGGTGCCGTCGGCCGTCCGGTCATCCGCCACCGTGCGGAACAGGTAGTCCGGCGCGCTCTGGGTCTGGGTCTTGTCCGGGGTCTTGTCCTGGCCGATCGTCCACAGACCGGGGTTCACCACCGTCAGGGAGGCCCGGAACGACCGGTTGTCGAAGAGCTTGCCGGGCGGCTGCTTCACCCCGTCGGCATCGATGACGTAGGCGTAGTAGTAGCCGTAGAAGCCGGTCGAGGCGACCGGCAGACCGTACCAGCCGATCCGCATCGAAAGATGGCCGAGCGTCTTGACGAAAAGCTCTTGTGCGGCGACGTCCAACGCGGCGCCCTGCACCGGCGGCGAACCGAAGGGCGGGAACGGCTGCGAGGCGGAGGCGGCGCCGTTCGGCGTCGTCAGAGTCAGGTCGGTGAGACCGTCCACCGTCACGCCGATCGACAGTCCGGACAGCGCGAGCCCGCTCAGCACGCCGTAGGGGTACAGCGTCACCGATGACGGCGGCTGGCCGACCGTCACCAGCTCCTGGACCAGGTCCCCGGCCAGAACCGGCAGCCCGTCGTCGGACGCCGCGCCAGGGGGCGGTGGGGTGCTCTCGGCCTCCGGCGGGCGCGCCGGCGCGACGAAGGGGGCGGCGTCGGCGGCCAGCGAGAAGGACAGCGTGAAGGCCCCCGTGGCGTCGGCCGGCGGCTGCACCGCATATCCCTTGACGGGCGCCCAGCCGCCGGTGGTGGTGTAGCGCAGCGTGAAGCCGGCGTTCAGGACCAGCGCGAGGGCGTCCAGCGGATCGTCGCAAAGCGGCTCCAGCACCGCGATGGCGGCGTCCAGCGTGGCCTGCGTGAAGGTCAGGCCGAGGGTCACGGTCCGCCCGCCGCCGGTCAGCATCAGGGTCGGGCTGGCCAGCGCGAAGCCGAGGCTGGCGGTGGTGGTGTCCAGCGTGCTGCCGGGGGCCGTCCGTTCCGCGCCGAACAGGGGAAACGGCCTGGCGATCAGCGGCGGCTGGTCGGACAGCGCGGCGACGCCGCTCAGCACCTGATCCGCCGGCGGCATGGCGGAGCGGTCCGCCGCGGGCTGGAGCGGCGTCCGCGTCACGCCCAGCGTCCGCAGGCCGGTTACGGCGGTGTTGCCCACGGACACGGCCTGGTCGAGCGTGTACCGGATGGCCGTGCCGTTCGCGTCGGTGCCCGCCGGGAAGACGGTGCCCTTGGGCACGGAGGTCAGGGTGACGCCCTTGGCCGGGGAGAATGCCAGGTATACCTGGTCGGGGCTGCCGACGCGGCTGTGCTGGCGCAGCACCTGCTCGTCGTAGAAGCGCACCAGCCGCGACGGGAAATCGTTGACGGTATCCTGGGCGTGGCGGAACAGCGTGACGAACGCGTTGTAGAGCGCCGCCTGGGGCGCGTGGCCGTCCGCCTGCATCGCGTCCTGGAACCGGGCGGAGTCGGTGGCGCGATCCTGCTCGATCACGCTCAGCAACGCCTCGGCCAGGTCGCCGAGAACCTCCGCCAGTTCGCCGTCCCAGCCCCTGGCCGTTCCGCTCCAGGCGCGGCGCAGTCCATGCTCCACGGCGTTGCCGCCGAGATGCGCGATCAGCCGCCGGGCCGGATCGGCGAGCTGGCCACGGTGCCGCGACGCGATGGCGGCGCCGAGCGTGCTTTCGACGGAGCTGGAGTCGGCGTCGGCCTCGACCAGCCGGACCAGCCGCAGCACGGCGGCGATCAGCGCGTCGGCGGCCCGCCGTTGCGCGTCGAGGCTGGAGGCGCTGCGCAGGACGGCGGTCAGCCGGTCGAACTCGGCCTCGACGTTCCGGATGTCCAGCCCGAGCTTCATGGCGAGCGCGATGCCGGGGTTGCCCGAGAAGAATTCCGACCAGTCGCCGTCCGGCAGGTCGGCCAGATCGTAGAACCGGATCAGCCGCCCGTACTCCACGGCGAAGTTGAGGAGCTGCGGCAGCGTGCGCCCGTCGACCTTCACCCGCCGTGGCGCCGGCGCCGCCAGCAGACGGTCGCTCTGGCTGGTCGCCAGATCGTTCAGGACGAGCATGTCGGCGCGGGCGATCATCGCTCGGTCCTCACAGATCCGGTGGCGGCAGCGTCGCCTCGGTCAGGTAGAAGGGATAGACCAGGTTGCTGCGCACGTTGGTGCTGCGGACCACGAAATCGATGAGGATGGCGACGCGGCCCTCCAGCGGCGCCTCCTCCTGCACCGAGATCGAGCGGACGTCGATGCGCGGCTCCCAGTCGATGATCGCCTTCGTCAGGTCCGACTTGATCTCGTTGATCAGCGTTTCGGTGAGGCTGTCGAACACCCGGTAGCGCAGGTTGGTGCCGTAGGTGGCGAGCATGATCCGCTCGCCCAGGCTGGTGGACAGCAGCACCCACAGGCATTCCTTGATGTTCCGCACGTCGCTGCTCATCACGACCGTGGCGCTGTGCCGGTTGAAGATCGGCGGGAAGCTCCAGCCGGTCCCGAGGAAGTCCGGCTCCGCGCCGCCGGCCCCGGTGTCGTCGGCCCCGGTGTCGTCGGCCATGCCTCATCCTCCGATCAGCACGGTGGGACAGCCGAGCACGACTGTGCCGCCGTGCGCCGTGCTGTCGCCCACGCGCGCCGCCGGCCGGCCGCCGATCAGCACGGTGGCCGAGCCCTTGACGATGGTGTCGGGCGGGCCGACGCAGACGCACAGGTCGCCGACGCAGGCGGCGGGCATGCCGCCGATCAGCACGGTGGGCGTTCCGGGACCGGTGACGGGACCGCCGACATGTGGAATGGGCGGCACGCCCGGCGTCTGCATCGGGCAGCTGTGCATGTCGGACAGGCGGGCGGCGGGCGGCATGCCGGGAACCTCCGTTGGTCGGCGCTCAGTTGATCTTCACCAGGGCGCCCTGGATCTGGACCATGGCGGCCGAGGTCAGCTTGGCCTCGGCCGAACCCTGCGCGGCGAAGGTGGTGTCGGCGTCGGCCTTGATCTGCAGTCCGGAGACGGACACGTTGGCGTTGGCCTTCAGCGACAGGTTGCCCTGCGCCGTGACCGCGATGTTGCCCTTGGCCGTCAGCGTCATGTCGGCGGCGCTGCTGGCGGTGATGCCGCCCGGCGCCAGGGTGACCGAGTTGCCGTTCAGGTCCTTCACCGTGATCGTCTTGGCGTCGTCGTCCAGCCGGACGCTGTGGCCGCCGGGCGTGGTGATCGCCACCGCCTTGGTCTCCTCGAAGAAGTCGATGCGCAGCTTCGAACGGGTGACGATGCTCTTCTGGTTGTTCTTGGCGTCCGGCGTCACGGGCGGCGGGTTCTTCTTGCTGTAGAGGCTGCCGACGATGACCGGGAAGCGCGGGTCGCCGTTCATGAAGGCGACCACCACCTCGTCGCCCACCTCGGGGTAGAACTCGGCGCCGATGCCGTTCGACGCGTAGAAGCTGCCCAGCCGGGCCCAGACGCCGGAGGCGCCCGCCTGCAGCAGCGGCAGCTGCACCTGCACGCGGAACTCGCCGTCGGGGTCGCCGGAGGTCTTCAGCACCAGGCCGGTCTGCAGGTTGGAGACCGGCGGAAGCTGGCCGGAGGCGCCGGGGGCGGCGAGCTGCGGCGCGGTGGCGGCGAACCACAGCGGCGACAGGCCGAGCTCGACGCTGGTCAGCCACAGCCCGTCCGCCACCCGGTGGTGCAGGCCGGAAACGTAGCCGTTGCCGTTGAAGCGGTCGCCCAGCCCGGCCAGCGTCACCATGGCGCCGGGCGTAACCAGCGCGCTGCCCTGGAAGCGCACGCTGCCGCGGATTTTGCTGAGCCGCGCCTTCAGCAGCTCCGCCGAGGACCATTCGGTGAGGTCGGCCTGCTGCAGCGTGCCCGCGGACTGCTGCGTGTACCGGCCGATGCCGAAGACCTTCGCGAGCTGGTCGGAGGACAGGTTGCCGGGCGTCGTCACGTCGGCGCTCGCCTGGCCCGACGCGGCGACCTGCTGCGTCGCCGGATCCCAGGAGAAGCTCTTGATCGCCGAGGCGGTATACGGGGTGGAGGCGTCCATCTCGGCGCGGAAATCCAGGATGGACTCGCCGTAGGCCAGCGTCAGCACCGGTGCCTTGGCGGTGTCGGGGGCGGCCACCGTCACGGTGCCCCCCGCGGCGCTCACCACCATGCCGTTGAGCTGCGCGCGCGTCAGCATCAGGTCCCAGTCCGAGCAGTAGTACTGCACGATGACCGGCTGCACCGTGCCGGTCGCGCTGACCTTGGCGGTCAGGCCGGACTGGCCGATCAGCGTCTGGATCAGCTGGCTGTCCGTCACCCGCTCGAAGACTGCGTTGCGCCGGGCCAGCGTCATGGCCATCGCCTTGTCGGTCGCCTCGACCACCAGCCGGGACGAGCCGTTCTGCGTCACCTCCAGCCCCTGCCGGTAGACGATGCCGGAGAAGACCAGCGCCACGTCCTGGTCGTAGCCCAGCGAGATCTCCAGCGCGGCACCGGGGATGAGCGCCTCCGACTCGCTGATCGGGAAGGTCTGCGCCGCGGGATCGCCGTCGGAAATGACCAGCCGCGCCTTGGGCAGCTTGTTCACGTCGGCCCACACGTCGATCGACACCACCTGGAAGGAGCTGTCCAGCGGCTTGCCTCCGGCGGTGATCGTCCAGGATACGAGCGCGCCGGCCAGTTGCACGGGGGAGGGGGCGGTCATGCGGCGGGTCCGGCGAGTGGTGGGAACAGGATCTGCGTGCCAGGCTGCAGCCGGCGGAAATCGGGCAGGTCGTTGTAGGCCGCGACGCTGATGTAGTAGCGGCTGTCGCCGTAGATCCGATGGCACAGCAGCGGCAGCGTGTCGCCGGCGACCACGGTGACCAGATGGGTCATGTCGGGTGACTCCAACTTCGCCTTCTTTGCGAGCTGCACCTCGTTGGTGAAGGCCAGGAAGGTCACCGACATCTTGGCGCGGATCGGGGTGCCGTCGGGCTTGAACAGCGAATAGACGGTGTTCATCTGGCTCAGCACGCCCTGGAACTGGAGCTGCGCCCAGGAGACCTTGGCGTAGTTCGGCCGGTGCGTCGAGCCGTTGGTCGTTCCGACCAGGGCCCGGAACCGGTTGATCAGCCCGGCGACGCCGTCGGACGGCAGCGGCGTGCCCGGAACCGGCGGCGGGATCACGCCGGTGGTGTCGAAGACCAGTTCGAACGAGATGCTTTCCGGCCCGACCCGGTTGAACTCGGGCGACGGACCGGGAGCGCCGGGCGCCTGACGGTCGGTGTAGAGGATCGAGTAGTCGTGCTTGTAGGTGCCAGGGTTGATCCAGGCGGTGAAGGGCTTGCCGACCGGCGTGTTGTAGTTGGAGTCCCTGTAGGCGGTGACGACCAACCGTTCCAGGCTGCCGGGCATCTCAGCGCGCCTCGTTCATCTGCAAGGTGCGCAGCACCTCCCGCACGCACAGATCGACGATCTGCGCCTTCTCCGCCGGGGCCAGCGCGCCGGGCGGCGCACCGGCGCCGGTGCCGCTGACGCCGCCCGAGACGTCCTGAACCACGATGCGGACGCCGATCTCGCTGATCTCCAGGGACATGCTGCACTCCTCCAGTCGGACCGGTACCGCCCCGCTCACCTGCCGCCGATCAGGGAGGAGACCCGCCCGACCATGCTGGCGGCCTCGTTCTTCGGCATGCGCGTGACGTAGGCGTAGGAGAACTCGAGCACCTCGGTCAGGTACTCGTTCTTCATCGAATCGAACGGGCCGGTCACCCAGCGCACCGGCCAGGCCTGCGCCACGTTCCAGGCGACCAGCGGAGCCCGGTCGGCGCCGAGCAGCATCACCACCAGCGTCTGCGTCAGGATCGCCTGGTTCAGCGTCGAGCCGACCGTCTGGGCCGCCCATTCGGACAGAAACGACGGCTGCGTCACGTAACCGCGACGCAGCACGAGGTTCGGGTATCTGGTGACACCCGGCAGCCGGTGGACGAAACGGTTCTCGCCGCCTTCGGTCACCGTCTCGGTCTCGACCGTGGCGTCCAGGCCGGAAACCTCCTGGAAGCTGCCGTCGACCGCGCTCGCCGACTGCAGGGACGCACCGGAACCCGCCACCGAGACGCTGAAGGAGAACCCCGGCGGCGGGCAGTAGACGTCGACGCCCATTACGGAGCCGAGACGGTCATGGTTTCGAAGGCGATGTCGACGCTCTCCACCGCCACCTCGTTGCCCTCCGATTTCAGGTCGGTGCCGGTGACCTTGATCGGAAAGGCGTTGTTGAGGGTCCAGACCATCTTCGGCGCGCCGGTCTCGTCCAGCAGGTTCACCACCACCGTGACACGGGCGATGGTGTTCATCTTGATCTGGTTGAACCAGTTCCACAGCGACGCATCGTTGACGAAGATGCCCTTGCGCATCGTCACGTTGCCGACCTTGCCGAGGCCGGGCATCTTGATCGGGTAGAAGCTCTTGCTGTCGCCGTGCCGATACTCGATCGGCGTCACTTCGGTCTCCAGCCCGGTCACCTCCTGGAAGCTGACCGGGCCGCCCGGCAGGCCGGTGACCGAGAAGTAGAATTTTGGCAACGGCCAAGTGGAGTTCTGCTTTTCGCCTGCCATCGTCGTCTCCTAAATCGGAATGCCTTGTGCCGCGGCGATCACACGCCCTGCATCGTCTGGGTGAAGGTCAGCTCGATGAACTCGGCCGGATGGATGAGCTGGACGGACACGTTGACGATCATGTAGCCGTTGAGCACGTCGAGGCCGGTCATGGTGTTGGGAACGCCGCACTGGACGGTGAAGGCGTCGCTCGCCTTGTCGCCCATCAGCCCGCCGGCCTGCCAGAACTGCGTCAGGAAGTTCGAGATGGTCGCGGTCACGGTCGCCCAGGTGCCGGCGTCGTTGGGCGCGAAGACGAACCCGGCCAGCGTCTCCTTGATCGACTGTTCGATGTAGATCAGCGTGCGCCGCACCTGGATGTAGCGGTAGTCCAGGCTGTTGCCGTCCAGTGTCCGGGCCCCCCACACCACCGTGCCGCGGTTGACCATGGCGCGCAGGATGTCGATGGCGTGGCCGTTCAGCGGCACGTTGTAGTCGCCCTGCTCGGCGTCGGTCAGCAGCACCTTCGGCGCGATGACCTCGTTGAGCACGAGGTTCGCCGGGGCGTTCCAGACGCCGCGCGTCGCGTCGTTCTGCGTCCAGATGCCGGCCATGATGCCGCTGGGCGGCGCCACGTTCAGCTTGCTCACCAGGATCTGCTGCACCTGCCCGAGCAGCGGCACGGCGTTGAGCAGATACTGCTCGAGGGAGGCGACGCCCTCCGGCGTGGCCGGCGTCGGCACGCTCGGGTCCGGCAGGGACACCAGGTATCCGCTCACCACGCCGGTGCGCGTCGACGTTCCCGAGACCGGGGGAGTGGGAGTGGGAGTGGGGGTCGGCGTCGGCGTGGGTTCGGGGTTGTCCGTCGGCGCCGGCGTCGGAGTGGGGGTCGGAGTGGGGGTGGGGGTTCCCGCCGGGAACGCCGCCGCGATCCGCATCGTCACCTTGTTGAAGGTGTCGGTCGGGGCGAACGTCCCGTTGGGGTTCTTGGTGGCGTAAAGGTCGAGGGCCTGCGTGGTCAGCAGGTTGTTCATCACCAGCGAGCTGCTGGCGGATCCCTGCAGGTTGGTGTAGTCGACGTCGCTCACCCCAGTACCGAGGACTCGACGGCCGGGCCGTAGGCGGCGCCATAGCTGATATAGGGCTGGGCCGGCGCGATCGCCGTGTAGAACGCGTCGGCCTGAAGGGCCATGGCGTTCTTGCTCCAGGTCGCCGGATTGACGGCGCCCGGCATGTCGAGGATCGCGACACGGTCCTGCAGGGTGCTCGACTGGCGGAGCATCTCGACGGCGACGGCGCCATAGTCGGTGTCGGGCAGCAGGCAGGCGTCGGGGATCACCAGCATCGTCGCCCCGCGCGTGTCCTGGGCGACAGTCAGGCCGTTCAGCAGATCCTGCTTGGAAATCGTGGTCGCCGTATCGTTCGGCGTCGGCTCGACGCTTTGCTTGCCCCAGTAGTTGTTGACCGAGATGACGAAGCAGGAGCCGCCGCCGTTCGCGAAGAACAACTGCATCGCCATGTAGAGGTTGAAGCGCGGAACGATGGTGCCGCTGTTTCCCCTGACCCCCACCAGGTATTTCGACGCCGCGATGGTCTGGCTCCCGACGGTCGTGCCGGTTGAACTGGGCGCTTCGAAGTCGTAGTCGGTGCCCGCCGCCGGGGGCGTCGGCGTCGGCGTCGGGGTGGGTGTCGGCGTCGGTGTCGGGGTGGGGGTGGGCGTCGGTGTCGGTGTCGGAGCCGACGTCAGGTCGCTGACGATGTACTGTGTGTTGTAGCCCTTGCCGAAGTAACTGCGGTAGTCCGCCATGGAATTGAGCTGGATCGCCTGCATGAAGACCTGCTTCTTGCTGGACGGATCCACGGCCGTCTCGGTATAGCCGATGAAGATCGGCACCGCCGTCGCCACCCCGACGATACTCGGCGGGAAGGAGGTGAATTCTGTAACGTAGACACCCGGTGTCTTGCGGTTCTTCTGAAGGGTGGTCACTGCCATGGCGCCTTATCCTTCCGCGCTGGAGCTTGAGGAGGCGGCCTTGGCCGCCGGTTCAGACGTAGACGAAAATTTCCGACAGGCCGTCTGTGGCCGGGCTGCGGGAGACCTGACCGTCGGACAGGGAGCCGCCGGATTGGCCGGTGTCCGGTGCCGGCCAGACCGGTGACGGCGGGGCGACCGGCAGCCGGCTGACCAGGATGTCGTTCACGTGATGATTCGAATCGCGCCGCTGGCCGGTCAGGCGGAACTTCTGCGGCGATTTCTGGCGCAGGGGCAGCGCATCCTGCGCCTCGAACAGGATCGCCGATGCGCCGTCGGGCAGCCGGACCGGGTGGCTGTGCTGCCGGAAGCTCGTGCCCTTCCCGACGGCGGTCATGTCCTTGATGCTCAGGTGCTCGAGGTCGCCGGCGGGATCCTGCGACACGACGTAATACTGCCAGTAGGTCGACCGCGCGTCGAACGGCAGGCGGTAGACCGGCGGTTTCGCCGGCAGGGTGACCGGCCCGGAACCGGTCAGCGGCGGCAGCGGATAGACGCCGCCCGCCTCCGGCGTCGGCCGGGTGAAGAGGAAGTCCAGGACGCCCATGGTCAGCGGACGCGTCGGCACATACAGCACGGAGCGCGGATAGTCGCCGGTCCGGACCGGCTGATGAAGGGCCCCCCGGATGTCGATCGTGTAGAAGCCGTGCGTGAACTGGCCAAGGTCGATGGTGATCTGGCGGTCGCCGGTTCCGCCTCTGTGGCCGATTCGATAGCGGTGGACGATGGTTCCGGAAATGTCGGCGAGCGTGACGATGCGGGCATCGGGCGGAACCGTCAGCGACAGCTCGGCTCCGACCACCGGGTAGAGCGCGCCGGCGTCCATGAAGGAGCCCGGCGGCAGGACGGCCGTTTCGCCTTCGACGTGCGCGCTCATGTTGTTGCCGTAGAGATTGACCGCGGTCGGCTTGGTGTCGATCGGCAGTGCCGTGATCCCGATGAACAGCGGGTTGTCCATGGTCATCAGGAAGGTCAGTCGGGACCAGTATTCGGGCAGCCCCGCGCCGTCCCGCGCCTGACGGCGCAGGTAGTCGGCCAGGCCGGCGACGGCGGACCGCTGAACGAGGACGCTGAAGCCCGTTCGTTCCGCCTTGAACAGCAGTCCGAGCGACGTCATCAGTTTTGCCGTCGCGCCATCCGGCGCGAAGCAGAGGTCGCGGCAAAGGCCGGCCTCCTGCGTGTAATAGGTGTGCGTCACCACCACGCTGAACAGCCGTTCGAAGGTATTCGCGCTGCTGCCCGGTGTGTACCGGAAGGATCTGTGCGGGTTGGAACCGGCCGCCCCGCTCATGGCCGGGCCGCCGCATCGGGGGATTCGGCGATGGAGCCGCCCTTGGCGGGGTAGGTCCGGCTCTGCATGGCCGGCGCGGCGAAGGGCAGCATGCGCAGCTTGTAGAACACGGCCGGCAGGTACTTCGTGCCCAGCATGCCCATGATGTAGTTGACTTCGACCGGACCCAGGCTTTCGAGTTCCATGGTGATCTTCTCGATGTCCGCCCCGAGGTCGGGCGCGTTGGCCTGACTGAACCAGGGGTTCTGCTGGAAGTACGAGATCACGCGTGAGATCGCGCCGAGGCCGTCGGAATAGGTCTGGGCCGAGAAGTTGGCCATGAACATCAGATGGACGTCGATGTAGATCGGCGGCTGGACGATGGCGAAGGACTCTCCGCCCGGCTTGGCAGGCGTGTAGGTGCTGATCACGGTCTCTTTCGTGATGTTGTACACCGTCATCACGACCTTATCCTTTGCGGAATCGTTTATGCTTCCGTCGTGACCAACAATATTGGTGAGCGCGACCCAGTCGTCGCTGCGCCCATCAATATTACGAAGATATTCGTTTATAAGCTGATGAATCACCTTGAGCGTTTGGCGAATCGTATCCATGTCATGATCTACTCATATGCAATCGGTTTTGGTCAATACCGAAAGCAATATTCAACATTAAATAATAAATACTACGGTATGTGACTCTATTTCAGGGCGTCCGGGGCATGCGCGGGTGTGTTGCCGAGCATCCGGCGCCGCGGACGGTCACAGCGCGCCGACCAGCTTGTCGAGCCAGCCTTGCGAGTGACTGACCGGCCAGACGGTCCAGCGCGTCGGTGGCCGTGCCGACAGGAAGCCTCGTGAAATCACGATCTCGGGCGAGTCGCCCGCCACCAGCGCGCGCAGTTCCGGACCGTCCGCATCGGAGCGATGGATCTCCGCGCCGTGATCGTCGTGGAAGCCGACGTACCAGAACTGCGGGTCCGCCAGCGCCGCAGCGGGCAGGTCGGCGCGCTTCAGAACGATGCGCAGGTCCCACCGCCGCGCCGCCGTCGACTCGCTTGCCGGGTGGCACCGCGGGGGTTCCTCTCCGCGCAGGGCGGCGGGGTGCGCGACGCGCTGCCGGAAATCCAGCCCGGCGTAGGCCTCGTACCCGGCGAAGGAACGGACCGTGCCGCAGCCGAACGGGCCGACGTCCGGCTGCGACAGGAACCGCGAGACCCTGGTCCGGCTGGACCGATCCCGAAGGTGCCAGGGCTCCGGCACGCCGCGCTCGGCCACGTGGTCATCCCAATGCTTGGTCCTGTAGAGTCGGGAGTATTCGTGCCACAGCACGTGCTCCGAAGGGTGGAACAGCTCGTAACCGTGGGTGAAGGCCCGAATGGCCAGCGTGATCTCCTCGCCGATGAAGTAGAGCGACGGGTCGTAAGGAACGTCGCGCACGAAGGATCCCGGGGCGAACAGGAAGTGCCCGGACAGGAAGCGGGCACGCCGGGGGCCGCGCGCCCGCTCCGCCGGGGCGATCGCGTGCGAGCGGAACAGCGGAATCCCGTCCTCGTCGAAACGGTCGAACTCCATCTGCATCGGTTCGGCCGGCTGCCGCGCGCCGGCGATGGGGTCGTAGGCCGCCACGTAGGTGCTCAGCACCGGCTTGGACGTGCCGCAGAGCGCCGCCTGCGCCAGCAGCACCGCGTCCCAATGCGGCGCGAAGCGATGGTGGGAGTCGATCTGCAGGAAGAAGTCCTCGCCGTTCCACAGCCTCATGATCTCGGCGCGTGCCCAGCAGGCTCCGGCGCTCTCGCGCCAGGGGACGGCGATCACCCGGAAGCGCGGATCGGAAAACTCGGGCAGCGGCTGTTCGTCGTCGCCATGCTGCCAGCAAATGCCGAAGCGCAGCGCCAGGGGGTCGCGCGCCTGCGCAAGGCAGTCGCGGATGGTGGGCGCCAGTTCCGAGTCACGATAGGCGGCGATCGAAATGAAGATCGTCATATGGCCGGCACGGAGTGTGGAACGGGAGCGGTGGAGGCCGAGCCCGCCGCAGGGGGAAGCAGCCGTCAAGGCTTATCATGGCGGTCAAGGACACACAACGTCATCGGAATCCACACGAAGGTGTTCATAAGTAAATTACGTCGTGTTCCATCAATTTTCCGGAGTATGAAAACGAAACTCCCGCGGTCTCGCCAATCAAAATGCTCGCTGTATCATCGACGAGAGGGCGGTTGCCCGTTCCGAGTCATCATGAGCCCGGACGGTTCCTGAAATTTGTGCGGTGGCGGGTGCGAAGACCAGCATGGCCGCCGCATTGATTTCGCGTCCCCTTATGGCGACGCGCATGGGAATCTGTTAGCGTGTCACACCGATGAGAATGGCAGAGACCGGAGAGAGCGGATGTCGTCAGTCACCCGAACGACCACCCGCCATCAGGAGCAGGGGCTCCGGTCCGTGGCGGCGGATTCGACCGGCGGCATGGCTCAGGCCGTTCATCCGCCACGTGCCGACACGACGGCGCTGGCAGAGGCATTCAATCGAAGCTCGCGGGTCGCGCAACTGCACGCGGTGTCGGCCGAGGCCAACGGACAGGCGGTGGTGCAGCGCTTGGTTCGCGTGAGTGGAGCGGCACGCAGCGACAGCCTGCCGCCGGTCGCGCAACCGCGGACCCGGACCTTGGCAGGGCGGGAGGCCGTCTCTTCCGCCTTGACCGATAGCCGACAGACCGACGGGAACCGGGGCCTGCAAACCACCGGTCCCCGTAGCCGGACCTTCAGGCTCCCGCCCCTCGGGCGGTCCGGCACGACCACCGAAGGGCGGGGGCGGACCGGCCAGACGGACGGGCGCCCTGACCGGCAAGATCAGCTGGTGGAGCGTCGGGGGGAGCAGGCGGAAATTGCCGGCCAAATCCCCCCCATGTCCAGCGAGAGTCGCACGCGGGTCGGGTTCGAGGTCGAAATTGCCAGATCCTACCTGGTCCCAAACACAACTCCCGAAGATCTCGAGCCGGTGATCAACCGTACATTGGCAACCTGTTCGGTCAATGGGCGAGAGATTCTCCAAATGCTGGTCGATGACCCGCGCCAGGAACAGGGCGGAACGCGCGTACAGATCGAATTCCGTACCCCGCCTTTGGAATTCGCGGCTATCACTCCGCAATTGAACCGCTTGGTGCGCGAAGCCATCCACTCCTTTCCGATCGGGATCTTCCAAGCGCCGCAGGAGTCGCGACATCACGGCACTCCGCAAGCCCCACTCCGGTCTGCGTCCCTACCCCGGGGACGGAGCGGGACACCTGCACGAGAGGTCGCGCCTGTTCTGACCTGGACCCCAAGCGAGACGCTGCGAAGCCCGCGCGTTCAGGCCCTTATGCATTGCGCAACGACCTCTTCGCGGCTTTCGACCAATCAGGTGCAGGATCTTGCCCAGCACGCCACGACCTCGATCGAGATCGATGCCTTTTCGCGCATCAGCAGGGCGCGGCAGGCCCTGCTGTTCATGCACGGCTCGGGAGTGACCAGCGCCCAAGGATTGGTCGATCGCTTGGCCGCCCGTACTTCGGCTGCCGGCGGTGACCGAATCGATACCTCGACCCGTGGACGCAACAGAGAGCGCGTCACGGTCAAGACTCCGATCGAATCGCTGATCGCCGCGGATTCGCGCTTGGCGGTCCCCGACGAGCAGGCAATCGCCGGGCGGCGCGGCACCCAGGTGGCAAACGCCGTGACAGTCGGCGGGGGAACCCGCTTTTCCCTGGGCGATATCCGAACCGTGGCTGGCCAGATTCGTCGCAATGGTGCTTTTCCGACCATGCAGGGCCAAAGCCTTGATCCGAACAATCCGGATGCGGCGCAGGGATTCCGCGCCGTCGCCGAGAAGCTTCAACCGCCGCTGCGCGACGCCAGCTCCGGCCGGCCGCGGGTGCTGGTCGAACATCGAAGCGGCGGTTTGCAGAGTGCAGTGAATGCAGCCCTGCTCGGCAACAGCAGACTGTTGGCAGCGATCAGGGACGCGGCACGAGCCATGGATCGGACACGGCGTCCGCGGCCGAGTTTGGTGACGTCGCGAACCGGCCGATCCTCCGCCGGCACAGGCGGCACAGGCGGCACAGGCGGCACAGGCCGCAATGACGCTCAGGACCGGATGGAGCAGACCGAGCGTGCGGTCTCGGAGGACCATCGCGGCACGACCGGCAATGCCGGCACGAGCCGGACGCGCGGCAGCGGCGGGGCGGGAGCTCCGGCCTGGCAGGCTCCCCTGCATCCGCTCAATCTTGCCGATCTGGTCGTGCACGCTGGTGAGGGGATCGCGTGGGCGGGTGGCCATGGCACCTACAGCCCCGAGTTCGAAGAGTTCCGCGATCATCCAGATGAGGCATTCGCCAGGGTGATCGCGCTCGGCCTGGCGCCGGGAGCGGCATTGGCCCTGCGCCAGCAAGTGACCGGAGCGATGCGGGCGGCCGGAATCCTGGACGCCGGCGGGGAGGTCATCAACGCCGGCTATGTCGAGGCGCAACAGCAGCAGGACATATTCGCCCATGTCGGTGGCGGTCTCGGTGACCAGCTCTGGGCCCTGCTGCGGTACGCCAGGGCAATCGGGCTTTAGCAGGCCGATTGAGAAACAGGGCAGGCGCGGCCAGGTTGTGAGGCGGCGGAGCAGGCGGCGGGCCGCCGATAGACCGACCGCCAGGGTGCGAAGTCCTTTAGCAACATGCGCTACGAGCGGACATCAGTCGATCGACACCCCCCGCACCCCCGCACGGCAAACCCCTCCCGAAAGATATTCGGATGGAAGGGTCTCGCGGCCGGGAACGTTTACATTTCGGAAAGCAGTCGGCGCGACAGTCTGTCCTGCGCCTTTGGTCTCGGTCGCCCGACCCGCGACAGGCCCTAGGTCATAAGACGGATTGCAGTGCCTCCGCCTATCGCATAGAAACTGTACGCAAGACGTACAAACGGATGGTGTCGATCATGAACCTGCATGCTCTGGCCAACACGATGGTGCAGACCACGCTCGCCGTCGAGAAGACCGCCGCCGGTCTTCCCAATGCCGACGAAACCGACCTCGCGCGCCGCCTGATGACCGAGCCGGACGTCGTCTGGCACATCTGCGAGACCTATGCGCGGACCGCCAGCGTCGCGATGGAGCAGCTTCCCATCAGCCAGCTCCGCGGCCTGATCAGCGAAATCTTCCTGGCGAAGCTGCCGGCCTACGACTGATCCCCCCGGCCGGCCCCCGCGATCGGGCCGGGCCGGCCGCGCACAGGACCCGGGGCGCGCTCAGCGCGCGCCGTGGCGAAGCGGCAGGATGTTGTTCTCCACCGCGCGCTCGGCGGTCGGATGGACCTTCTTGAGCTGCACGATGAAGCGCTCGGCGCCATTCTCCATCACCGCGATGGCGGTCAGGCCATGCGCCCAGTCGCTGGGCACAAGGTGGATCTCCTTGATCTTTGCGGTGCCGGCGGTGAGTTCCGCACCGTCGAGGACCACGTCCCCGATACGGAATCCCAGATAGGCGTCGATCTTCATGCTGGCGGGCGTCCGTTTTCCGTTGCGGGCAGCCGGCCCGCCGGACGGCGCTTGTACACCGCCGGCGGTACCGGGACCACCCATCATGACACAGATGGGCCCGCGCGGCAGGCTTTCCCATAGCCGCCCGCCGGCGTCCCTCCCGATGCCCCTTCTTTGACCCGCCGTCGCCGCGGGAGTCAGGGGCCGTCCGGCGGCAGGGGCGCGCCGAGCCTCAGCAGGTTGCCGTCCGGGTCGATGTGGGCGAATTCGCGCAGGCCATAGGGCGTGTCGGCCGGCGCGGTCAGGCGGCCACCGGCGCCGGCCGCCAGCCATGCCGCATGCAGCGCGTCGGCGTCGCTGACATAGAGATAACAGGCCGAAACCGAACTCGCCGGGTCGAGGTCGGGAACGCGCGCCAGATGCAGGGACACGCCGCCCCAGGAGAGGAACCCGTAGTCGGGATCGGCGGCCGTGTCGTCATAGGCGCTCGCCTCGAAGCCGAGACGCCGGTAGTGGGCGAGCGCCGCCTGCAGGTCCCGCACCGGCAACACCGGGGCCACCTGCTCCATCCGCACCGCCATCCCGCCCGCCTCCGCATTTTCCACCGCTTCGCGCCGGCATGATGCGGAAAAGCGGCGGGCGGCGCCAGCCCGCGAAAGGGACGGGCGTCGCTCAGCAGTCAGGGACGCCGCCGCAGGACTCGACGCGCGCCGGGGGGAACAGGGAGCGTCCCAGCGAGGCGATGAAGCCGCGGAAGTCGGGGTCGTCCGGCCCCGTCGCCCCCTCCAGCGTGCCGAAGGACGAGGTCAGGGCGCCGCCGCGGCAGAAGGCGGCCTCCACCCGCATCGGCGCGCCGGGGGAGGGCGGGGCCGTCGGGACCGGCACGCCGCCGCAGATCTCGCTGCCCAGCACCGGGGTCGTCGGGTTGAAGACCACCGCCACGCCATAGTCGCGCCGGGCGGTCGGGCCCGGCGTCGCGGTGAAGTTGGTGGCGACCCCCATGATGGTGCCCTGCAGCGCCTGGACCACCGCCGCGGTCAGCCTCTGCCGGTCGCCGCCGAACGGGTCGCCCTGCACCGTCACCCGCAGGTCGCGCCCCGACGCGGCGTAGGAGGCCTCGGCCGGCGAATAGGCGGGGGTGGGGTCGCGGGCGATCACCCGCCCGGCTCCGCAGCCGGCGAGCGCGGCGCCGGCGATGCAGAGCAGAATGAGGGAGCGGGTCGGGCTTGCACGCATGATCGGGTCGCCTTTTTTGGTGTCCAGCCGTCAGCGGGACTGCTGGCGGGGATCGTCCCGCAGATGGCCGTGCCGCCGCGGGTCCGGCATGCCGAGCGACACCAGGAAGGCGATGCCGCACAGCACGGTGACGTACCAGAAGAACATCTCCTCGTTCCCCACCGACTTCATCCACAGCGCCACATATTCCGCCGTGCCGCCGAAGACGGCGTTGGCGATGGCGTAGGACAGGCCGACGCCCAGCGCCCGCACCTCCGGCGGGAACAGCTCCGCCTTCACCAGGCCGCTGATCGAGGTGTAGAAGCTGACCACCGCCAGCGCCGCCAGCACCAGCGCGAAGGCCATGGCCGGGCTCTGCACCGTGCGCAGGGCGTGCAGCAGCGGCACCGTGCAGAGCGTGGCGAGCCCGCCGAAGGCGATCATCGAGGGCTTGCGGCCGATGCGGTCCGACAGGGCGCCGAACAGCGGCTGCAGCAGCATGTAGACGAACAGCGCCGCCGTCATCGTCGTGCTGGCGGTCCGCGCCTCCATCCCGGCGGTGTTGACCAGGTATTTCTGCATGTAGGTGGTGAAGGTGTAGAAGATCAGCGAACCGCCGGCGGTGAAGCCCAGCACCGTCAGCAGGGCGCGCTTGTGCCGCATCAGGCCGGCCATGGTCCCGGCCTCCTTGTGGCCGCGGGTCTCGGCCGTCGTCGTCTCGTCCAGCGAGCGGCGCAGGAACAGGGCGACCAGCGCCGCCACCGCGCCGAGGGCGAAGGGAATCCGCCAGCCCCAGGCGCGCAACGCCTCGTCCGGCAGGGCGAACTGCAGCGACACCAGCACCAGCAGGGCGAGGAGCTGCCCGCCGATCAGCGTGACGTACTGGAAGGAGGCGTAGAAGCCGCGCCGGCCGCTGACCGCCACCTCGCTCATGTAGGTGGCGCTGGTGCCGTACTCGCCGCCGACCGACAGGCCCTGGGCCAGCCGGGCGAGCAGCAGCAGCACGGGGGCCGCCGCCCCGATGGTCTGGTAGGTCGGCAGCAGCGCGATCACCAGCGACCCGCCGCACATCATGAAGACCGAGATCATCATCGCCGTCCGCCGCCCGCGCGTGTCGGCGATGCGGCCGAATACCCAGCCGCCGATCGGCCGCATCAGGAATCCGGCGGCGAAGACGCCCGCCGTGTTCAGGAGCTGCGTGGTGGTGTCGCCGGCCGGGAAGAAGGACGGCGCGAAGTAGAGGGCGCAGAAGGAATAGACATAGAAGTCATACCATTCCACCAGGTTACCCGACGAGGCGCCGACGATCGCCAGCACCCTCCGCCGGACGTCGGTCCCCGACTCCGCGGCCGCCGCCGTCTCCCCCGCCCCTGCCGACAGCGGCATATCCGCCTGCGTCTGCACCATTGTCCCGTCTCTCCCGTGATAGGCCCGATCCGCGCCCCGCGGTCGGCCGGAAGGCAAGCTTACGGAAACAGGAACCCGACAAGCCCGGTGGGGTTCCGGGTCCCGGGTTGCGCGGACGGCATGGCTGGAGGCGTGAAACGGCCAACCGCGCCGCACGGCGCGTGAAGCGGCCGGCGCCGCCGGAAGAGGAGGATGGCGGCGCCGGCCGGTTCCGTATCCCCGGGCCGGCGGTCCGGCAGGTGCGGCCGGTCCGCCCGCTTTTGCCGCGGGGATGCCGCGGGACGCGGCCAGCGGGGGAGAGAGGCCGGGTTCGCGCCCTTGGCTGAAGAGGTATCGCGAATGCCGTGGCCGGCGCGCCCCCTACCTTGGTTCATTGCTGCCTATTTCCTGGGCAACTGCCGCGCCGACGGTTGGCGGCGCGCGGTCGGATCCGCTACCGTTCGGCCGGCGCCGCGGGACGGCGCTGGAGGGTGGACACCGGTGCAGAGCTGGCTGGTTCTGGCCGTTTCGGCGGCCTATCTCGGGGTGTTGTTCGCCATCGCCTGGTGGGGCGACCGGCGGGCCGGGGACCGGCCGCTGCTGCCCGCGGACTCGCGGCGGGCGGCGGTCTTCTATGCGCTGACGCTGGCGGTCTACAACACCTCCTGGAGCTTCTACGGGTCGGTCGGCCGCGCCACGGCCAGCGGGCTGAACTTCGCCGCCATCTATGTCGGGCCGACGCTGCTGCTGGCGCTGGCCTCCGGCGCGGTGATCGCCCGGACCATCGCCATCACCAAGGCGCAGAACGTCACCTCCATCGCCGACTTCATCAGCGCCCGCTACGGCAAGAGCCAGTCGGTGGCGGCGCTGGTGACGGTGACGGCGGTGGTCGGCGTGCTGCCCTACATCGCGTTGCAGCTCAAGGCGGTGGCGGCCAGCTTCGACGTGCTGACCGCACCCTCGCTGTTCGCGGCGCCGGCCGGCGAGCCGCCGCCCTGGGGCGACACGGCGCTGGCGGTGGCGCTGTCGATGGCGGTCTTCACCATCCTGTTCGGCGTGCGCCACATCCATGCCGCCGAGCATCACCGCGGCCTGATGCTGGCCATCGCCTTCGAGGGGCTGGTGAAGCTCGCCTGCTTCCTGGCGGTGGCGGGCTTCATCGTCTGGGGCATGTTCGACGGCTTCACCGACCTGATGGGCCGGGCGGAGGCGGCGCCGATGCTGCGGCTCGACCCGCTGGAGCCGTCCTGGCTGTCCAACACGGTGATCGCCACCATCGCCTTCCTCTGTCTGCCGCACGAGTTCCACGTCCTGGCGGTGGAGAACGAGAACCCGCGCCATGTCCGCTCCGCCGTCTGGCTCTATCCCGGCTATCTGCTGGCGCTGAGCGTGCTGATGCTGCCGATCGCGGTGGCCGGGCTGGTCACCTTCGGCGGCGGGACGGTCAGCCCCGACACCTTCATGATCACGCTGCCCATCGCGGCGGGGGAGGGCGGGGTCAGCCTGCTGGCCTTCATCGGCGGGCTGTCGGCGGCGACCGGCATGGTGATCGTGGCGGCGGTGGCGCTCAGCACCATGGTGTGCAACGACGTGGTCATGCCGCTGCTGCTGCGCCATCCCCGCTTCGGCGCGCGGGCGGGCAGCCGCGACATGGTGGCGACGCTGCTGCTGGTGCGGCGGCTGGCGGTGTTCGGCATCCTGCTGCTCGCCTATGCGATGCACCGGATGGTGGACCGCGACTATCCGCTGACGGTGATCGGGCTGCTGTCCTTCGTCGCGGTGGCGCAGTTCGGCCCGGCCTTCTTCGGCGCGCTGTTCTGGCCGCGGGCCAACCGGACGGGGGTGCTGGCCGGGCTGGCCGCCGGCTTCGCGCTGTGGACCTACACGCTGCTGGTGCCCTCGCTGGGCGAGGTGGCGGCGGTGCCGCCGGCGCTGCTGGAGCGGGGCCCCTGGGGCATCGTCTGGCTGCGCCCGCAGGCGCTGTTCGGGCTGGAGGGGCTCGACCCCATCTCGCACGCCACGCTGTGGAGCCTGGGCGCCAACCTGCTGGCCTTCCTCGCCGGCAGCCTGCTCGCCCGGCCGAGCACGGTGGAGCGGGCGCAGGCGGAGGCCTTCGCCGTCGTCGTCGGGCCGCCCGGCGGAGCGGAGGCGGGCCGGCCGCAGCCGCGCGCCGTGACCCGGCTGGAGGATCTGCGGGCGCTGGCCGTGCGCTTCGTCGGGGCGGAGCGGGGGAACGCGGCGATGGACGGCTATGTCGCCGCCCGCGGCGGCCATGCCGGCGGCCCCGCCGATTTCGACGCGCTGCGCTTCACCGAGGGGCTGATCGCCGGCGCCATCGGGGCGGCGTCGGCGCGGGTGGTGATGGCGGCGGCGCTGCAGGGCCGGTCGCTGTCGCGCGGCGCCGCCATGGCGATGCTGGACGAGGCGTCGGAGGCGCTGCACTTCAACCGCAAGCTTCTGGAGGCGACGCTGGAGAGCGTCGGCCAGGGCATCTGCGTGTTCGATTCCGAATTCCGCCTCGCCGCCTGGAACCGCCGCTTCCTGGAACTGCTGGACCTGCCGGCCGAGCTGGTGCGGGTCGGCGCCCCGCTGACCGAGGTGGTGACCTTCAACACCCGCCGCGGCGAGTATGCGGCGAGCGACCTGAAGGCGCTGGTCACCAACCGCGACCCCAGCCGCCAGCGCTGGCCCTACGTCTACGAACGCCGCCGCCCCGACGGCACGGTGCTGGAGATCGTCTACGACCGCATGCCGGAGGGCGGCTACGTCTCCACCTTCACCGACGTGACCGAACGCTACCGCGCCGCCGAGGCGCTGCGCGAGGCCAACGAGACGCTGGAGCGCCGCGTGCGGGAGCGCACCGAGGCGCTGCAGCGCGCCAAGGCGGAGGCCGAGCAGGCCAACCTGTCGAAGACCCGCTTCCTCGCCGCCGCCAGCCACGACCTGCTGCAGCCGCTGAACGCGGCGCGGCTGTTCGTCTCGGCCCTGGAGGAGAGCGTGCGCAGCCCGCAGCCCGATCCGGATCAGCGGACGGCCGAGCGGGCGATGGTGGAGAACGCCGCCAATGCGCTGCGCTCGACCGAGCTGCTGCTGGGCGGGCTGCTCGACATCTCGTCGCTGGATGCCGGCAACGTCCGCGCCGCGGTGCGGGAGTTCCCCATCGACGAGCTGCTGTCGGGGCTGGCGGTGGAATTCTCCGCCCTGGCGCGCGAGCGCGGACTGACGCTGCGGGTGGTCTGCTGCGGCGCCGCCGTGCGGTCCGACCCGCAACTGCTGCGGCGGGTGCTGCAGAACTTCCTGTCGAACGCCGTGCGCTACACCGAGCGGGGACGGGTGCTGCTGGGCTGCCGGCGAAGCGGCGGGGCGCTGCGGATCGAAGTGTGGGACACCGGCCCCGGCATTCCGGAGGACAAGCGGCAGGAGGTGTTCGAGGAGTTCCGCCGCCTCGGCCCCGCCAGCCGCGGCGGCGGGGATGGCACCGGGACCGGCGGCGGGGCCGACGGGGGCCTCGGGCTGGGCCTTGCCATCGTCGACCGCATCGCCGGCCTGCTGGGCCACCCGATCTCGCTGCGCTCCACCGTCGGGCGGGGCACCGGCTTCGCGGTCGAGGTGCCGCTGGCCGAGCGGCGGCCGGACCGCATCGCCCGTCCGGCCCGCGCCGTGCCGGACAGCCTCGCCGGCGGCCTGCTGGTGCTGTGCCTCGACAACGAGGACGCCATCCTCCAGGGCCTGGGCGCGCTGCTCGGCCAGTGGGGCTGCCGCGTCGCCGCCGCCCGGGACGCGGAAGGGGCGCTGGCCGCCCTCGACGGGCGGGTTCCGGACCTGGTCTGCGTCGATTACCATGTCGGCGAGGGGCCGAGCGGCCTCGGCCTGCTGGAGACGCTGCGCGGCCGGTGGGGCCGGCCGGTGCCCGCGCTGCTGATCACCGCCGACCGCAGCGACCAGGTGCGGGAGGAGGCGGAGCGGGCCGGCTGCGGCCTGCTCTACAAGCCGGTCAAGCCCGCCTCGCTGCGCCGGTTCGTGAACGGGGCCGCGCTGCAGGCGAGCGCCGTGCGCTGAAGGGACCGGGCAGGGGAGGGAGCATATGGCCATCGAGGAATGCGGCGAGGAGAGCAGCCGCGACGGGACGGTCACCATCGTCATCGGCGACGACCATCCCCTGGTGCAGGCGGCGCTGCGCGATGCCCTGGGCAAGGCGATGCCGGAGGTCGCCATCATCGAATGCGGGACGCTGGACGGCGTGATGACCGCGGTGGCGGAGCGGCCGGAGGCCATCGACCTCGTCCTGCTCGACCTCAACATGCCGGGCACCCATGGCTTCGCCGGGCTGTTCCTGATGCAGGCCCACCACCCGACGGTGCCGGTCGCCATCATCTCGGCCCTGCAGGACGGCGGCACCATCTCCCGCGCGCTGGCCTTCGGCGCGTCGGGCTACATCCCGAAGTCGCTGAGCATGGCCGCCATGGCCGAGGCGATCCGCGCCATCCTGTCGGGCGAGGTGTGGGCGCCGCCGGCCTCCGCCGTCATCCCGGCGGAAGCGGACGAGGCCGATCTGGCCCGCCGCTTCGCCTCGCTGTCGCCGCAGCAGCTCCGCATCCTGATGATGATCGTCGACGGCAAGCTGAACAAGCAGATCGCCGCCGACCTCGCCGTGTCGGAGCAGACGGTGAAGGTCCATGTCTCGACCATCCTGCGCAAGCTGAACGTGGTCAGCCGCACCCAGGCCGCCGTGGTGGCCGGCCGGCTGGCGGTGGATGGCGGGCAGCTCGCCGGCGGGGTGGGGATGTGACGGGTTCAAGCCCCCGTCGGGCTAGGCAAGGCCGGCAATCCCGGTGCCACCGCCGGGGTACGTACCCTGCGCCCTGAATGAATGGTGCCGCAGTCCGTTAATGCTGCGACGCCGCATGGCCGGCCGACCGTCCGCGGGTACAGCCGCATGGCGAATCCGGCCTGCCGTGCTAAACTGCCTTCGATCCACCCGGCGGATGATACGCCTATGCTTCGTGATGTGAGCGCTGCCGTGACCCTGCTGGGGAGCAGCGTTCTCCTCCTCCCCCTCTCGGTCCTCCTCGCGGCCGTGCTGTGGCGGCAGCATTCGGCGCGGCTGGCGCTGCGCTGGATCGCCGTGCTGGGCGCCTGCCTGCTGGGCATGGCGGCGTTGAAGCTCTACGGCCATGCCTGCGGGCTGCCGATCCTGCTGCGGCGGGTGGTCAGCCCCAGCGGTCACGCCGCCTTCTCCGCGCTGTTCTACGGCTCGCTCGCCGCGGTCATGCTGCGCGCCGTGGACATTCCCTGGCGCCGCACCCTGCTGATGGCCGGGACCGCCGGGCTGGTGGCGGCCATCGGCCTGTCGCGGATCCTGCTGCGCGCCCATACCAAGCTGGAGGTGCTGATCGGCCTCTCGGTCGGGGCCGCCGCGGCGCTGGCCTTCGCGCTCAGCATCCGGTCGCTGCCGCCGGCCCGGCTGCGGCTGCGCCCTGCCGCCGCCGGGGCGGTGCTGGCCTGCGGCCTGGCGGCGCTGGCGGTCGGCGACCGCTCGGTGATCGAGGAGACGATCCGCGCGCTGGCCGACGAGGTGCAGCAGGAGGTCGGGCTGTGCATGACCGGCCCCTCCGACCTCGCCGCCCTGCGGACGCGCTGACCCCGAAACGGTCCGCCGTCCCGGCCGGACGTTGCGCAGGCGAAAGCAAGATGCCGCGGTGGATCGCCGTTGACAGGCGCCGCGGCGGCTGACATCGAAGACTACGATGGTCTGCGCGGCCGACTGCGGCGCCTTTGGCGGGGCTCATGCTTAATTTTCCGGCAATCCTTCTGCTGGCCACCGTCCTGGTGACGTTGTGGACCACCTACAGGAGCCTGCGGCAGCCCCGCTTTCCCGGCCGCGGCGATTTCGTGGCCATGCAACTCGCCGCCGTCTGGTGGTCGACCGCCGCGGCGATCGAGAACATCGTGCCCACGCCGGACGCCAAGGTGTTCTGGGCGGAGATGGCGTGGTTCGGCATCGTGCCGGGGCCGAGCTTCTGGGCGCTGTTCATCTGGTCCTACATCCACGGCCACCTGTCGCCGCTGTGGCGGCCGCCGCCGCTGGCGATGGGGCTGGTGACCGGCATCCTGGCGCTGACCAACGACAGCCACGGCCTGCTCTACGTCGATACCCGGCCGATCAGCGCGGAGCCGGGGGCGGCGATCGTCTACGAGCACGGGCTGTGGTTCTACCTGACGACCGTCTACCTCTACCTGTTCATGGTCGTCGCCATCGCGGTCACCGCGAACGGCATCGTCCGCGCGCCGCGCGTCTACCGCAGCCACTATCTGGGATTCCTGCTGGTGATGGCGGTGCCGTGGATCGCCAACATCAGCTACATCACCGGCAACGTCACGCTGTTCGACTTCGACCCGACGCCCTTCGGCTTCCTGGCGATGGGCTGCACCTTCTACTGGCTGATCACCCGGCGCCAGCTCTTCGACCTCGTCCCGGTGGCGCGCGGCGCCCTGCTGGACGCCGTGCCCGACCCGGTGCTGGTGACCGACGCCGAGGGAACGGTGGTGGAGGCGAACCGGGCGGCCCGCGCGCTGGCGGCGGACGGGATCGTCGGGCAGAGGCTGGCGGCGACGCCGCTGGGCGACGCGCTGGGCGACCGCCCGCCGCTGGCGGGGGAGGCGCCGCGGGTCGTCGCCCTGGGGACGGAGGGCCGGTACTTCGAGGTGAAGCGGGAGACGCTGCATTATGCCGACCGGCGCGTCGGCCAGCTTCTCCTGCTGCGCGACATCACCCATCTGAAGCGGGCGGAGGCCCGGCTGGAGGAGACGATCCGCTCGCTCGACGCCGCCCGGCTGCAGGCGGAACGGCTGCTCGCCGCCGAGCAGAGCGCCCGGCGCGAGCTCCACCAGTTCCTCGGCATGGCGGCGCACGAGTTCAAGACGCCGCTCGCCATCATCGACAGCGCCGCCCAGATGATGCTGCTGAAGGCGGAGCAGGGGGCGCCGGACTTCATCCACCGGCTGCGCACCATCCGGTCCGCGGTGCGCCGGCAGGTCATCACCATCGAGACCTGCCTGGCCGACGAGCGGCTGAACAACGCCTCCTTCTCGCTGCGGCTGGTGCCGGTCGACCTGGAGGGGCTGCTGTTCGAGCTGGTCGCCGAGCAGATGGAGGACGGTGCCGCCGACGGCCGCGACCACCGGATCGAGCTGGAGATCGACCGGCCGGAGCGGTGCGGGCTCGCCCCCGACGTGCTGGGCGACGCCGAGCTGCTCGACCTCTGCATCCGCAACCTGCTGAGCAATGCGGTCAAATACTCGCCCAAGGGCAGCCGCGTGCTGATCCGTGCCCGCTTTCCGGCCGGCCCCGGCGGCCTCGCCACCGTGTCGGTGGTCGACAGCGGCATCGGCATCCCGCCCGACGAGATCGACCTGGTGTTCGAGCGCTATGTCCGCGCCTCCAACGCCACGGCGTCGGGCAGCGGCGTCGGGCTGAACATCGTCCGCCGCATCGTCCAGCTCCACGGCGGCACGGTGCGGGCGGAGAGCGAGCTGGGCAAGGGCAGCAGCTTCACCATCGCGCTGCCGCTCGCCCCGCGGCGTTCCGAGAATGGCCGTCCTCAGCCCTTGTAGTGGCCGCCGAAGCGGTTGGCGAGGAAGGCCGAGAGGGTGACCTGTTCCTGGCGGACGAAGCCCGCCTGCGGGATCGAGCCCTCGCGCAGCAGGTCGAGCACGGCGCAGATGCCGGCGGCGGTGGTGATCTGGATGGCGCTCCAGGTGCGGCCGGCGATCTCGCGGCTGTAGATCTTGGTGGCGAAGGTCTCCTGCCGCAGCTCGCCGTCCTGCACGCCGGTCGCCGTCGCCAGGACCAGCACCACGTCCTGCAGGGTCAGCGGCACCGCCGTCTCCAGCACGTCCTTCAGCAGGTGGCGCCGCTCGCCGAGCTTCAGGTCGCGGATCAGCAGGCGGACGATCTCGCGGTGGCCGGGATAGCGCACGGTCTTGTAGTCGAGGTTGCGCACCTTGCCGTCCAGCGTCTCGCACAGCGACCCGAGCCCGCCCGACGTGTTGAACGCCTCGTAGCCGATGCCGTCGAGCGCGAAGGCCTCGTCGCCCTCCAGCGGCATCACCTCGCGCCGCACCCCGTCGACGATCGCCTCGCACGGGTTGCAGTACTCGTTGATGAGGCCGTCGGTGCTCCAGGTCAGGTTGTATTTCAGGGCGTTGGTCGGATATTGCGGCAGGGCGCCGACCCGCAGGTGCAGGTTGTGCAGCGTGTCGAAGCGGCGGGCGAGGTCGTAGCCGACCACCGAGATGAAGCCGGGCGCCAGGCCGCATTGCGGGATCAGGGCGGTGCCGGCCTTCTCCGCCAGCTCCTTCACCGCGCGGGTGGCGGCCACGTCCTCCGTCAGGTCGAGGTAATGGGCGCCGCAGGCGACCGCCACCGCGGCGATCTTCGGCGTCAGGGTATAGGGGCAGGCGCTGAGCACGGCACCCTGTCCCATCGCGGCGGCGCGCAGCGACTCCTCGTCCTCGACGTCCACCCGGCGGACGCGCAGGCCCATCCGCTCGGCCCGCGCCAGCAGAGCCTCGTCCCGGTCGCCGACCGTCACCTGGAAGTCGTCGGTCCCGGACAGCAGCGTGGCGATCATCGACCCGATCTTGCCGGCCCCGAGGACCAGAACCTTCATGGCACCCATCGTCCCTGTTCTCCCTGTTCGCTTGGCGACATCCTGTCGCACCCCCAGGGTCGCAGGGGCGGCTGTCCGGAAGCCACCGGGCAAAGCGCCGGTCACGCCGCCGATTTCCGGCGGAACGCCGGCCGGTCCGGCATTTCGCCGGAACGCCGGAGGCCGGGGTGGCGCGGCGCTTTACCGCACCGCCTGCGCCGGATATCACAGGGGCCATGCCGGACCTGCCCAACCCGCCCCTGGACGACATCGACCGCCAGCTTCTCGACCTGCTGGCGATGAACGCGCGGACCAGCACCGCCGCCCTCGGCCGCGCGCTCGGCCTGTCGCGCTCCACCGTGCAGGACCGCATCGCGCGGCTGGAACGGCAGGGGGTGATCGCCGGCTACACGCTGCGCTACGGCACGCCGGCGCCGCGGCGCACGGTGTCGGCGCTGGTCATGCTGAGCGTCAACGCCAAGCTGGCCGACCGCGTCGTCCACACGCTGCGCAAGATGCCGGAGGTGACGCGGCTGCACACCATCAGCGGAATCTACGACATGTGCGCCACCGTCAGCGCCGACAGCCACGACGCGCTGGACGCCGTGCTGGACGGCATCGGCCGCATCGCCGGGGTGGAGAAGACCATGTCGTCCATCATCCTCTCCACCAAGCTGGAGCGCTGAGCCCTCTAGCGGAAGGGGATTGACGTATAGGTCAAGCAACGGTAGGAGTGGGGCGACGGATCATCCGTCCCACCGCGTTCCCCCCGAGGGCGTCCCGCTCCCAGGGGGGCGCCTCGTTCCAGACCAGGAGCCCGCCGCCCGTGACCGCCCCTGCGACCGCTCCCTACCCGCATCTGCTGGCGCCGCTCGACCTCGGCTTCACGACCCTGCGCAACCGGGTGGTGATGGGGTCGATGCATACGGGGCTGGAGGATCGCAAGCGCAACTTCCCGCTGCTGGCCGCCTATCTGGCGGAGCGGGCGCGCGGCGGCGTCGGGCTGATGGTGACCGGCGGCTTCGCGCCGAACGTGGAGGGCTGGCTGTCGCCCTTCGCCTCGACGCTGGCGCGGCGCGGCGCCGTCACGCCGCACCGGATGGTGACCGACGCGGTGCATGCCGCGGGCGGCAAGGTGGCGCTGCAGATCCTGCATGCCGGCCGCTACGGCTACAGCCCCCTGTCGGTCGCGCCGTCGCCCATCCGGTCGCCGATCTCCCGCTTCACGCCGCGCGGGCTGAGCGCCGGCGGGGTCGAGCGGCAGATCCGCGCCTTCGTCCGCTGCGCCGAGCTGGCGCGCGACGCCGGCTATGACGGCGTCGAGGTGATGGGCAGCGAGGGCTACCTGATCAACCAGTTCCTGGTCGCCCACACCAACAAGCGCACCGACCGCTGGGGCGGCGACTATGCCAACCGCATGCGCTTCCCCGTGGAGATCGTGTCGCGCATGCGCGAGGCGGTGGGGCGCGACTTCATCATCATCTACCGGCTGTCCATGCTGGACCTGATCCCCGACGGCAGCAGCTGGGACGAGGTGGTGCAGCTCGCCAGGGCGATCGAGCAGGCGGGGGCCACCATCATCAACACCGGCATCGGCTGGCACGAGGCGCGCATCCCGACCATCGCCACCAGCGTGCCGCGCGGCGCCTTCGCCTGGGTGACGAGGAAGCTGAAGGGCGAGGTCGGCATTCCGCTCTGCACCACCAACCGCATCAACGCGCCGGAGGTGGCGGAGGGTATCCTGTCCGACGGCAGCGCCGACCTCGTCTCCATGGCGCGGCCGCTGCTGGCCGACCCGGAGTTCGTCAACAAGGCGGCGGCCGGCCGCGCCTACGCCATCAACACCTGCATCGCCTGCAACCAGGCCTGCCTGGACCATGTCTTCTCCGGCAAGCGGGCGAGCTGCCTCGTCAACCCGCGCGCCTGCCACGAGACGGAGCTGACGATCGAGCCGGCCACCCGGCCGAAGCGCATCGCGGTGGTCGGCGCCGGCCCCGCCGGGCTCGCCTGCGCCACCACGCTGGCCGAGCGCGGGCACGAGGTGCATCTGTTCGACGCGGCGGCCGAGATCGGCGGCCAGTTCACCATGGCGATGCGCATCCCCGGCAAGGAGGAGTTCGCGGAGACGCTGCGCTACTTCACCAGCCGCATCGCCGAGACGGGGGTGACCCTGCACCTGAACCGCCGCGTGACGGTGGCCGAGCTGTCGGCCGGCTGGGACGAGGTGGTGCTGGCGACCGGCGTCCTGCCGCGCGACCCGCGGATTCCCGGCCAGTCGAACCCCAAGGTGCTGACCTACATCGACGTGCTGCGCCACCGCAAGCCGGTGGGCCGGCGGGTCGCGGTGATCGGTGCCGGCGGCATCGGCTTCGACGTCTGCGAGTACCTGACGCATGACGGCCACGGCGCGCCGGCGCCGGGCCAGGACCTGTCGCAGTGGCTGGCGGAGTGGGGAGTCGCAGACCCGGCCGAGGCGCGCGGCGGCGTGGTGGCGCCGCGCCCGGCGCCCTCGCCGCGCCAGATCACCCTGCTGCAGCGCAAGGCGACCAAGCCGGGCGCCGGGCTCGGCAAGACCACCGGCTGGATCCACCGGGCGCAGCTGAAGATGAAGCAGGTGGAGATGCTGGCCGGCGTGAACTACGAGGCCATCGACGACCGCGGCCTGACCATCAGCTTCGGGGAGAAGCGCGAGACCCCCCGGCTGCTGGAGGTCGATACCATCGTGCTGTGCACCGGGCAGGAGCCGCTGCGCGACCTGCACGGACCGCTGACCGCCGCCGGGGTGCCGGTGCACCTGATCGGCGGGGCCGACGTGGCGGCCGAACTCGACGCGAAGCGCGCCATCGCCCAGGGGACGAGGGTGGGCGCCGCGTTGTAGTGGCCGTCCCGTGAGCGGGGCGGCACGCTGGGGGGCAGCCGCCCCGCTCGCAAATTTCCAGGCACGGTTTTCGGGCACGGTTTTCGGGCACGGCTCCCCCGCCGGCGGGGCCGGCGCGACCGGCGTGCGGCGCAGGGCAGGGACGCCTTCGTCATAAGCCCTTGACCCGGGCCGCCTTCTCCCCATATCTCGAACCAGTCCGGAGCGGCCGTCCGGACGACCGGCCCTGCCGGTCCAGGTCGCTTCGGATCGGGTTGGCCCCCGTTGGCATGAATCGCGACATGCGGCGCGCCTGCAATGGCTCTGCGCCCGTGCATCGAGACGTGATCGCGATCGACCCCGACACCGCCACGGACTCCCCCCACGGACTCCACGGAATTCCGCGTCGCCCAGCGATGCACGCCCGCCGGCAGCGTCGAATGCCGGACCTTGTAAACCATGACTGCACAGGAAGCACGCACACCCAATGACATTCGATAGCAAGCACCGTCGCGGTGCGGCGTCCGGCCCGGTGCCGGGCGCTGACGAGATCCTGTTCCTGCCGCTCGGCGGCTGTTCGCGGATCGGGATGAACATGGCGCTCTACGGCCATGCCGGGAAATGGCTGATCGTGGACGCCGGCGTCGCCTTCATGGGCGACGAGGCTCCGGGCATCGACGCCGTGATGGCCGATCCCCGCTTCATCGAGGAGCGGATGGACGATGTGGTCGGCCTGGTCGTCACCCACGCGCACGAGGACCATATCGGCGCCATCCACCATCTGTGGAAGCGCCTGAACTGCCCCATCTACGCCAGCCCCTTCGCCGCCGCCGTGATCCGCGAGCGGCTGAAGGACGCCGGCATCCACCGCCGCGTCAAGCTTCACACCTTCCCGGTCGGGGCGGCGCTGGAGATCGGCCCCTTCCGGGTCGAGACGGTGGCGATGACCCACTCGATCCCCGAGCCGATGTCGGTCGCCATCCGCACCCCGGCGGGCACCGTGCTGCACACCGGCGACTGGAAGTTCGACCCGAACCCGCTGGTCGGCCGCACCGCCGACCTGGCGGCGCTGAAGCGGCTGGGTGACGAGGGCGTGCTGGCGATGATGTGCGACAGCACCAACGCCAACGTCGACGGCACCGCCGGGTCGGAGGCGGACGCCCGCGCCGGCCTGATGGCCGCCTTCGCCGGCCGCCGCGGCGCCATCGCCGTCACCGGCTTCGCCAGCAACGTCGCCCGCATGCGCGCCGTGCTGGAGGCCGCCGCCGCCCACGACCGCAAGGTCGTGCTGGTCGGCCGCTCGATGATCCGCATGGAGAAGGCGGCGCGGGCCTGCGGCTACCTCGACGGGCTGCCCGAGTTCATCAGCCTGCGCGAGGCCTCCTGGACCGACCGGCGCAACCTCGTCCTGCTCTGCACCGGCAGCCAGGGAGAGGAGCGCGCCGCGCTCAGCCGCATCGCCCGCAACGACCATCGCGAGCTGTGGCTGGAGGAGGGCGACGCCGCCATCTTCTCCGCCCGCGCCATCCCCGGCAACGAGGACACCATCGGCGCGGTGCAGGCCCATCTGCGCGCCATGGGCGTCGAGGTGGTGACCCCGGCCGAAGCGCCGGTCCACGTCACCGGCCACCCCAAGCGCGACGACCTCGCCCGCATGTACGGGCTGGTGCGCCCGCGCTTCGCGGTGCCGGTCCACGGCACGCTGGAGCATCTGGAGGCGCACGCCCGCCTCGCCCGCGACTGCGGCGTCGAGCGGGCCCTGGTGCCGGAGGACGGCGACGTCATCCGCATCGCCGCCGAGGGCACCCGCGTCATCGGCCGGGTCGAGCCCGACCGGCTCGCCTTCGACGGCCAGGACCTGTTCCCCTGGAACGAGTCCGACCTGCAGGAGCCGGAGCGGCTGGCGGCCTGACCCAGGCTGCCCGACCCGCGCGGCCTGACCTGGACGGCCGATCAGGCCGCCGATCGGGTCACCGGCCGCCGGGCGCGGTCAGGCTTCCGCGCCTTGCGCCGCCGCGGCCACGCCGTGGCGGGCCTCGCCGTCCGAGTCCAGCCCGTTGAAGTACCAGTTCAGCAGGACCGCGGCCAGGGTGCCGAGCAGGATGCCGCTGTGCAGCAGCGGCGACAGGAAGCCCGGCATCTTCTGGAAGACCTTGTCGGAGACCAGCGGCACCAGCCCGATCCCGACGCTGACGGCGACGATCACCAGATTCTCCCGCCGGGTGGCGAAATCGACGCGGGACAGGATGCGCACGCCGGTGGCGGCGACCATGCCGAACATCACGATGCCGGCCCCGCCCAGCACGAAGGCCGGCACCGACGCCACCACATGGGCGAGCTTCGGCAGCAGCCCCAGCACCAGCAGGATCACCCCGCCCGCGGCACAGACCCAGCGGCTGCGCACCCCGGTCACCCCGACCAGCCCGACATTCTGCGAGAAGGAGGTGTAGGGGAAGGTGTTGAAGACGCCGCCGATCAGCGTGCCGAGCCCGTCGGTGCGCAGGCCGCGCGTCAGATCCTCCGTGCTCACCGGGCGGCCCACCATGTCGCCCACCGCCAGGAACATGCCGGTGGATTCGATCATCACCACGATCATCACCAGCGACATGGTGACGATGGCCAGGGGATCGAAGACCGGCCAGCCGAACTGGAAGGGCCGCACCACGTCCACCCATGGCGCCTCGGCAAGACCGGCGAAGCTGACCATGCCCAGGGCGGAGGCCACCACCATGCCGGCGACGATGCCCAGCAGCACCGCGATGTTCCGCAGGAAGCCGCGGCCATGCTTCATCACCCCCAGCACCACCACCAGCACGAACAGCGCGATGGCGAGATAGGTGGGGTCGCCGAAGCCGGGATTGCCCACCCCGCCGCCCGCCCAGTTGACCGCCACCCGCATCAGCGAGATGCCGATGATGGCGATGACGCTGCCGGTGACCACCGGCGGGAAGAGCGGCAGCAGCCGGCCGATCAGCGGCGCCGCCAGCAGCCCGAACACCCCCGAGCCGATCACCGCGCCGTAGATGCCGAGCAGCCCGAGCGACGGGTTGCCCGCCATGGCGACCATCGGGCCGACCGCCGCGAAGGTGACGCCCATCATCACCGGCAGCCGGATGCCGAACTTCCAGAAGCCGACGCACTGGATCAGCGTGACCAGCCCGCAGGCGAACAGGTCGGCGTTGATCAGCAGCGCCACCTGGTCCTTGGGCAGCTTCAGCGCGCCGCCGATGATCAGCGGCACCGCGACCGCCCCCGCATACATGACCAGCACATGCTGCAGCCCCAGCGCCAGCAGCCGCCAGGGGGGCAGCACCTCGTCCACCGGATGAACCGTCCTTGCCGTCATGGTCGCCTCGCCTTCGTTCGCCGAACCCCGTTGTCGAGGCGTCGGACGGTGCATCGGGCATGCCATGGCAGGCGGGCCGCGGCCGGCGCATCGTCAGGCTGAGGAGGACGCGCTGCCGGCGGCGGCAAAACAGGCATGCGCCACCGATTATGCCCGCTTTGGCGGCAGACGCTGCGGCAATTTCGACGGGGCGTTGCCGGCGATCGGCGTCGATCCGGTGGTTCTTCTTGCCCTCCGCTGGTGTATAGTTCTCTCCCGAAAGAGCTAGTACCGAAAGGACTGGGCTCCGCTTTCCCCGGCGAGTGGCGAGATGAGCATATCGGTCGAAGGCGTCTCCAACTGGATGAACATGTTCCGCTGGATCGTGAAGCTGATCCGCGACGTGTACGGCATCGACGAGGCCAAGCTGACCCGGACCGCCACTCTGGAGACCGACTGCGGCCTGACCATCGAGCAGGTGGAGGAGGTGCTGGAGTACATCTCCGACAGCTTCGGCATCCGCTTCCCCGAGGGCACGCTGGACGAGCTGGTGAAGCTGGAGGAGCTGTGCCTGCTGGCGAGCTGGATCGCCGGCTTCTTCAAGCGCCCGCCCTTCATCTCCGCCGAGTTCGAGGCGAAGTGCCGGGCGATCAACCAGATCCCGGAAAATGTCGGCTGAGCGGGGGGCGTCGACCGGCGGCGCGTGAAGACGGGCGGGCCGGATCAGCCGGCGTCGGCGGAGGAACCGTCCAGCGAATCGTCGCCCAGGCCGACGGGCAGGATGGCGTCGTCGTGGTCGGCGATGGCGAAGCTGCTGGCGTCGTTCTTCGGCCGTGCCATCGACAGCGGCGTGCCGACCACCAGGAAATGGATGGTCTCGGCGATGTTGGTCGCGTGGTCGCCGATCCGCTCCAGGTTCTTCGCCATGAACAGCAGATGCGTGCAGGGCGTGATGTTGCGCGGATCCTCCATCATGTAGGTGAGGACCTCGCGGAACAGGCTGGTGTAGAGGTCGTCCAGTTCCTCGTCGCGTTCCCAGGCGGCAACGGCCTTGGCGACGTCGCGCTCGATATAGGCGTCGAGCACGTCCTTCATCGTCGTTTCGACCATGCGGCCCATGCGCGGGATCGCCACCGCCGGCCGCGCCGCCGGCACCTGGGCCAGCACCAGCGAGCGCTTGGCGATGTTGGCGGCGTAATCGCCGATCCGCTCCAGGTCGGCGGAGATCTTCAGGGCCGAGACGATCTCCCGCAGGTCCTGCGCCATCGGCTGGCGCAGCGCCAGCAGCCGGATCGCCTCCGTGTCGATGTCCCGTTCGTAGGCGTCGAGCCGCTGGTCCGCCTGCATCACCTGGGTGGCGAGGCCGACGTCGCGCCGCGCCACCGCCCTGACCGCCGCCTCGACCTGCGCCTCCGCCACGCCGCCCATCTGCATGACCAGGTTGGACAGCCGCTGCAGTTCCTGCGCGAAGGACCGGACGATGTGTTCCGTGCTCATGATCACCGGATGCCAAGGAGGGCGCAAAAATCCGGTGGAAGGTTAATGGCCGCCGGTGACGGTGCCGTGTCAGGGATATTGCGGTTTCGTGAATTATGCTGGTGACGCGAACAATACCGCGTCTCAGGCTTCCGGTCCGCTGCCGGTCTCCTTCAGCGCCCCCAGGCTGCGCGCCAGGATGGTGTCGAGCCGGATGACCAACTCGTTCTCGCACAGCGCCGACCGTGCCGAGGCGGCCTCCCGCGCCACGTCGCGCAGGGCGTCCTCCAGGGCTCGGATGCGGTCGTCGCGGGGGTCGCCGGTCATGATGTCCTGAGTGTGGGACGGCGCCGCCGCTTCGGCAAGGCGGGAAAAGGGTTGACGATGGTCAAGGCGACACCGGTCCCCCCGGCGCAAGGTCGGCCGCAGACCTGTTCCCATTCCGGCCCTCCGGAGGCTTGCGCCCCATGTCCCTGCACAGCATCTCCCCCACCGACCGGACGGACGCCGATCCGCTGCCGGTCCTCTTCCGCTACGGCTTCCGCCCCTTCTTCCTTGCCGCCGGCCTGTCCGCGGCCGGATTCCTCGCCGCCTGGCTCGCCGTGCTCGTCACCGGCACCTGGCCGGACGGCCCCATCGGTCCGAGCATCTGGCACGCGCACGAGATGCTGTTCGGCTTTTCCGCCGCGGCGGTCGCCGGCTTCCTGCTGACGGCGGTGCCGAGCTGGACGGGCACCGTCGCGCTGTCCGGCCGGCCGCTGATGCTGCTGGCCGTCCTGTGGCTGGCGGGCCGGGTGGCGGTGTTCCCCTGGGCGGGCGTGCCGGCGCCGGCCGCCGCCCTGCTGGACCTCGCCTTCTTCCCGGCGCTGGGGGTGGCGCTCGCCCGGCCGCTGATCCGCGCGGGCAAGCTGCGCAACAGCGCCTTCCTGGTCCTGCTGGTCCTGCTGTTCCTCGCCAACCTGCTGATCCATCTGGAGTGGATGGCGGTGCTGGAGGACGGCGGCGCGCGGGGGCTCGCGCTGGCGATCGGCGTGGTGCTGATGATGGTGGCGGTGATCGGCGGCCGCATCCTGCCGGCCTTCACCCGCAACGGGCTGGCGGCGCAGCGCATCCCGGCGACGGTGGTGTCCCGCCCCTGGGTGGAGCGGGTGACGCTGGCCTCCACCGCCGCGCTGATCCCGGCGACGGTGCTGATCCCCGACGCGGTCGCGACCGGCCTGCTGGCGCTGGTCGCCGCGGCGGCGCACGGCGTTCGGCTGTTCGGCTGGCAGGGGTGGAAGGCGCGGCGGCAGCCCATCCTGTGGGTGCTGCATGTCGGCTATCTGTGGGTGGTCGCCGGGCTGGCGCTGACCGGCCTGCATCTGGTCGGCGATGTGGTGCCGGCCTCCTCCGGCATCCATGCGCTGACCGCCGGCGCCTTCGGGACGATGATCCTGGCGGTGATGAGCCGGGCGGCGCTGGGCCATACCGGCCGGCCGCTGGTGGCGGCCCCGCTGACGGTCGGCGCCTATTGGCTGGTGACCGCTGCCGCCCTGCTGCGCGTCGCCTCGCCGCTGCTGCCGGCCGGTCTGGTTTGGCCGGCGCTGCTGGCGGCCGGTGTGGTCTGGGTGGCGGCCTTCGCCCTCTTCCTCGCCGTCTATGCCCCCATCCTGCTGACGCCGCGGGCCGACGGCCGGCCGGGCTGACCCTACTGGGGGAGGGCGGCGATCAGGCGGGCCGCAGATGCTCGTCGATCGCCGCCGACATCTCGGCATCACGGAAGGGCTTGGTCAGCACGGGGCGGTGGCGGTGTCCTTCGGGCACGCCGTCCGCCCCGGTGCCCGTTGTGAAGATGAAGGGCAGCCCGCGCGCGGCCAGCGCGTCGGCCACCTGATCGACCCGTTCGCCGCGCAGGTTGACGTCGAGCAGGGCGCCGTCGAAACCGCCCCGTTCGACCAGTTCCAGCGCGAGCGGCACGCTGTCGGCCGGGCCGACCACCTCGACGCCGTGCATGGACAGGGCGTCCTCGACCGCCATGGCGACCAGCGTCTCGTCCTCCACCAGCAGGACGCGGAAGGGAGGCGGCGGGGTGGGGGTCATGCGGGATCGCTCGCTGCGGTGAAATGATATACCGCGGAGCTTTGGGCGAAGCGTGGCGGAATGTCTATTCCCACCTTGGTGAGTGTCGGAGTTCATAACCCTCTGATGTCACGACAGGTCGTCCATCGCCTGATCGAGCGAGGGGTAGAGTGCCTCGATCAGCGACCCGTCGGCGCGGACGGGGGAGGGCAACTGGTCGGCCGCGTCGATGGCGCGGGCCAGCGTGATGCCGGCGACCTCGATGATGCCGCCGCGCTCGCCATAGACGCCGGCGACCCAGCCCGCCGCCTGCGGATCGCCGTCCAGGCCGCCGTTGAACGAGATCAGGGCGTGGTGCGTGCCGTCGCCCGCCCGCCGGAACCAGGCGGGCCGCCCGTTGCCGGTGTCGATCGGCCGGAAGCCGGCCTCCGCCATCACGATCCGCACCGCCGGCCGGATCCCGTCCGCCGCCGGCCGGCCCGTCCCGGCCAGCCAGGAGGCATTGCCGAGCATCTGAGTCATCTCACACCCTTCCCTTGCGCAGGTCGCCGTCATGCAAGGGAACACCGGCGGGGGCCGCTTGTGCCGCGGGCGGGCTCACCGGCCGGCGCGGCCGAGCAGTTCGATCTGGCTGGCCAGCTCCTCCGCGGTGCGCTCGGCGGCGGGATCGTCCGCCGCGCGCAGGATCGCCCGCAAGGCCATCAGGTGGAGCCGCACCGCATCCTGCGAGGCGATCGCCGAGGCCGGATCGGCGACGATGCGCTGGAGCGAGGCGACCACGCGGGTGGCGGAGGTCGACAGGCCGCCCGGCCGGCAGCGCAGCAGGTCGAGCGGCCCCGCCATGCGGCGCAGCGCATCGGCCAGCCGGTCCGAGGCGCCGAGCGCCATCGCCGCCATCTCGTCCAGCAGGGCCAGGCCCGGCGCCTCCGCCGTGGGGTCGGGCTGGACGCTGAGCAGCAGCTCCTGCCGCAGCAGCACGGCGCGGTCGACGGCCGCCGGGTCGCCGGCCACCTTGGCGGCCAGCAGCCCGTCCGGTGGCAGCAGCCGGACCCCCGGCGCCGGGGCGATGGGGGAGCGGCGGTCCGCCGGCACCGGCCGCCGGGCCCGCCGCCGGTCGGGGCCGCGATAGCCGGGCGCGCAGACGAAGGGGCGCTGGCGCGACACCACGTCGACGATGCGCGTGGCGATGCGCGAGGGGGAGAAGGGCTTCACCAGATAGTCGGTGGCGCCGGCGTCGCGGCAGGCGATGACGTGCTCCAGCCCGCCATGGGCGGTCAGCATGATCACCGGGATCATCGGATCCGGGGAGTCGGCGCGCGTCCGAACCATCCGCACGAGGTCGAGCCCGCTTCCCCCCGGCATCTCCCAGTCGGTCAGGATGATGTCGGGCGGCGCCGCCCGCACGAGGTCGAAGGCCTCGGCGGCGCAGGACGCCTCGCTGACACGCGGGAATCCGAGGTGGCGCAGGATCCCGCGCAGCACCTGACGGGTGTGCGTGACATCCTCCACCACCATCAGATGGAGCCGGCCGTATCCTGGATCGAGGTTCATTCGGTGAACCGGTTTGACGAAAGGCCGCCGACGCTACCGCCGGGGTTGAACAAAATTCGTTAAGCGGTCGCGTCAGGATGCTGAGGCGGATTGACGCGGGGTCCAGGCCGCCATGGCGCCGAGCGTTCGTTCCAGCACCGCCTCCATCTCCGCATGCCGCTCCAGCGCCGCCGCGGCGGGGGCGTGTTCCAGGTCCCGCGCGATGGCGCCGAGGGCGGCGGCCCCGACATTCAGCGACATGCCCTTCAGCGTATGGGCCAGCGCCCGGTGGCTTTCGCCCGCGGTGGCGGCCGTGGCGATGGCGGCGATCTCGGCGCGGGCGGCGATGGCGAACTCGCTCAGCGAATGATGCCATTCCTCCGGGCTCAGCACCTCGCGCAGCACGCCGATCTGCTCGTCGTCGAGCAGTGCGGCCGGGGCGGCGGCGGACGGCTGCTGCGCGGGTTGCGGGGCGGGGCCGGCGTGGTCCGGCCCGTGAAGGATGTGGGCGATCTCCGCCAGCAGCGCGGCGGGACGCAGCGGCTTGGTGACGAAGCCGTTCATCCCCGCCGACAGGCATTCCGGCCGGGAGCTGCCGGAGGCGTGGGCGGTCAGCGCGATGATCGGCACCTGTCCGCGCGGGCCGGCCATGCCGCGCACCATGCGGGTGGCGGTCAGCCCGTCCATGCCCGGCATCTGGATGTCCATCAGCACCAGGTCGAACTCGGTGTCGCGGGCGAGCCGCAGGGCCTCGCTGCCGCTGGCCGCCAGCGTGACGCTGTGGCCGGCGCGTTCCAGCATGCCGCGGACGATGTCGCGGTTGATGTCGACGTCGTCCACCGCCAGCACGCGCAGCGGCGGCAGCTCCACGCTGCGCGCCGCCTCCTCCATGTCGCGTTCGACCGGCCGCAGGGCGGACGGGTCGCCGAGGCGGCAGACGATGGTGAAGCGGAAGACGCTGCCGCGGCCGGGAGCGGTGTCGACGTCGATGCTGCCGCCCATCATCGCGCACAGCTCGCGGCAGATGGCGAGGCCGAGGCCGGTGCCGCCGTAGCGGCGGGTGATCGAGCTGTCGGCCTGGGTGAAGCGGTCGAACAGGATGCGCAGCGCGTCCGGGGCGATGCCGATGCCGGTGTCCTCGACCTCGAACTCCAGGAAGAAGCGGGTATCGTCCACGGCGGCGCCACGGCGGACCCGCACCGCGACATGGCCGGTTTCGGTGAACTTGACGGCGTTGCCGATCAGGTTGAACAGGACCTGGCGCAGCCGTGCGGGGTCGGTGACGATCACCTCCGGCACGGTGGGCAGGGCGTGGCAGGACAGGGCCAGCCCCTTTTCCGCGGCGCGCGGGCGCATCACGTCGATGACGCCCTCCACCAGATCGGTGACGACGCAGTCCGCCTCCTCCAGCTCGATCCGCCGGGCATCCAGCTTGGACAGGTCGAGGATGTCGTCGAGCAGCCGCAGCAGCGTCTCGGCCGAGCGGTGGGCGACGTCGGCCAGCCGCCGCTCCTCCGCCGGCAGATTGCCGTCGGTCAGCAGGGAGAGGTTGCCGAGCACGCCGTTCATCGGGGTGCGCAGCTCGTGGCTGACGGTCGCCAGGAACTCCGTCTTGGCGCGGTTGGCGGCCTCCGCCTCCTCCTTCGCCTGGCGGAGCTGCCGGGCGGCGCGCTGCGGCTCCGTCACGTCGACGCACAGCCACAGCTTGCCGGCCTGGGCGCCGCCGGCGTTGCGCACCGGCACATTGTGCCAGCTCACGATGCGGCCGTCGGCCAGCACCATCTCGCGCAGCTCGTCGGCGTCGACGGCGGCCAGCGCCGCGAGGTCGGCGTCGCGCGCCGCGTTGCCCGCTCCGGCGAAGGCGCTCTCCAGCGTGGCGCCGATCGGCAGCTCGGCGATGCCGAACAGCTTGCCCACCGCCGGGTTGGCGAAGGCGATGCGGCCGTCGCGCCCGACGAACAGCACGCCGAAATCCATCGCGGCGAGCAGCGACGACAGGCGGGCCCGTTCCTGGTCGACGTCGCGGGCCAGCGCCTCCAGCTCGTCGCGCGAGACGGTGAGCTGGTCCACCCGCTCGCGGATGGCGCGGGACATGGTGTTGAAGGCGGCCCCCAGCCGGCCGATGTCGTCGTTCCCCTCCGCCATGACGGGCGGGGCGTCGTCGCCGGCGGCCATCGCCTCGCTGGCGCGGGTCAGCAGGGTCAGGTGGCGGGTCAGCCAGAGGCCGAGCAGGGTCAGCAACCCGGCCGACAGCAGGATCTCGATGACCGCGATGGCGATGCCCTGGGTCAGCAGGTCCTTGCGCGCCGACACGATGTGGCCGAGGTCGAGGCCGAACTGCACGGTGCCCAGCGCCTGCCCGGCCAGCGCCACCGGCTGGCGCACGTCGTAGCGGTACTCCGTCCCGCTGCCGGCTTCCTTGGGCGCCAGCGACAGGGCCTGTTCGGGCGGCGGCAAGGCGCGGTCGCGCGGCCAGCCGCTGAGCGCCACCAGCTTGCCGCTGCTGTCGAGGACGGCGAGATACTCGACGCCGCCGGCCGCCCGGCTCTCGTCCAGCACCGCCTGCACCGTGGCGTAGTCGCGCTGGGCGAGCGGGGCCACCAGGGCGGCGTTCAGCACCGGGGTCACCTGGCTGGCGTGGAGCTGCGCCTGCTCGGTCAGGCTGCCGTAGAGCAGGCGGACGCTGTTGGCGACGAGCAGCGTCAGCATCACCGCCTCGACGCACATCGCGGCGGCCAGCATCCGGCCGCGCAGCGTCTTCCAGGGAGCGAAGCGCAGCACGGCTCAGTTGCCCGTCTTCGCGCCGGACTTCAGCACGGCGCGCACCTCGTCGGCCAGCGGTTCCATGGCGGCCAGCTCCCCGCCGGTGATCTCGCGGTAGCCGCCGAGGGCGTTGGTGTCGAAATAGGCCCTGCCTTCCGCCGTGGCGCCGAAGGCGAGCAGCGCGTCGTGCACGGCACCGCGCAGCGCGGCGTTGCGTCCGTTCATCAGATAGACGCGGCCGGCCATCGGCTCGCTCCGGGCGATGGTGGTCAGGCGGGCCTGCACCTCCGGCGCCAGCTTCTGCAGGTTGGCCAGCGAGATGAAGCCGGCCGAGGCGTCGCCCGCCAGGATGATCTGCGCCACGCTGTCGGCGGCGCTGACGTAGCGGATCTGCACCTCCGGCACCTTGGCGTCGGACAGCCAGTGCTGGCCCCACAGCGTGACCAGCGAGGAGGGGTTCAGCCCCAGCACGGTGGTGCCGCGCAGGTCGGCGGCGCTGGGGTATTTCGCGCCCTTGCCGGCGAGGTTCTCGGCGATCACCACCGCCTTGAAGTCCGCCTTGTAGGTCAGGAGCGGCAGGTAGCCGGCATCCGAGCGGAGGAGCTGCGCCTGGTGCCCGGTGGTGACGGCGACGTCGTACTCCTGCTCGATGGCGCGGCGCGCGAAGGCGGTGAAGTCCGGCGCGGTGACGATTTCCGCCGGGCGGCCGATCGCCGCCTCCACCGCGCGGCGCACCGGCTGGTACTGCTCGACGATGACGCGGGCGCTGGTGTGGGGGGCGATGCCGATCTTGAAGGGGGGCTGGTCGGCGGCGGACGCCTGCGCCGGCAGGAGACCGAGGAGAAGAGGCAGAGCGAGGATCAGGCGCTTCAGCATCGCAGGGTGGTTCCCGGCCGGAGGAACGCCGTCCGCGGCCGCCGTGCCGCCGGCCGATGGCGGCGGTGTGCCGGCGACCTGCAGGGCGCATAGCGCGGATGATTTATCACAAAGGTTAGGGATCGGTTAGCTGCAAGCTGCCGCAGGGCGGATTCCCTCTATTGGGCGTTCTGCGAGCGATTATTTCCGGTACCGGTGCGAATTCTTCCCGGGAGGTCCGAAGCTGGCAATAATCCGGCACGGGCCAGGTCCGGTTATGACCCGCGGGGGTTTCTCTCGGTCACGGCGGAGGCCGTCACGGGCGGTCCGCGTCCGGGTCATTCCCGGAAGAGTCGGCGTTTGCGGCTCATCTATAACCATTGAGAGCTTGCGAACTTCTGGTTGCTGGTCTTCCTCTATGTATTCAAGGGCTTGTGAATTGGCGAAATCCCGGAACAGTCGGAAGGAATCCTTTCCGGTTCAGTGAAGTCGCGACCCGATGCGGACCGGCCTCAGGACAGGTCCGTATGGCCCGAAGCATCTTTTATGACGGATCGTGGGATGACCGATCTGCCGGCGGAGTTTGTCCGCAGCGGCATGCCCATCGACTTGCCCGGATACGACGTCGTTTTGGTGGCTTTCCCCAAATGTATCGCGGCCTTTCCAGGATTCAGCGTGAGGTGAGGCGATCTGTTCCTGTTTCGTCACTATGGGAGAACGGACATGGCTGAGGATTTCGACAACGGGCCGAGCGGGATCATCGCGAGCCCGGCTTGGCAGTTCATCCGACCGGTTCCTCCGGGGAAGTTCCTGCGGTTGAGCTTTCAGTTCAACGCGGCGTGGGAGAACATGATCTGGATCTGCAACGCCAATACCCGGGAACTGCTGCAGAACAGGGGCAATTACTTCAGAAGCAGGGACGACTTCGTAACGGACATCGGCCGCATATCGGCCGTCGGGCTCGTCGCATACCACAAGCTGATCTCGCCGGAAGCGAGCGACGCCGGCGATTATCCCTGGCGGCAGAGCCCGATGGCGGTGATCCGGGACGACGGCGTCGTCGCGGTCGTCGGCTTCAACGACGAGGGCGGGCCGGGCTTCAACCAGGCGGTCTGCGTGGTCTCGACCGTCAGTTGACCGCCGGGCGGACCCGCAGGCGGACGGAGGGGGCGGGCACGGCCGCGCCCCTCTCCCCCGGAACGGCCGTCAGGCGTCGAAGAAGACGGTCTCCGCCTCGCCCTGGAGATGGATGTCGAAGCGGTAGACCGGACCGGCCGCCGTTTCCTGCCGGCGGGCGATCAGGGTGGCGCGGCGCTCCTCCGGTACGGCGGCGAGGACGGGATCGCCGGCGTTCGCCTCCTCCTCGTCGGAGAAGAGCAGGCGGGTGAAGGCGTGGGACAGCATGCCGCGCGCGAAGACGGTCATCATGACGTGCGGCGCCTGCCCGTCGCCCGGCGCGCCGGGCTTCACCGTCTCGAACCGGTAGGTGCCGGTGTCGTCGGTGCCGCAGCGGCCGAAGCCGGCGGCGCCCGGAGCGATGCGGCCGTCCGGGCCGGCCTGCCAGATCTCGACCAGGGAATCGATCACCGGGCTGCCGTTGCCGTCCAGCACCCGCCCCTCGATCCGGATGGGCTCGCCCGGCGCATCGGCGAGGGCAAGGCGGTTGCCGGCGATGGCGCGGCGGCCGTAGAGGCCGGGGGTCAGGGCATAGGCGAAATAGGGGCCGACGGTCTGGGACGGGGTCTGCCTCGGCATGGATCAACCCTCCATCGGGGTGGCCTTGCGGCCGCGCAGGACGATGTCGAACTCGTAGCCGAGCGCCCACACCGGCTCGGTCACGTCGATGGAGAAGCGGGAGATCAGCAGCTCGCGCGCTCCGTCCGGGATGCCGTTGTAGATCGGGTCGAGCGGCAGCAGCGGATCGCCGGGAAAATACATCTGCGTCACCAGCCGGGTCAGGAAGGACGGCCCGAACAGCGAGAAATGGATGTGGGCCGGCCGCCAGGCATTGTGGTGGTTGCCCCAGGGATAGGCGCCGGGCTTGATCGAGGTGAAGCGGTAGCGCCCCTGGCCGTCGGTCACGCAGCGCCCGGCCCCGAAGAAGTTGGGGTCGAGCGGCGCCTCGTGCCGGTCCCACTTGTGGACATAGCGGCCGGCGGCGTTGGCCTGCCAGATCTCCAGCAGGGTGTCGGGAACCGGGCGCCCGTCCTCGTCCAGCACGCGGCCGGTGACGATGATGCGCTCGCCCAGCGGCTCGCCGTTCACCCGGCCGTTGCGCGTCAGGTCGGCGTCGAGCGGATCCACCGCGTCCTGGCCGAACGCCGGGCCGGTCAGAACCGACGGCGTCTGCGCCATCGGGATCAGCGGCTTGCGCGGCGACCGCAGGACCGTCGATTTGTACTCCGGCGACAGATAGGGCGGATGCTGCGCCCAGTCGCGCGGGGCGAAGCCGCCCGGCGCCGCGGCAGTGCTGTCCGTCATGGACGTCTCCTCCTCTGGATGGTCTTCCCCTGGCGGGGCTTGGTTGTCTGCGACTGCGGACCGGTGGCCCGTTTCCCAAGAAGCACGAAGACCGGACCGGATATGTGCGCGGAGGGATCAGCCCCCGCGATGACCGGCCAGCGCACGGTCGATGAAGGCGGCGGCGGAGCCGGTGTAGTGCAGCGGGTCGAACAGCGCGTCGAGCGCCGCCCCGTCGAGCACCGCCGCCACCGCCGGATCCTCCGCCAGCAGGTCGCGCAGCCGGCGCCCCTCGGCCGCCGCGCGGCGGCTGGCCTCGGCGACCCGCTCGTGGGCGGCCATGCGGCCCAGCCGCTCCCCCAGCGCCATGGTCACCGCCTCCGCCATGATGAGGCCGCGGGTGAGGTCGAGGTTGGCGCGCATGCGCTCCGCATCGACGGTCAGCCCGGCGACCAGCCCGGCGGCGTGGCGGGTGGCCCCGGCGACCAGGCGGGCAAGCTCCGGCAGGGCCTGCCACTCGGCGTGCCAGCCGCCGAGCCCGCGCTCATGCTCCTGCACCTGGGCGGCGAGCAGGCCGCCGGCCAGGGCGGGGGCGCGCGACGCCGTCGCCAGCAGGACGGCGCAGGACACCGGGTTGCGCTTGTGCGGCATGGTGGAGGAGCCGCCGCGCCCGGGGCCGGCGGGCTCGAAGGCCTCGCCCACCTCCATCTGCATCATCAGCGACACGTCGCGGCCGAGCGTGCCGAGCGTCCCCGCCAGGATGGCGAGCGCCGCGGCGATCTCCGCCACCCGGTCGCGGCTGGAATGCCAGGGCAGGGCGGGCAGGGGCAGCGACAGCTCCGCCGCCAGCGCCGCGGCCACCCGCAGCCCGGCGTCGCCGAGCGCCGCCAGCGTGCCCGCCGCCCCGCCGAACTGCAGCGCCAGCCGGCCGCGCGCTGCCGCCAGCCTCTGCCGGTCGCGGCCCAGCGCGTCGAGCAGCACCGCCGCCTTCAGCCCGAAGCTGGTCGGCAGGGCGTGCTGCAGCCAGGTGCGCGCCACCATCGGCGTCGCCCGGTGCCGGTCGGCAAGCGCCGCCAGCCCGTCGGCCAGCCGGGCAAGGTCGGCCTCCAGCCCGTCGCAGTAGCGGTGGAGCTGCAGCACCAGCCCGGTGTCCATGGCGTCCTGGCTGGTCGCCCCCCAATGGACGAAGCGGGCGGCCTCGGCATCGGCCTCCGCCACCTTGCGGGTCAGGTGCCCGACCATCGGGATGGCGGTGTTGCCGGCCAGCGCCGCCTCGGCCCCCAGCGCGTCGAGGTCGTAGAGGGCGGCGTCGCAGGCCGCCGCGATGGCGGGAACGGCGGCGGCGGGGACGACGCCCGCCCTGGCCTCCGCCCGCGCCAGCGCCGCCTCGAAGTCGAGCATGCCCTGCAGCCGGGCGCGCGGCCCGAAGGCGTCGGCCGCCTCGGCGGTGGTGAAGAGCGGGTCGAGCAGCGGGTCGGCGTAAGGGCTGCCCATGGCATCAGTCTCCCCGCGCCGTCCCGGCCTGCCGGTCCGCCATCCGGTCATCGGCCGCCATCTCCTCATAGGCTTCGCGGGCGAGGCGGAAGGCGGTGTTGGCGGCCGGCACGCCGGCATAGACGGCGACCTGGATCAGGATCTCCTTCACCTCGTCCAGCGTCACGCCGGTGTTGCGGGTGGCGCGGATGTGCAGCTTCAGCTCCTCCTCGTGGCCGAGCGCCGCCATCATGGCGATGGTCAGCATGCTGCGGGTCCGGATATCCAGCCCCGGCCGGGTCCAGACGGAGCCCCAGGCCTGCCGGGTGATGAAGTCCTGGAAGTCGCGGTCGAAGTCGGTGGCGCGGGCGGTGGCGCGCTCGACATGGGCCGCCCCCAGCACCGACCGGCGCACCGCCATGCCGCGGCCGTAGAGGTCCCGGTCGAGGTCGCGATCCGGCATCGGCGGCGTCTCATCGGCCATGGCCGGCTCCCCTCGTCAGGAAATCGTCGATGATGGTGGCGAGGGCCGCCGGCTGCTCGACGCAGGGCAGGTGGGCGGCGTTCGGAATGGCGGCGAGGATGGCGCCGGGGATGCCCTCGGCAAGCTCGCGCGCCAGGGCCGGCGGGGTGGCGGCATCCTCGTCGCCGACCACCACCAGGGTGCGGGCGGCGATGCGCGCGTTGTCGGCGCGCAGGTCGGCATCGCGGATTGCCATGCCGCAGCCGATGTAGCCCTCCCGGTCGGTGCGGCCGAGCATGGTGACGTAGCCGCGCACGAGGTCCGGCCGCTCCGTCCGGAAGCGCTGGGTGAACCAGCGGGCCATGACCCCTTCGGCGATGGCCGGCAGGCCGCGGGCGCGGATCGCCGCGATGCGCTCGGTCCAGACCGACGGCGGGCCGATCAGCCCGGCGGTGTCGCACAGCACCAGCGCGTCGACCCGCTCCGGCGCCTTGACGGCGAGGCGCTGGGCGACCATGCCGCCGATCGACAGGCCGCAGACATGCGCCCTGGCGACGCCGAGCGCGTCCATCAGCGTCAGCACGTCGTCGGCCAGCAGATCCATGCTGTAGCCGCCGGTCCCGTCGCCCTCTCCGGCCGGCGCCGCCTCGGTCAGGCCGTGGCCGCGCATGTCGTAGCGCAGCAGCCGCCAGCGCCGGGCGAGCGCCGGCACCATGGCGTCCCAGATGTGGAAGCTGGTGCCGATCGAGTTGGCGAACAGCAGGACCGGCGCGTCGTCCGGTCCGGCGAGGTCGTAATGGACGGTGATGCCGTTCGCGGCGATGAAGGGCATGGGGTGTCTCCCCGGTGTGCGAGGGGGAGGGGATGCCGCCCCTCCCCGGGGAGCGGGGCGTTACACCCGCTCGATCATCAGGGCGATTCCCTGGCCGACGCCGATGCACATGGTGCAGAGCGCGGTCTTGCCGCCGGTGCGTTCGAGCTGGTAGAGGGCGGCGGTGGCGAGGCGGGCGCCGCTCATGCCCAGCGGGTGGCCGAGCGCGATGGCGCCGCCGTTGGGGTTCACATGCTCGGCGTCGTCCGGCAGGCCGAGCTCGCGCATCACCGCGAGGCCCTGCGCGGCGAACGCCTCGTTCAGCTCGATCACGTCGACCGAGGAGAGCGGGCGGCCGAGACGCTCCAGCAGCTTCCGGGTGGCCGGGGCCGGGCCGATGCCCATGATGCGCGGCGGCACGCCGGCGGTGGCGCCGCCGAGGATGCGGGCGCGCGGGGTGAGGCCGTGGCGCCTGGCGGCGGCTTCCGAGGCGATGATCAGCGCGCAGGCGCCGTCATTGACGCCGGAGGCGTTGCCGGCCGTCACCGTGCCGCCCGGACGCACCACCGGCTTCAGCCCGGCCAGCGTCTCCAGCGTGGTGGCGCGCGGGTGCTCGTCGGTGGTGACCACCGTCTCGCCCTTGCGGCCCTTGATGGTGACGGGGACGATCTCCTGCGCCAGCGTGCCGTCGGCGATGGCGCGGGCGGCGCGCTGCTGGCTGCGCAGGGCGAAGGCGTCCTGGTCGGCGCGGGCGACGCCGAAGTCGTCGGCGACGTTCTCCGCCGTCTCCGGCATGGAATCGACACCGTACTGTGCCTTCATCAGCGGGTTGATGAAGCGCCAGCCGATGGTGGTGTCGTAGATCTCGGCGGAGCGGGAGAAGGCGCTCTCCGCCTTGCCCATGACGAAGGGGGCGCGGCTCATGCTCTCGACGCCGCCGGCGATCATCAGCTCGGCCTCGCCGGCCTTGATGGCGCGGGCCGCGGTGGCGACGGCGTCGAGGCCGGAGCCGCACAGCCGGTTGATGGTGGCGCCCGGCACCGCGTCCGGCAGGCCGGCCAGCAGCGAGGCCATGCGGGCGACGTTGCGGTTGTCCTCGCCGGCCTGGTTGGCGCAGCCGTAGATCACGTCGTCCACCGCGGCCCAGTCCACCGACCGGTTCCGCTCCATCAGGGCCTTCAGGGGCACGGCGCCCAGGTCGTCGGTGCGCACGGACGACAGCGCGCCGGCATAGCGCCCGATGGGCGTGCGGATCGCGTCGCAGATGAAGGCGTCGGTCATGGCGTGTTCCTCTTCGTCGTTCTTGGTCTTCGTGTCTGCCGCCGCGTCAGCCCTCGCCGCCGGCCGCTTGGCCATGGGCGCGGGCGGTGCGGTCCTGCAGGTCGCGCAGGGCCGCCAGCGCGTCGGGTTCGGGCGCCGGGGTGGTCCGCAGATCCGGGCTGATCTTCAGGTCCCACCCGGTTGCCGCCGTCACCTGCTCCACCGTCACACCGGGATGGATGCTGGTCAAGGTCAGCTCGCGCGTCACCGGATCCGGGGTGAGGATGCCGAGGTCGGTGATGACCGCGGTCGGGCCGGCGCCGGGGATGCCCGCCTTCTGCCGGGCGTCGCCGCCGTCGAGATAGCCGGCCGACGTGATGAAGGGCAGCTTGTCGACGAAGGATTTCGGGCTCTGCTTGAGGACGATGAAGACTTCCCTGGCCTGGGCGGCGATCTCGGGCGCGCCGCCGGCGCCGGGCAGCCGGACCTTCGGCTTGTCGTAGGGGCCGATGACCGTGGTGTTGATGTTGGCGAAGCGGTCGACCTGGGCCGCCCCGAGGAAGCCGACGTCGATCCGCCCGCCCTGCAGCCAGTAGCGGAAGATCTCCGGCGTGCCGACCACCGTGTCGGCGGTCTCCGCCAGCTCGCCGTCGCCGATCGACAGCGGCAGCACGGTCGGCTTGGCGCCGATCGGTCCCGATTCGTAGATCAGCACGACGTCCGGCGCGTGGGTCAGCCGGGCGAGGTTCGCCGCGGTGGAGGGCAGGCCGATGCCGACGAAGCAGACCGTGCCGTCGCGCAGAAGGCGGCTGGCCGCCACCGTCATGATCTCGGTGGCGGTGAAGTCCGGTTGCCGGTCAGTCATCAGCCGATCTCCCGGCCCGCCGTCTCGGCGAGCACGCGCTTGAATCCGTCGAAGTCGTCGGTGTCGAGGACGTGGCGCTTCATCCAGGCGGCGAAGCCCTCCCGCGAGCGGGCGATGGGGTCCCATTCCTTGTAGAACCGGTTGTCGCGCGCCGAATAGCCCTGCGCGTAGGAGGGATAGGCGCCGCCCGGCACCGGGCAGAGCGCCGACACCGCCCAGCCCGGCAGGACGCAGGCGTTGGGCGGGGCGTCGAGGCTGTCCACCACCTCCTCCACCGTCACGATGGAGCGTTTGGCGGCCAGCACCGCCTCCTTCTGCACGCCGATGATGCCCCACAGCAGGACATTGCCGCGGCGGTCGGCCTTCTGGGCGTGGATCACCGTGACGTCCGGCCGGATCGACGGGATGGCGGCCAGCGTCTCGCCGGTGAAGGGACACTCGATGAAGCGGATGTTGGGATTGACCTTCGGCAGGTCGGACCCGGTGTAGCCGCGCAGCAGCGCGAAGGGCAGGTTGGAGGCCCCCGCCACATAGGCGTTGGCGAGGCCGGCGTGGCTGTGCTCCTCATAGGCGAGCGGGTGCGGCCAGCCCTGCTCCACCGCGTCGCGGAAGCGGTGGAGCGACCCGACGCCGGGATTGCCGCCCCAGGAGAAGATCAGCTTCGCGGCACAGCCCATGCCGATGATCTGGTCGTAGATCAGGTCCGGGGTCATGCGGACCAGCGTCAGGTCCGTCTTTCCCTGGCGGATGATCTCGTGCCCGGCGGCGTGGGGGATGAGGTGGGTGAAGCCTTCCAGCGCGACCGTGTCGCCATCCCGGATCAGGCCCGCCACCGCGTCGCGCAGAGGCGTGATGGACGCCATGAAAACCCTCCCGACGGTGCGTCCGGCCACCATGTCGTGCCGGCGCTCACCGGATTGATGTGCGGATTGATGTGCGGATACCGCACCCTGAATTCCGTTTGCGCCCACGATGATCCTGTCACCCCACACTGTCAAGTGCGGAAAACGTGAGTAACGTACGATAATCGCACAAACTGGAGGGGATGTCCTGTCGGGCGGGCAGGAGATGCCAGGGAATCTCCGGTGGACAGGCGGTATGATCGCAATCCGGAGGGGGAGGGGCGGCCGTAATGGGCGTTTATCGAACGAACGTTTGTATATCGCACTTGACGGCTCTGTTCGGTGACACTACCATTCGCAGACCCAATGAACGATGGTCCGCAGGATCGTCACCGCGACAGCCGGGAACGGCCGGGCGGCGGCGGGACGGACGACAGGATCGGACGGCGGCGGACAGGGGCCGCCGGCACCGGCACCACGAACGGGAGGGAACATGAGGGGTTATCTGCGTGGAGCGCTGCTCGCCACGGCCTTCGGCGCCGCCTTCGGGCTGGCCTGCGGCGCTGCCGGCGGGGCGGCATGGGCGGCGACCGTCAAGGTCGGCGTCGTGGCCCCCTTCTCCGGCCCCTTCGCCATGGTCGGCAAGACCTTCAAGGAGGCGATCGCCGTCTATCAGGCCGAGCATGGCAAGGAGGTCGCCGGCACCACCGTCGAGTTCGTCTTCAAGGACCTCGACCAGGCCAACCCGGCGCAGAGCAAGGCCCTGTCGCAGGAGCTGGTGGTGAAGGAGAAGGTCGGCTTCCTGGCCGGCTATTTCTTCACCCCCGACGCGCTCGCCGTCGCCCCGCTGATCGACGAGGCGAACATTCCCTGCGTGATCTTCAACGCCGCCACCTCCGCCATCACCGAGAAGTCGCCGCGCTACGTCCGCACCTCCTTCACGCTGTGGCAGAACACGGTGCCGCTGGCCGAGCATATGGCCAGGCAGGGCATCCGGAAGGTGGTGACGGCGGTCAGCGACTACGGCCCCGGCATCGACGGCGAGACCGCCTTCAAGACCACCTTCGAGAAGGCCGGCGGGCAGGTGGTGGACAGCATCCGCATGCCGCTGAAGTCCACCGACTTCGCCCCCTTCATGCAGCGCATCCGCGATTCCGGCGCCGAGGCGATCTACGCCTTCCTGCCGGCTGGCCCGACGACGCTCGCCTTCGTCAAGGCCTTCAACGACAACGGGCTGAAGGACAGGGGCATCAAGTTCTTCGGGCCCGGCGACCTGACGCAGGAGCCGGACCTGCCGGCGCTGGGGGATGCCGCGCTCGGCCTCACCACCACCTTCAACTACAGCCAGGCCCACGATTCGGAGAAGAACCGCAGGTTCCTCGCCAGGCACAAGGAGCTGTTCGGCTCTTCCGACACCGTGACCTTCACCTCGGTCGGCGCCTATGACGGGGTCGAGGTCATCTACCGGATGATCGAGAAGGCGGGGGGCAAGGTCGGTCCCGGCAAGATGGACGGCGCCAAGGCGGTGGAGTCGATCAAGGGGCTGAGCTGGGAGAGCCCGCGCGGCCCGGTCGCCATCGATCCCGACAGCCGGCACGTCACCCAGACCATCTATCTGCGCGTGGTGGAGAAGGAGGGCGGCCGCCTGATCAACAAGGAGGTCGCCGCCTTCCCCAATCAGCCGGACTACGGCTACAAGGCCGGGAAGTAAGGACGGGCGAGGGGTGGCGGGCCGGCGCGCTGCCCGCCCGTCATCCGGCCTCTCCCCCCGGACAACGGCTCGGGTTAGGGTGGTGCCCTGCCACCCCCAGCCGAGAGAGCCGTCCCCATGGGAGTTCGCATCATGGAAACCTTGTTCGGCATCGCCGTGGACGGCGTCGCCTACGGGATGATCCTGTTCATCATCTCGGTCGGGCTGTCGGTCACGCTGGGGCTGATGCGCGTGGTGAATCTGGCGCACGGCGCCTTCGCCATGGTCGGCGGCTATGTCGCCTCCTATGCCGCGCAGGGGCTGGGGCTGCCCTATCCGGCGGCGATCGCGGTGGCGGTGGTGCTGACCGTCGTGGCGACGCTGCCGATGGAGAAGCTGCTCTACCGCCGCATCTACGGCTCGGCGAACGAACTGCAGCAGGTGCTGCTGACCATCGGCCTGACCTTCGTGATCGTCGCCGGCATCAACTACATCTTCGGACCGACGCTGAAGCGGGTGCCGCTGCCGGACATGCTGGTGGGAGTCGTCGAGCTCGGGCCGAAGGCGATTCCGGCGCACCGCGCCTTCGTCATCGCGGTGGGGGCGGCCATCCTGCTCGGCCTGTGGTGGCTGCTGGAGCGGACCGACTTCGGCATCCGGCTGCGCGCGGCGGTGGACGATCCGGCGATGGCGGCGGCGCTGGGCATCCGCACCGAACGGCTCTATGCCGCGACCTTCGCCATCGGCACCGGGCTCGCGGCGCTGGGCGGCGTCCTGGGGGCGGAGCTGCTGCCGCTGGAGCCCTACTACGCCATCCGCTACATCGTGCTGTTCCTGGCGGTGGTGGCGGTCGGCGGCGCCGGCAGCATCTTCGGCTCGGCCGCCGCGGCGCTGGCGCTCGGCATCGTCGACACGGCGGGCAAATACCTGATCCCGAACTTCGGCGAGTTCTTCTTCTATGCGGCGCTGATCCTGATCCTGTTCCGCTGGCCGCACGGCTTCTTCCATGGGAGGGCGGCATGAGCGCCATCGCCGGCGACCCCCGATCCGCGACCGGAGCCCATCCCATGATCCGTACGGTGCTGGACAGCCTGGGCGTTCCGCTGGTGGCGCTCGCCGGGCTGGCCGCCTTCTGGCTGTTTCCCGACGACCTTGGGCTGCTGACCCGCATCGCGGCGACGGCGCTCTACGTCCTGTCGCTCGACCTCGTGCTGGGCTATTGCGGGATCGCCACGCTGGGGCAGGCCGCGATGTTCGGCACCGGCGCCTATGTCGCCGGCATCGTCGCGGTCAACTGGATCAACGAGCCGATGCTGCTGCTGGCGGTCGGCGGTCTGGCCGGCGGTCTGGTGGCACTCGCCACCGGCGCGCTGATCCTGCATGCCCGCGGCCTGACCCTGCTGATGCTGACGGTCGCCGTCGTGCAGATCGTGCAGGAGGTGGTGAACAAGGCACGCGACTGGACCGGCGGCAGCGACGGCCTGTCGGGAATCGACCCGGCGCCGGTGCTGGGGCTGTTCCGCTTCGACCTCTATGGCCGGACCTCCTACCTGTTCGCCCTGGCGGTGCTGGTGGCCGGGCTGCTGGTGGCGCGCCGCATCGTGCGCTCGCCCTTCGGCCTCGCCTGCCGCGGGGTGAGGGAGGATCCGCTGCGCATCGCGGCGCTGGGCGGCTCGCCGCGGCGCTACCTGGTGACCATGTACGCGGTGGCCGGAATCTTCGCCGGGGTGGCCGGGGCGCTGACCGCCGTGTCGAGCGGCATCGTCGGGCTCGACAGCGTCAGCTTCTCCTGGTCGGCGGAGGCGCTGGTCATGCTGGTGCTGGGCGGCACCGGGCGGCTGTTCGGCGCGGTCATCGGCACCGTCGCCTTCATGGGCATCCACCACATCCTGGCGGCGACCGATCCGTTCCACTGGATGCTGTTCATCGGCCTGTTCCTGATGGCGGTGGTGCTGTTCCTGCCCGGCGGCATCGTGTCGGTCTTCGACGGGCTGATCGCGCGCCTGACCCCCTCCTCCCCCCGCCGCAGCGACGGAGCGACGCGATGACCGCCCTTCTGGAAGTCGAGAACCTGTCGAAGAATTTCGGCGGGCTGCAGGTGACCTCGGACGTCTCCCTGACGCTGCGGCCCGGTGACCGCTGCGCCCTGATCGGCCCGAACGGCGCGGGAAAGACGACCTTCGTCAATCTGGTGACGGGGGTTCTCGATCCCACCGCCGGCACCATCCGGCTGGAGGGGCAGGATGTCACCCGCCTGCCGGCCGCCGCCCGGGTGCGGCGCGGGCTGATCCGTTCCTTCCAGGTGGCGCGGCTGTTCCGCTCGATGACGGTGCGCGAGCATCTGGAACTGGCGATCCTGGAGCGCGAGGGCCGCACCTTCCGCCTGTTCTCCTCCGTCCGCCGGACTCCGGGGCTGGAGCGCGAGGTGGAGGATCTGCTCGACCTGATGGCGCTGGGGGCGGTGGCGGAGACCGCGGTCGGCCAGCTCGCCTACGGCCAGCAGCGCCTGCTGGAGATCGCCCTGGCGCTCGCCATGCGGCCGAAGGTGCTGATCCTGGACGAGCCGGCGGCCGGCGTGCCGCATTCCGAGAGCCGGCGCATCCTGGACGCCATCGAGCGGCTGCCGAAGGACCTCGCCGTGCTGATGATCGAGCACGACATGGACCTCGTCTTCCGCTTCGCCAAGACCATCGTGGTGCTGGCGCAGGGCCGCCTGCTGTGCAGCGGCACCGCCGGGGAGATCACCGCCGACCCGCGCGTGCGCGAGGCCTATCTGGGGAGCCGTGCCGATGCCCGCCGCCACTAAGGGACTGCTGGAGGTCGCCGGCCTGACCGCCGGCTATGGCGAGACGCTGATCCTGGAAGGGGTGGGCTTCACCGTCCCGCCCGGCGGCCGGCTCGCCCTGCTGGGCCGCAACGGGGTGGGCAAGACGACGACGCTGGCGACGCTGGTCGGCCAGACCACCCGCCGGGCCGGCAGCATCAGGCTCGACGGGACGGAGCTGACGGGAATGACCGCCTCGTCCCGCGCGCTGGCCGGACTCGGCTATGTGCCGCAGACCCGCGACGTCTTCCGCTCGCTGACGGTGGAGGAGAATCTGGTGACCGGGCTGAAGGGCCGCCCGCGCTCGGCGCTGGAGGAGGCCTACGGCCTGTTCCCGCGGCTGGGCGAGCGGCGGCGCAACGGCGGCGGCGAGCTGTCGGGCGGCGAGCAGCAGATGCTGTCGGTCGCCCGCGCCCTGTTGGGCCAGCCGTCGGTCCTGCTGCTCGACGAGCCGCTGGAGGGGCTGGCGCCGGTCATCTGCGATCAGCTGATGGCGGCGCTGTCGCGCCTGTCGATGACGATCATCCTGGTGGAGCAGCAGGTCGACCGGGCGCTGGACTTCGCCGAACGGATCGTCTTCCTCGATCGCGGCCGCGTGGTCCATGACGGACCGGCCGCCGCCGCCCGCGACGACCAGGCGCTGCTGGAGCGCCACCTGGGCGTCGCGCTGGCGGGGTGAGGGGGGCTGTGGCGGTGCTTATGCCCGGCTGTAGCTCGTTGCCTTGTGCAGTTGAACGGCCGTGTCGAAGATCAGCGCCAGGGTCTCCTGATTGAAGTGGCGCCGGGCGATCAGGTACAGCAACTCGTGGAGCAGCCACGGCTTGGTCGCTCCGCCAGGGCCGGGGTGGGTGAACGGAGACTTGTCGAGATCGATGCCCAGGATCGACTCGGAGACCAGGCGCAGGACCACCAGCTCCTGCAGCCGGCCGAAATAGCGATCCGTAACGGTGGGGTTGGTGTGCCCGATATGGATGATGCGGTGGCGCAGCAGCCGGAAGGCGATCATGCCGGCCACCTTCCCCTCGGCGACGCCTTTGGTCCGGACATCCTCGGTCCGGAAACCGCGACGCAGCATCAGAAAGCGCAGGTCGCTCGCCGCTTCCCGGAAGGCGGATGCCAACTCGGGGTTCGATACCGACAAGCGGTCAAGACTGATATCCGTCGACTTGCCCGATTCCCTGGCGAAGTCCTGGATCTGACGGACGACGAGATGCAGGGCCTTGTAGAACTGCTTGGTCAACTCCGTGAGCATATCTTCGCTCAGGAAGCTCGGTAAGTCTTCGTCAGAAGGCACGGAACATCTCCACCAGGGTCACGGGTCTGACCCGATCACTATGGAAATCGTCGATCTCGCTGGTTTGGAGAGTCTATAATCCGAGTTCGTCAACGGCCTGAACAAGGGTGCGGCTGAGATCGCCGGATATGTCCGTCTGACCCGCCACCTGAGCGATGGTCGAGGATCGGATGCGGGCCAGCAACTGGTCGGGGGTGACGCCGCTGTTGGTGACGGGAGCAAAGGTCTCGTGGAGGGCGCGGTGTGCGACTTCAGCGGCGATCCGATTCAGAGAGTCTTCCGAATTGACGAGGTCCAGAAAGGACATACCGCTTTACCCTCGCTTTCCAAGAGAGTTCCTGGAGCATCGTTAGAGCAGCCATCCTGCTCTGTCAAGGCATGATCTCTATGGTTCACAACGCCATTGCGGTTGCCGGAAAGGACAGCCGCAACATCCGCGGAGTCGTTTCCTCTGAAAATGAAATACAACGTCTTCGTATAAACAGGTCGTTGTTTCGACCGTGACTGATCGATGGTCTTTCCGCCGCCGGAGGAGCAGGCCGGAACGCCCGCCAGACAAGACGGGTCCAGCCGATCAGGCACCCCCCGCGGTTCGTCTCAGCCCTTCAGCGCCGCCATGGTGGAGGCGTTCGGGCACACCTCGTCATGGTCGGCGACCGGGGCGTCCTCGGCCAGCAGGTGGCGGCAGCGGCGGGGGTCGGCGCAGTGGGCGCAGGTGCGCTGCAGATCGTGCAGAAGGCCCTGGTGGTCGTGGGCCAGCGCCTCCAGGCTGAGGCCGCGCAGGGCCAGCGCCCGCGGCATCAGGGTGGACACCTGATCGCCGTGGGTGACCAGCGCGTCCAGGTCGTCCTCGCTCAGGCCGAGTTCGGCCAGCATGCGATGGCGCTCGCCCGGGGGCAGGGCGGCGAGTTCGCGGTCCAGCTCGTGGCGCTCGCGCCAGTCGTGGATCAGGCGGGCGATCCAGTGGCAGGTGTCGGCGGCGACGCCGGAAAGGCTGGGGGCGAGGCGGTCGGCGGTCATGGCGTTTCCTCCGCTCGATGATCATCTGCGGGATTGGCATCGTCCGCAGGATCGGGATCGTCTGCAGGATAGGCGGCCGGCACCGCCGCGGCCTTGATGTGGGTCAAGCAGTGCCGGGTCCGAACAGTTTCATTCGATAGGAAGTCCGACATAGTTCTCGGCCAGCGCCGTGGCGGCAGCGCGCGAGTGGACGACATAGTCGAGGTCGGCCAGACGGATGCGCTGCTCGAACGGCGTCTCCTGCTCGTTCCTGTGCAGCATCGTCGTCATGTACCAGGAGAAGCGTTCGGCCTTCCAGATGCGGCGCAGGCAGGTGGCGCTGTAGCCGGCCAGCAGGTCGCGGCGCCCCTCGCGGTAGAAGGCGGCCAGCGCCCGCGACAGCACCAGCACGTCGGCGACGGCGAGGTTCAGCCCCTTGGCCCCGGTGGGCGGGACGATATGGGCGGCGTCGCCGGCGAGGAACAGGCGGCCGTGCTGCATCGGGTCGCAGACGAAGCTGCGCATGGCGATGATGCCTTTCTGGAACACCGGACCCTCGGTCAGCCGCCAGCCGTCCCGGGTTTCCAGCCGGGTGTGCAGCTCCGCCCAGATGCGGTCGTCGGACCAGTTGGCGATGTCGTCCTGCGGGTCGCACTGGATGTACAGCCGCTGGATCTCGGGCGAGCGTGTGCTGAGCAGGGCGAAGCCGCGATCGTGGCGGGCATAGATCAGCTCGGGATGCGAGGGCGGCGCCTCGGTCAGGATGCCGAGCCAGCCGAAGGGGTAGATCTTCTGGTACTCCGTGCGGGCGGAGGCCGGGATCGCCTGCCGGCTCGGCCCGTGGAAGCCGTCGCAGCCGGCGACATAGTCGCAGCGCAGCAGCACCTCCTCCCCCTCGGCGGTGCGGTAGGCGATCAGCGGCGTGTCGCCGTCGAGGTCGAGCAGGCGCACGTCGCGCACGCCGAAGCGGATCTTCCCGCCATCCTCCAGCCGGGCGGCGACGAGGTCGCGGATCACCTCGTGCTGGGCATAGACGGTGACGCGCTTGCCGCCGGTCAGCTCCTCCATGTCGATGTGATGGCTCTCGCCGTTGAAGCGGAGCGTGATGCCGGAGTGGAAGTGGGCCTCGCGCATCATCCGGGCGCCGAGCCCCATCCCGTTCATCAGGTCGACGGTCCATTGCTCCAGCACGCCGGCCCGGATCGTGCCTTCGATCTCCGCGCGGCCGCGGCTTTCGATGATGACGGATTCGATGCCCTGGCGATGCAGGAGATGCGCCAGGAACAGGCCGGCGGGGCCGGCGCCGATGATGCCGACCTGCGTACGCCGCGGGGTGGGGGCCATGTCTCTCGTCCTCCTCGGGATAGTCGTCCGGGGTCGTCGGCTGTCGCGAAGCCGGCCGGGCGGAAAGGACCTGGCGCTGATGGTTCGCAATACCAACTTTTGACGGTGAGGCTAATCCCGAGCGGCCCGCCCGGACATAGACGAACCAGCGAAATGCTTGTACTTTTCATCGCTCCCCGACGGATCGCGCCGCCATGACCAGCCTTGCCGCCACGGTGGCGGAACCCATTCCGCGATACTGGCTTTACGGCGAACCGCCCACCGCGCGGGAGATGAACTTCGTCCATGTCGAGACGATCCGCGACCGGATGCGCTTGCACAATTGGGAGGTGCGGCCCCACCGCCACGACGGGCTGTGCCACGCCCTGCTGGTGCGGGAGAAGGGCGGCGGCCTGACCGCCGACGGGGTCGACCGCGCCTTCCGCGGCCCGGCCTTGATCATCGTCCCCGCCCAGGTGGTGCACGGTTTCCGGTTCGAGCCGGAGGTCGAGGGGCTGGTCCTGACGATGTCCGAGGGATTCCTGTCCACCCTGCTGGCCGCGGCGGAGCCGGAGCTGCGGGCCGCGGTCGCCCTGCCGCGCGTGCTGAACCCGGAGCGGAGCGGCCCGGAGTGGCTGCTGCTGGAGCAGGCCTTCGCGGCGATCCTGCGGGAGTTCCGCGCCGGCGGGGTCGGGCGGGCGAGCGCCATCGCCGCCCAGGTCACGCTGGTGCTGGTGGCGGCCGCCCGGCTGGCCGCGGCGGGGGCGGAGGCGGCGCTGCCGCCGTCGCCGGACGTCGCGCTGCTCGCCCGGCTGCGCCAGCTCATCGAGGAGCGCTACCGCGACCACTGGCCGGTGGAGGCCTATGCCCGGGCGCTGGGCGTCACCGCCGGGCGGCTGAACGCCGCCTGCCGGCGGGTGACCGGCTGCTCCACCCTGCAGCTCGTCCATGCCCGGCTGATGCTGGAGGCCAGGCGCACGCTGGTCTATACCGGCCTCGGCATGAGCGAGATCGGCTATGCCCTGGGCTTCGAGGATCCGGCCTATTTCTCGCGCTTCTTCACCAAGCGGGAGGGCTGTTCGCCGCTGGCCTTCCGGCTCGCCCATCCGAGAATGGAAGACAGTATTGCCGGGAACGGCCTTGACCGGGCAGGGGAGGGGTCACCACAGTAGGCCCTTTGGAAAATGCGGACTCCGGGAGTGCCGGATTCGGTTTTCGGGACTGGAGGGACAGGGGCAGATGGACACGCTCGACCACCCGGCTCGCGAAGCCCTGCCGATCGGCCATGCCGTCTGGCAGGCCGTGCGCGCCGACGCCGTCCGCGTCGCGGCGCAGGAAGAGACGCTGACGGCCTTCCTGCACGAGACGGTGCTGGCGCATGACCGCTTCGCCGACGCGCTGTGGGCCCTGCTGGTGCGCAAGCTGGCCTGCCGCATCATGCCGGCGGAGCGGCTGGGACGTCCGGTGGCCGATGCCATGGCGGACGATCCGGCGATCGTGGCGTCCGCCGCCGCCGACCTCGCCGCCATCCTGGCCCGCGACCCGGCGGCCGACAGCGCCCTGACCCCCTTCCTCTACTTCAAGGGCTTCCACGCGCTGCAGTGGCACCGCATCGCCCACTGGCTGTGGGGCAAGGGTCGCCACGACCTCGCCCATTTCCTGCAGAGCCGGGTGTCGGAGGCCTTCGCGGTGGACATCCACCCGGCGGTGCCGGTCGGCCGCGGCGTCTTCATCGACCACGGCACCGGCGTGGTGATCGGCGAGACGGCGGTGATCGGCAACGACGTCTCCATCCTGCAGAACGTCACGCTGGGCGGCACCGGCAAGGAGCATGGCGACCGCCACCCCAAGGTGAAGGACGGCGTGCTGCTGGCGGCCGGCGCCAAGGTGCTGGGCAACATCACGCTGGGCGCGCGCTCCAAGATCGGCGCGGGCAGCGTCGTGCTGAAGGATGTGCCGCCCTGCGCCACCGTCGCCGGCGTCCCCGCCAAGGTGGTCGGCTGGTGCCGCGACGATGCGGCGCCGGCACTCACCATGGACATGAGCCTGCAGCAGGCCGACTACAGCATCTGACCCCTCATAGGGCCCTGTGACACAAGATTTTGCTGCGCCGCAGCAACAGAGCCCATGCGGCGCATTGACGCAAACGTTTGCGCAAACGGTTCGATGGCGCTAGGCTCCTGCTTGTTTGCAGTTGGAGCTGTTGCGCCATGAAACGGACCGGCCTTCTCAACGCCCCGCTCAGCCACGCCATCGCGTCGCTCGGCCACACCCAGTCGCTTGCCATCGCCGATGCGGGGCTGCCGGTTCCGGCCGGGCCTGCGCGCATCGATCTGGCGGTGACGGCCGGCCTGCCCTCCTTCCTGCAGATCCTCGACGCCGTGGCGGGGGAGATGATGGTGGAGCGCGCGGTGATCGCGGCGGAGATGGCGACCGTCAATCCGGCCCTGCGCGCCGAGCTGGCCGAACGGCTGGACCGCATGGCCGCCGCCCAGGGCCGCCCGATCCTGCTGGAGGAGGTGCCGCACGAGACGTTCAAGCGGCTGACGGCGGCCTCCGTCGCGGTGGTGCGGACGGGCGAGTGCAGCCCCTACGCCAACATCCTGCTCCATTCCGGCGTGACCTTCTGACCGGCGGGGACAGCATGGACTCCGCTCCCGAACCCGCCGGTTCCGGCCTGCTGCTCGACCTCCGCGGGGTCGGCAAGGGCTTCAACGGCGTCCCCGTCCTGCAAGGCGTGGACTTCAGCCTGCACGCCGGCGAGGTCATGGCCCTGATCGGCGAGAACGGCGCCGGCAAATCCACCCTGATGCGGATCGTCACCGGGATCATTCCGGCCGATTCGGCCGATGCGATGCTGTTCCGCGGCGGGCCGGCGCGCTTCACCGCGCCCCGGCAGGCGATCGACGCCGGCATCGCGATGATCCACCAGGAGCTGAACCTGCTGCCGCACCTGTCGGTGGCCGAGAACATCTGGCTGGGGCGCGAGCCGCTGACCCGCCTGGGCCTGATCGACCGGACGCTGATGCGGCGCGAGGCGGCGATGCTGCTGGAGCGGCTGCGCCAGCCCATCGATCCCGACCGGCCGGTCGGCAGCCTGAGCGTCGGGCAGCAGCAGATGGTGGAGATCGCGCGCGCCCTGTCGCTGAACGCCGAACTGCTGATCATGGACGAGCCGACCGACGCCCTGACCGACGTCGAGACCGCCGTGCTGTTCGAGGTGATCCGCAGCCTGAAGGCGCAGGGCAAGGGCATCGTCTACATCTCGCACCGGCTGGGCGAGATCTTCGCCCTGTGCGACAGCGTCACCGTCCTGCGCGACGGCCACATGGTCCATCGCGGACCGGTGGCCGAGCTCGACGAGGGCACGCTGATCCGCCACATGGTCGGCCGCGCCATCACCGACCAGTATCCCTACCTGTCCTGCCCGGCCGGGCCTGAGCGGCTGGCCGTGGACGGGCTGAGCGCCGAGGGGGTGAGCGACGTCAGCTTCACCGCGGCGGGCGGCGAAATCCTGGGCTTCGCCGGGCTGATGGGCGCCGGGCGGACGGAGCTGGGCAAGGCGATCTTCGGCGCCAACCCGATCCGCGCCGGCCGCGTGCGCGTCGACGGTGCGGAGGTGCGGCTGCGCCATCCCTGCGACGGCGTCGCCGCCGGCATCGCCTATGTGCCGGAGGACCGCAAGGCCGAGGGGCTGATCCAGGGCCACTCCATCCGCACCAACATGTCGCTGGCCGCCCTGGCGCAGTTCTGCCACCCCGGCGGGGTGATCCGGCGCGGCGACGAGCGGACGGCGGTCGACCGCTTCATGGGGGCCTTCGCGGTCAAGGCGCACGGCATCGGGGCGGAGGTCCGCACCCTGTCGGGCGGCAACCAGCAGAAGGTCTCGCTCGCCAAGGCACTGATGCTGTCGCCCAAGGTGGTGATCCTGGATGAACCGACGCGCGGCGTCGACGTCGGCGCCCGGCGCGAGATCTACAGCCTCATCAACGAGCTGAAGGCCAAGGGGCTGTGCATCCTGCTGATGTCCTCCGACATGCCGGAGCTTCTCGGCCTGTCCGACCGCATCCTGGTGATGGCGGGCGGGCGGCTGACCGGCGGCTTCGCGCGGGGCGAGGCGACCCAGGAAAAGATCATGGCCTGCGCGGTCGGCTGACGGCAGGGAGAGGGACGACGATGACCACGCTGAAACGCTTCCTGTCCAACAACAAGCCGCTGGTCGGGCTGATCGTGCTGATGGCGGCGGTGGCCGTCATGAGCCCGAGCTTCCTGACGGTGGACAACCTGCTGAACATCCTGCGGCAGACCTCGATCAACGCGGTGATCGCGGTGGGCATGACCTTCGTCATCCTGTCCGCCGGCATCGACCTGTCGGTCGGCTCGGTGCTCGCCTTCTGCGGCGCCGTCTGCGCCTGGCTGGTGGCGGGCGACGTCTCGGTCTGGCTGGCGATCCCGCTCAGCCTGCTGCTGGGCGCCGGGCTCGGCGCGGTCAACGGCATCGTCGTCGGGGTGGGCGGCGTGCAGCCCTTCGTCGCGACGCTGGTCGCCATGACGATGCTGCGCGGCGCCACGCTGGTCTTCACCGATGGCCGCCCGATCACCACCGGGACCGGCGCCGCGGCGGACGCCTTCTGGAGCGTCGGCGGCGGCTATGTCCTGGGGATCCCGGTGCCGGTGGTCGTCGCCGCCGTCGTGTTCGCGGCCGGCGGCCTCGTCCTGACCCGCACGCGCTTCGGCCGCTACACCTACGCGGTGGGCGGCAACGAGGTGGTGGCGCGGCTGTCGGGCATCCGGGTCAATGCCGAGAAGACCGCCATCTATGCGGTTTCGGGCCTGCTGGCGTCCCTCGCCGGCATCATCCTGACCGCCCGGCTGGAGAGCGCCCAGCCCACCGCCGGCGCCGGCTACGAGCTGGACGCCATCGCCGCGGTGGTGGTCGGCGGCACCGGCCTGTCGGGCGGCAAGGGAACGCTGTTCGGCACTCTGGTCGGCGCCCTCATCATCGGGGTGCTGAACAACGCCCTGAACCTGATGGACGTGTCCTCCTACTACCAGATGATCGCAAAGGGCGCGGTCATCCTGCTTGCGGTGCTCGCCGACAGCCGCAGGTCGCAGTGAGCCGGCCGCCGCGTGACGGCCGGCCCATCATCGGCAAGGTCAAGACCAACCCAGCTCAAGACCGACCCGGGCCAGGACCGGCCCAGGGCGGGACCATCCAGGAAGGAGTGCCCAACCATGCGTAAGTTCCTGACTGCGGCCGCCGTCGCGGCCACCGCCCTGATGGCGACGGCCAACGCCCAGGCCGCGGACACCATCGCGCTCGTCGTCTCCACCCTCAACAACCCGTTCTTCGTCACGCTGAAGACCGGGGCGGAGACCAAGGCGAAGGCGCTGGGCTACACCCTGCTGGTCCTCGATTCCCAGAACGACCCGGCCAAGGAGCTGGCCAACGTCGAGGACGTGGTGAACAAGAAGGTCAAGCTGCTGCTGGTCAACCCGACGGATTCCGACGCGGTGCGCTCGGCCGTGCGGGCCGCCAACCGCGCCAAGATCCCGGTGGTGACGCTCGACCGCTCGGCCAGCGGCGGCGAGGTGGTGTCGCACATCGCCTCCGACAACGTGGCCGGCGGCCGGATGGCCGGCCAGCTCGTCGTCGACATGCTGAAGGGCCAGGGTGCGGTGGTGGAGCTGCAGGGACTGCCGGGGGCGTCGGCCGCCCGCGACCGCGGCAAGGGCTTCCACGATGTGGTGGACAAGGCGTCGGGCCTGAAGGTGGTGGCGAGCCAGCCGGCCGACTTCGACCGCACCAAGGCGCTGAACGTCATGGAGAACATCCTCCAGGCCCAGCCGAAGATCGACGCGGTGTTCGCCCACAATGACGAGATGGCGCTGGGTGCCGCCAAGGCGATCCAGGCCTCCGGCCGCAAGATCCCGGTGGTCGGCTTCGACGGCACCGACGAGGGCGTCGCCGCCGTGAAGGCCGGCGCGCTCGCCGCCTCGGTCGCCCAGCAGGCCGGCCTGATCGGCGAGAAGGGCGTCGAGACCGCCGACAAGGTGCTGAAGGGCGAGAAGGTCCCGGCCTTCACCCCGGTCGAACTGAAGGTGGTGACGAAGTAAGCTTCGCGTCCGCCGCCCGGCGCCGCGTCCCGTGGCGCCGGGCGGTCCCCCTCTGTCCTGCCGGAGCAGCCGCCATGGTGACGATCAGGGATGTGGCCCGCGAGGCCGGCGTGTCGGTGAGCACCGTCTCCCACGTCATCAACGCCACCCGCTTCGTGGCGCCGGAGACCGAGCGGCTGGTGCGCGACGCCATCGAGCGGCTGGGCTATGCCCCCAACGGCATCGCCCGCGCGCTGAAGGGCAGCCGCACCCGCACGCTGGGCATGATCGTCACCGCCAGCTCCAACCCCTTCTTCGCGCAGGTCATCCACGGGCTGGAGACGGCGATCTCCGAGCGCGGCTACAGCCTGATCCTGTGCAACAGCGACGACGAGCCCGAACGGCAGCTCCGCGCCTTCGACGCGCTGCACAACCGCCGCATCGACGGGCTGGTGGTGATGACCACCGACGCCGACCTCGGCTTTCTCGACACGGTGCAGGCGCGGGCGCCGTCGCTGCCGCTGCTGCTGCTCGACACCGACCCGCGGCCGGGCGCCTGCGCGGTGGCCGACGATTCCGCCAGGGGCGGGCTGCTCGCCGCCCGGCTGCTGGCCGGGCGCGGCTTCCGCCGCATCGCCTGCATCACCGGGCCGGCACGCCACCCGCGGTCCCGCGCGCGGCTGATCGGCTTCGCCGAAGGGCTGGGCGAAGCGCGCATGGCGCTCGATCCCGCCCTGCTGCGCGAATCCGACCTGACCATCGCCGGCGGCTACGCCGCGGCGGTGTCGCTGCTCGACGACGACCTGCCGCCCGATGCGGTCTTCGCCTTCAACGACCTGATGGCGGTCGGCGTGCTGCGTGCCGCGGCCGAGCGCGGCCTGTCCGTCCCGGGATCACTGTCGGTGCTGGGCTATGACGACATCGAGCTGGCCGCCTACCTCACCCCGCCGCTTTCGACCGTGCGCCAGTCGGCGGCCCTGCTGGGCGCCCGCGCGGCGGAGCTGCTGATCGACCACCTGGAGGAGGGCCGGCCCCTGCCGGACCTGCTGTCCCTGCCACCCGACCTCGTCCTGCGCGATTCGGTCGGCTGGCCTTCCGCGAGGCACCCATGACCACCGCTTCCCCCATCCCGGCCGCGGCGCGGCCCATCGTCGTCTTCGGCAGCGTCAACATCGACGTCTGCGCCTACAGCGAGCGGCTTCCCCGCCCCGGCGAGACGGTGCACGGCTCGCGCTATGCCATGGGGCTGGGCGGCAAGGGGGCCAACCAGGCCTCCGCCGCCTCGCGGCTCGGCGGGCTGGTCGAGATGGTCGGGCGGACCGGCGGCGACGCCTTCGGCGAGATGGCGCGCAGCCGCCTGGCCGGGTTCGGCGTGCGGACCGGCCACCTGCTGAGCGACCCGGCGGCGGCGACCGGCATCGCGGTCATCGGCGTCGAGTCCTCGGGCGAGAACTGCATCACCGTGATCGGCGGCGCCAACATGGCGGTGAGCGGGGACGACGCGGCGCGCAACGCCGCCCTGCTGGGCAGTGCCGCCGTGCTGCTCCTGCAGCTGGAGGTGCCGATGCCGGCCGCCCTGGCCGCGGCGGCGGCGGTGCGGGCCGGCGGGGGGCGGGTGATCCTCGACCCCGCCCCGGCCCCGCGCGGCGGCCTGCCGGACGAGGTGTTCCGCGCGGTGGACGCCATGACGCCGAACGAGACGGAGACCGAAGCGCTGGTCGGCCTGCGCCCGTCGACACCGGAGGAGGCCGCCGCCGCCGCCGGGCGGCTGACGGAGCGCGGCCTGTCCATCGCCATCGTCAAGATGGGAGCGAAGGGCGTCTGTTTCCGCGGCCCCGGCGAGCAGGGGTTCGTGCCGCCCTTCCCGGTGACGGCGATCGACACGGTGGCGGCCGGCGACTGCTTCAACGGCGGCCTCGCCTTCGCGCTCGCCGCGGCGACGGGCTGGGCGAGGCCGTGCGCTTCGCCGCCGCCTGCGGGGCGCTCGCCACCACCCGTCCGGGCGCGGCGGAGTCCGCCCCGACCCTGGCGGAGGTGACGGCGCTGCTCGGCTAGGCAGGTTTTCCGACCTCCGCCCACACATGGGCGGGCTCGGAGAACCTGCGGATCCTTGGGTTTGCAGGTTTCTCCGGCCGGGCCATGCGTGGTCCGATCTGGAGAAACCTGCTTAGGCCGCCAGACACGCCTCTACCGCCTCGGCGAGGCTCAGGATGTCCGCCGGCCCGGTCGCCGGGTTCATCAGGGCCAGCCGCAGCCAGCGCCGGCCGCGGAACTCCGTCGTGGAGATGTAGTGCCGCCCGGCCTCGGTCAGGCGCCTGCGCAGGTCGAGCTGCAGCGCGTCGTCGCCCTGGACGCGGAAGCAGACGATGTTGGATTCCGGGTCCACCGCCAGTTCGAAGCCCGGGCGGGAGCGGAGGATCGCCGCGGCCTCCCGCGCCAGCGCCGTCTGGCGGTCGATGAAGGCCGCCGCCGCGCGCTCCCCGTCCGCGGCCAGCGAGAAGAACAGCCGAAGCCCCAGAGCCGCCTTGGTGCATTCGACGGTGCGGTGGATGAAGTCGAAGCCGGGCTGCTCCTTCTCGTGGAACAGGTAGCTCGCCTCCTCCTGGAACGCCCCGTCGAGGGTCCGGTGGTCGCGCACCAGGACGGCGGCGCAGAGCGTCGGGGTCCGCAGCATCTTGTGGGCATCCCACACCAGGGAGTCGGCCAGTTCGACCCCGTCGAGCCGGCCGCGCTGCCGCTCGGACAGCAGGGCCGACGCGCCGTGCGCGCCGTCGACATGCAGCCAGACCCCGCGGTCCCGGCAGACGGCCGCGACGGCACGGATCGGGTCGTAGAGACCGGCGGCGGTGGCGCAGGCGTTGGCGACCACGGCCAGGATCTCCGATCCGCTCCGCCGCAGGCCGTCGATGAGGTCCGGCAGGCGGGCCGGGTCGAGGCGGCCGTCCGCATCGGTCGGGGCGCTCCGCACCGCCCTCTGGCCGAGTCCGAGGATGCCGGCGGCCCTGGCGATGGAATAGTGGCAGCCGGCCGGGGCGACGATCACCAGATTGCCCGGCGTGCCGTCCCGCCAGGCCTCCGGCGCCACGCGGGCACGGGCGGCCGACAGGGCGGTCAGGTTGGCGAGCGAGCCGCCATGGGTCAGGACGCCGCCGCCATGGTGGTCGGCCGGCTCCCCGGAACCGGGCATCGGGGCCGGCCGCCAGCCAACCTTGCGCAGCATCCAGTTGAGGACCGCCTGCTCGACCGTGGCGGCGGCGGGACCCATCTCGTAGATGGCCATGGCGTTGTTGGTGAAGGCGTCGACCAGTGCGGCGACGGCGCCGGCCGGGTGGGGCACGGCGACCTGATGCGCCATGTAGCCGGGATGGTGCAGTCGCGTCGACGAACCGAGATAGGCGGCGAGGAACCGGCGCAGCGCCTCGTCCCGCAGCCCGCCCTCCGCGATCAGCCGGTCGAGGTCGAGCGTACGGGCGAGATCGGCCATCGGCGTCTGGCGGATGACCGGGACGCGCCGCTCCAGCGCGTCGGCCGCGTACTCTTCCAGTGCCGAAATTGCGGCGTCGCAATCCATTCGCAGGGTCATGGCTGTCCTCCCTTTCCGGATGCCTGTGGCAGCCCGGTGCCGATCATGTCCGGATATCCGCGACGATGCACCCGGAGGGGCGAGCGTGTCCTTGCGAAGATTGCCGGGACCTGCCAGGGAATGGGACGATTCCACCAAAGAGCCCGCCCTCCGGAGTGATCCATGCTCAAATCGATGGATGAGTTCGACCGCCGCATCCTGCGGGAGCTGCAGATGGAGGGCCGCCTGCCGAACACGGAACTGGCGGATCGCATCGGCCTGTCGGCCACGCCCTGCCTGCGGCGGGTGCGGGCGCTGGAGCAGGGCGGGGTGATCCGCGGCTATCGCGCCGACCTCGACCGGACGCGGATCGGGCTGGGCCTGACGGTGATGGTCGGGGTGAAGGTGGACGGCCACCGCGACGACAGCGCGACCGCCATCCAGCAGGCCTTCCGGGCGATGCCGGAGGTCGTGTCCTGCCATCTGATCTCCGGCGAGGCCGACTTCCTGCTGGAGGTCGTCGTCGCCGACCTGCCGAGCTACGAGCGGTTCCTGCTCGGCACGCTGCTGACGCTGCCGATGGTCAAGGACGTCCGCAGCAACTTCGTCATCCGTACGGTCAAGGACCGCACGCCGCTGCCGCTGGAACAGCCGTGACGGCGCCCGCCGGCTATGCCGCCGGGGCGTCGTGGAACTGGCGCTGGATGTCCAGGATCGCCTGCGGATCGGCCAGCAGCGCCTCGACGCAGGCCGGGTCGAACTTCCGGCCGGCATGCTCGCGCAGGAAGGCGGTCGCCTCCTCGTTGCTCCAGGCTTCCTTGTAGGGGCGCCTGGAGGTCAGGGCGTCGAACACGTCGGCGACCATGACGATGCGGCCCTCCAGCGGGATGTCCTCGCCGGCGAGCCCCCGCGGATAGCCGCTGCCGTCATAGCATTCGTGGTGGCAGCCGACGACGTTGCGCAGCACGCTGCGCAGCGGCAGGGCCTCCAGCCCGTGGTCGCGCACCATGGCGTCGATGATTTCCACGCCCTTGGCGACATGGCCCCGCATGATCTCCAGCTCCGCCGGCTCCAGCCGTCCCGGCTTCAGCAGGATGTTGTCGGGGATCGCCACCTTTCCCACGTCGTGCAGCGGCGCATACTGGAAGACGTATTCGACATATTCGTCCGACAGGCCGCGCTGCAGGGCGACGCGCTGGGCGATCAGTTCGGCATAGTGGCTCATGCGGTCGAGATGGGCGCCGGTCTCCTCGTCGCGGTACTGGCTGACCTGGAGCGCGGTGCGCACCGCCGCCAGCATGGCGCGCTGGCTGGTCAGCTCGCTCGTCACCAGGACGTCGATCAGCCGCCGGAAGGGCGTCAGCGCGGCGATCACGGCATCCGTGAAGTAGCCGGCGCGGCGCGAGTTGAAGAACAGCAGCCCGTACAGCGTGGTGCCGCGGTGGATGCGCACCACGTAGCGCGAGCGGAAGCCGTGCAGCAGGAGCTGCGCCCCGGGACCGTCGCTGCGCTCCGGACCGGCGATGGCGTTGTCCACCCAGGGCTCCCCCGTCCGCGCGACATGGAGCAGGGCGGCATGATGCTGCAGCCTGTCGCTGACGCGGTCGAACGGCCGCGGTCCGGCATTGGCCTCCAGGAAGGTGCGGAGCTGGTCCGTGCCGGCATCATGGACGGCGACGGAGATGCGGTCCACCGCCTCCAGGCCGGGAATGCCGCGGATCTCCTGGTGCAGGGCGCCCAGCCGCTCCGCCAGTCCGCCACCCATGGCGACCCAGGCGTCGTCCTGCGGACGGGTGTCGGATGAGAGAGCGGCCATGTGCTGCATCGCGCCCGGGTTTCGTTGTTGGGACGGAACGGTAAAGACACTGAATAGCATCCATTTGTCATTAATCCGCCAAATTTCCATATCCCGTCTTTGTGCGGCATTGTGCCGCATCTTCCGGCCTCCCTACCGGGCCGCCGTCTCGCTCCAGCCCGGCGGAACGCCGTTCATGTCGGGAAGCTGGTGAGCGATGCCCTTGTGGCAGTCGATGCAGGTGCGCTGCCCGGTGAAGAGGAACTGCTGGTGGATGCGGGCGGCGCGCGCACCCTGCTTCGTGATGTCCATGGACTCCGCACTGTGGCAGTTGCGGCATTCCAGCGAGTTGTTGGCCTTCAGCCGCGACCACTCGTGCTCGGCCAGCTCCCGCCGCTTGTCGAGGAACTTGTCGCGCGTGTCGATGGTGCCGAAGATCTTGCCCCAGACCTCCTTGGAGGCCTGCATCTTGCGGGCGATCTTGTCGGTCCACTGATGCGGGACGTGGCAGTCCGGGCAGGTCGCCCGTACGCCCGACCGGTTGGTGAAGTGGATGGTCTGCTTCAGCTCCTCGTAGACGTTGGAGCGCATCTCGTGGCAGCCCACGCAGAATTTCTCCGTATTGGTCGCCTCCAGCACGGTGTTGAAGCCGCCCCAGAACATGACGCCCGCCACGAAGCCGCCGAGCGTCAGGAAACCGAGGGGGAGATAGCGGCTGGGGCTGGCGATGGTGTGCCAGCACCGTTGCAGGAGGGTGGGGAGCCTGAGCCTCATCGCCGGTCACCCCCGTCGGACGGACGGCTGATGAGGCTGTCGACGTCCTTGAAGCCGTTGGGCACGACCGGCTGCGCCACCGTCTGCGGCACATGGCACTGCATGCAGAAGTAGCGCCGCGGCGACACCGCCCCCAGCGTCTGGCCGTCGCGGTCGACGTAATGGGTGATGCTGATCATCGGCGCCTGGACCGCCTCGGTGTACTGCCGGCTGTGGCAGGTCAGGCAGCGGTTGGTGTTCAGGTTGATCTGGTAGTCGCGGACATTGTGCGGGATGACCGGCGGCTGTTCGGGATAGTTCCGGGCCACCCGACGGTCGTCGGTGACGTCGGCCGGCACCGGCGGCGCGGGGGTCTCGTCGGTGAAGGTCACCGGCGGCCGAAAGGGCGAGTCGATCCGCGGCGTGCCCTGGGCGGAGAGCAGGGCCGGGACGAGGCAGGGCAGGGCCGCCAGAACGGCCAGATGACGCAGTCGCATGGGTCCGGCTCCTTCCTCAGACGGCGACGATCCTGACGGCGCACTTCTTGAAGTCGGTCTGCTTGCTGATCGGGTCGGTGGCGTCGAGCGTGCACTTGTTGATCAGCCGGGCGGAGTCGAACCAGGGCACGAAGACCACGCCGCGCGGCGGCCTGTTGCGGCCGCGCGTCTCCACGCGGGTGCGCATCTCGCCCCGGCGCGACACCACCCGTACCTCCGACCCGCGGCGCAGGCCGCGGTCCTTCGCGTCGTCCGGATGCATGTAGACCAGCGCCATCGGCACCGCCTTGTAGAGCTCCGGCACCCGCATGGTCATGGACCCGCTGTGCCAGTGCTCCAGCATGCGGCCCGTCACCAGCCACAGGTCGAAATCCTTGTCGGGCGATTCCGCCGGCGGTTCGTAGGGGAAGGCGAAGACGTTGGCCTTGCCGTCGGGATTGCCGTAGAAGCGCAGCCCCTCGCCGGCCGGGACGAAGGGGTCGAGCCCCTCGCGGTAGCGCCAGCGCGTCTCCTTGCCCTCCACCACCGGCCAGCGCAGGCCGCGCACCTGGTGGTACTGGTCGAAGGGTGCCAGATCATGCCCGTGGCCGCGCCCGAAGGTGGCGTACTCCTCGAACAGGCCCTTCTGCACGTAGAAGCCGAAGGCCTTGGACTCCTGGTTCTCGTAGGCGGCGTCGAGCTCCGCGACGGGGAACCGGTCGACCTGTCCGTTGCGGTAGAGCACGTCGAACAGCGACTTGCCGCGGAAGCCGGGGTTGGCGTCGAGGACCTCCTTCGGCCACACCTCGTCGGTGGTGAAGCGCTTGGAGAACTCCATGATCTGCCAGAGGTCGGAGCGTGCCTCGCCCGGCGCGGTGACGAGCTGATGCCAGAAATGCGTGCGGCGTTCGGCGTTGCCGTAGGCGCCCTCCTTCTCCACCCACATGGCGGCGGGCAGGATCAGGTCGGCGGCCGAGGCCGTCACCGTGGGATAGGCGTCCGACACCACGATGAAGTTGGCGGGGTTGCGGTAGCCGGGGAACGTCTCGTTCCCGGTGTTGGGCGCCGCCTGAAGGTTGTTGTTGACCATGATCCAGAAGGCGTTGAGCTTGCCGTCCTTCAGCATCCGGTCCATCTGCACGGCGTGATAGCCGACCTTGCCGGGCAGCAGGCCCTTCGGCACCTTCCAGATCTCCTCGGCATGGCTGCGGTGGATCGGGTTCGCCACCTGCATGTCGGCGGGCAGCCGGTGCGAGAAGGTGCCGACCTCGCGCGCCGTGCCGCAGGCCGAGGGCTGGCCGGTCAGCGAGAAGGGGCTGTTGCCCGGCTCGGAGATTTTCCCGGTCAGCAGGTGGATGTTGTAGACCATGTGGTTGGCCCAGACGCCGCGCACATGCTGGTTGAAGCCCATGGTCCACAGCGACATGACCCTGGTCTTCGGGTCGGCGTAGAGCTCGGCCAGGGCGAGCAGCCGCTCCTTCGGCACCTTGCTGAGCTCCGCCGCCTTGTCGACCGTATAGTCGCTGACGAAGCGGGCGAACTCCTCGAAGCTGATCGGCTTGGAATCGGCGGGGTCCTTGGCGTTGGCGGCCCGCACCTCCAGCACATGCTCCGGCCTGAGGCCATAGCCGATGTCCTTCTGGCCCAGGCGGAAGTTGCAGTGCTTCCCGATGAACTCCGTGTTGACCCGGCCGGTCTGGATGATGTGGTTGGCGATGAAGTTCAGGATCGCCAGGTCGGTCCCCGGCTCGAACAGCATGGGAATGTCGGCCAGCTCGAAGCTGCGGTGCTCGAAGGTGGAGAGCACGGCGACCTTGGCGCCGGCGTGGCTGAGCCGCCGGTCGGCGATGCGCGTCCACAGGATGGGGTGCATCTCCGCCATGTTGGAGCCCCACAGCACGAAGGCGTCGGCCGCCTCGATGTCGTCGTAGCAGCCCATCGGCTCGTCCATGCCGAAGGTCCGGATGAAGGCGACGGCGGCGGACGCCATGCAGTGGCGTGCGTTGGGGTCCAGGTTGTTGGTGCGGAAGCCGGCGCGCATCAGCTTGGACGCCGCATAGCCTTCCCAGATCGTCCATTGGCCGGAGCCGAACATGCCGACCGCCTCCGGCCCCTTCTCCTTCAGCACGCGCTTCCATTGGCGGGCCATCTCGTCGAAGGCCTGGTCCCAGGTGACGGGCTGGAACTCGCCCTCCTTGTCGTATCTGCCGTCCTTCATGCGCAGCAGCGGCCGGGTCAGCCGGTCCTCGCCGTACATGATCTTCGACAGGAAATAGCCCTTCACGCAGTTCAGGCCGCGGTTGACCTCCGCCTGCATGTCGCCGTGGGTGGCGACGACGCGGTTCTCCTTCACCGCCACCATGACGCCGCAGCCGGTGCCGCAGAAGCGGCAGGGCGCCTTGGACCATTTGAGCTGCGCATCCTCCCCGGCGATCATCGAGGTCTGGGCCGCCGCCGGCAGGGAAAGCCCGCCGGCCGCCGCCGCCGCGGCCACCGCCTGCGCCTTGATGAAGTCCCGCCGATCCATCATCGCAAGGTCCTCCCATTCTTCATTGTCGTGGTGCGCGAGATCGGGCGCGCCTCAGATCGCGCCGGCTTCCGCCGGTCCGGCATGGTGGAAGACGAGAAGGGCGGCCAGCACCCCGTCGAGATGCTGGATGTCGCTCATGCGTCCGGCGATCCAGCCTTCATCCGGACCTTCCAGGGTCACCACCATCTTCGCCCGCTCCTGCAGGGCGATCTCCGTGCCGGGCATGGCTGCGAGGGCGGTGCGCACCGCCGCCTCCCGGTCCGGCCGGACCTGGACGAGCAGCGAGGCGATGTGCAGCTCGCCGGCAGCGGTATCAGGGCGCGTGGGCGGTGCGGTCATGCGCGGTCTCCTGTCATGGCGCCGGCAGCCGGGCGGACGGCGACGGCGCCGGTCGGGCAGGGCGCCACGCAGGCGCCGCAGCCGGTGCACAGGGCGGCGTCCACCGCGGTGTCGGCAAGTCCGCCCGGGGCCGGCGCGATGCGGATGGCGGATTCGGGGCAGGCGTCGCGGCAGCTCCGGCAGACGATCCGCCGGTTGCCCAGGCAGTCCGCCCCGATCGTGGCGGTCAGCGTCCAGGGGTGCCCGGTGCGGTCGAACAGCGGGGCAGGGCAGGCGTCGGCGCAGGCGCCGCAGAAGCTGCATTCGCCATGTCCGAACCGGATCTCCGGGAAGCCGCCGTCGCCCGGCTGCAGGATGCCTTCGGGGCAGGCCCCGCCGCAGGCGCCGCAGCGGGTGCACAGGGCGGCGAAGCGCTCGGGCGACGACCAGGGTGGCCGGATGGGGGCCGGGTCGCGCGCTTCCCGGCCGCGCCGTGCGCCGCCGCGCAGGAATCGCCGTCTCGCGAGGTCGATGCCGTCGCCGGTCATGGTGGCCTCCGCCGCCGGTCAGACCGGCGGCGGGCCCGGCGGCCCGGCGATGAGCTGGTACATCCAGACACAGAAGCCATAGCCGCCGACCACCGCGATGGACAGGATCGGCCAGATCACCACGGCCAGCAGCAGGAACATGGCGACTTCCTGCCGCCGCGTCGCAGGGGACGCGGCCTGCGCCGCCGTCCCGGCTTCGGTCGCCCGGTGCGATGCCGGACGTTCCGGTCCGGATCTGTGGAATTGGCTCATGGCGGTTACGGTCGAAGTGTCGGTGCAAGAATCCCAACCGCAGGCGGCACAGGAAGTTCCGGTGCCGGGACGGGGTCCGCAACGGTGCGGCGCGCGCGCTGTTGGGAGGATTGAGGATTCCACGACATCAGGAGGCACGGGCACCATGCAGAGGAGGAGAGGACGCGGTCTGTTTTCCGCCGGCAGCCTGGCGGCGTTCGCCGGGGGTGCCGTCGTCGCGGTGATCGCCAGCCGGGTGCTGCCGCCGCTGCTGGCGCAGGCTGCCGGGAGCGCGACCGGGCGCGATCCGTTCGAGGCGCTGGCCGACGACCATCGGCATATCATGGCCCTGCTCACCGAGATGGAGCGGACCCGGCCGGACGAGACCTTCCGGCGCACCCAGCTCCTGCTGCGGCTGAAGCGCCGGCTCGCCGCCCATGCCCTGGCGGAGGAGGACGTGGTCTATCCGCTGCTCCACGACCGGGCCCACGAGGAGGGCGACACGCGCCGCCTCTACGGCGAGCATGCCGACATGAAGATGCACCTGTTCGCGCTGGAACAGATGCCGAAGGACGACCCCGCCTGGCGCAGCCGCCTGAGCGCGTTGAAGACGCTGATCGCCGGACATGTCCGCCAGGAAGAAGAGGTGGATTTCCCGAAGCTGCGCGGCGCGCTCGGGCAGCAGGCCACCGGGCGCCTGTCCGGCACCGTGCAGCGGGAAAAGGCGCTGATCCTTTAGCCGGCGCCATGCCCGCCATCGGGACCCGCCTGCCTGGCGCAGCGGGGCGGGTCCCGCCGGTGGCGGACACGCGCGGGATAAGTTGAATTATGGAAACAATAGCCCGGGGTCAGGAGGCGAGGGAGCCGGCATCGAATTCCGGGGAATAGAAGCGCCAGCCGCCGCGGCCCTGGCGCTTGGCCTGGTACATCGCCATGTCCGCGTTCTTCACGAGCTGCTGAAGGTCGGTCCCATGGTCCGGCGCGAAGGTGATGCCGATGCTGGCGGAGATGTGCAGCGTCTGGCCGGCGATGAGGAACGGCTCCTCCAGATGCTCGAGCAGGCGGCGGGCGACGGCCTCGACCTCCGCATCGTCCCTGATCTCCGACAGGATGACGGTGAACTCGTCGCCGCCGATGCGCGCCACCGTTTCCGAATCCCGGATGCAGGAGGCCATGCGGTGCGCCGCCTCGCGCAGCAGCAGGTCGCCGATCCGGTGGCCGAAGCTGTCGTTCACCCACTTGAAGCGGTCGAGGTCGAGGAACAGCAGGGCCATGCGCTGGTGACAGCGCACCGCCCGGCGGATCGCCTGCTGCAGGCGGTCGTAGAACAGGGTGCGGTTGGGCAGGTCGGTCAGGGCGTCGTAGGTCGCCTGATGGCGGATCAGCTCCTCCGCCTGCTTGCGCTCGGTGACGTCCTGGATCGCCGTGATGAGGCCGAGCACGAGGCCGCCGGCATCGTGGAAAGGCTGGCCGACCTCCTTCAGGTAGAGGGTGCGGCCGTCCCAGGCCGTCACGGCGAACTCGATCTCGAAGCGCCTGTTCTCGGCCCAGGACTGGCGGTAGGCCTCCTGCACCTCGGCGCGGTGCCGGGGGGTGACGCGGTCGAGGAACGTGCCGGCGGTCGTCGGGCTGGCGCCGGCCGGAAGGCCGAGAATGTCGCCGAGATTCTCCGAAACCTCCAGCTCGTCCTCCGGCAGGTGGACCGTGTAGGCCAGCCGGGCGACGCGCTGCGCCTGGGCCAGCCGCGCCTCGCTGAGGCGCAGGGGCTCCTGCCGCTTGAGGTCCAGCAGCACGCGCAGCATCGTCAGGAACAGGGCGGCCAGCGCCAGGACGAAGACCGCGCCGTAGGGGGCGGTATCCCGGACCAGCGTCCGGCCGGGCTGTTCGGGCGTCCAGGTGAGATGGCCGAGCGGCTGCCCAGCCATGTCGCGCAGCGGCAGCGCCGCGAGATGGTCCGGCGCCGACAGTCCCGCGGCCCCCCTGCCCGCCTCCAACCTCTTCCGCTCGTCCTCGCCGCCGGCAACGAAGCGCAGGTCGCCGATGCGGCGCGAACCGGCGACCTTGGTCAGCTCCTTGTCGAGCGACACGAGAAACACCTGCACCGGCCGGTCGGGGTTGGGCGGGAGCGGCGCACGGCCCTCCTCATACTCGATGATGCGCGCGCCGAAGATGAAGAGGGTCCGCCCGATCCGGATCAGCCCGCCGAAGGCGTCCCGCCGTGCGCGTGCCAGGGCGACGAGCGCCATCAGCTCCGCGTTCTCGCGCGCGGCCTCTCCCAGGTCGGTGCGCAGGGCGCCGTTCTGCGAGGCATAGACGAGGGTGTCGTTGCCCGCCCACGCATAGGAGCGGTCGAGGCCCCACAGCCGCTCCGCATAGGGACCGACATTGGCATTGACCCAGTTGCTGTCGAAACGGACGACGATGTTGTCGACCGCGTCGTTCCACAGGCTGTATTCCTCGGCCTTCTTCGCCATGGCCCGGGTCAGCTCGCCCAGCGCCTCGTCGACCTCCGCCCGCGTCCGCTCGGCCGAGGCGGTGTCGATCCGCCGCGTCGATTCCAGGACGATGAACAGCCCGAAGGCGATGCTGATCACCACCAGGGCGATAGAAAGCAAGCCAAGTACATTAAGACGACGTGTGTCGTCCGAATCCTGGCCGAAGTATCTATGACTGCTGGTGCGGGTCATCATGGAATGCTTCTGCGATGTCCACGATTCGAGAAATGGTCGCACTCGGGCGTTAATTTTCTCCTTATGAAGGCCATTCGCGGATGAGCAACTTCCCCCGCCGTTCCGACCAAAGTTCCAGCCCGTCCTGTCCCGCAGCTATTTGTTGCACTGCTTCCTGTTGCTGTCAGCAATGGGAGATTCGGCGAAGGACGGCAACTTTTTCTTCACCATATTCGCATGATGCGGGTTCGATCTATAATCTGTGTCGTCAGCATTGCGGCGGCGGGCGGTCCGCTCTATAAAACGAGCGTTCGCTCGGAAATTGACCGTGCCAGCGAACCGGTGGGAGGAAGCATGAGCGTCACCATGACCCTGGCCGGGCGCAGCGCGCTCGTGACCGGCGCCTCCAGCGGGCTCGGCCGTCATTTCGCGCAGGTTCTGGCCGCGGCCGGGGCGCGGGTGGCGCTCGCCGCCCGGCGCAGGGAGGCGCTGGAGGAAACCCGCGCCGCGGTCGAGGCCGCGGGCGGCAGTGCCGTCGTCCTGGCGATGGACGTCACCGATCCCGCCTCCGTCGCCCGCGCGGTGGCCGAGGCGGCCGAGGCGCTGGGCGGCATCGACGTCCTGGTCAACAATGCCGGCGTCACCGCCACCACCCCCTTCCTCGACCTGGAGGAGGAGGAGTGGGACCGCGTCATCGCCACCAACCTGACCGGCTGCGCCCGCGTGGCCCGCGAAGTCGCCCGGCACATGCGCGACGGTGCAGCGGACGGAACCGGCCGGACCGGCGGCTCCATCGTCAACATCGCCTCCATCCTCGGACTGCGGGTCGCCGGACAGGTCGCGCCCTACGCGGCGTCCAAGGCCGGGCTGGTGCAGTTGACCAGGGCGATGGCGCTGGAACTGGCCCGCCACGGCATCCGGGTCAACGCGCTCTGCCCCGGCTATCTCGAAACCGAACTGAACCGCGACTTCTTCGCCACCGATGCAGGACGGGCGCTGGTCCGGCGGATTCCGCAGCGCCGGCTCGGCCGGCTGGAGGAGCTGGACGGCCCGCTGCTGCTGCTGTGCTCCGACGCCGGCTCCTACATGACGGGTTCCGTGATCGCCGTGGACGGCGGCCACCTCGTCTCCTCCCTCTGAGCGCCCGCCGCCCCCTCTCCCCGACCGAGGACAAGAGCCCCATGGACTTCACGCTGCCGCCCGAGCTGGACGACCACCGCCGCCGCGTCCGCGCCTTCGTCGAGGAGGAGATCCTCCCGGTGGAGGGCGACCGGGCGAACTGGGACGAGCATGAGAACATCGCCGCGGAGCCGCTGGAGCGGCTGCGCGCCAAGGCGAAGGCCGCCGGGCTGTGGGCGCTGCAGCTTCCCCGCGAGTGGGGCGGCCAGGGGCTGCCGATGGTCGGGCTCGCCGCCTGCTACGAGGAGATGAACCGCTCGATCTTCGGGCCGGTCTGCTTCAACGCCGCCGCTCCCGACGACGGGAACATGCGGTTGCTGAGCCAGGTCGCCACGCCGGCCCAGAAGGAACGCTGGCTGCGCCCGATCGCCGAGGGGCGGGTGCGCAGCGCCTTCGCGATGACCGAGCCGCATCCCGGCGGCGGCTCCGACCCGTCGATGATGCGCACGCGGGCGGAGCGCCGGGGCGACCGTTGGGTGGTCACCGGGCACAAGTGGTTCATCACCGGCGCCGGCGAGGCGCAGCACTTCATCCTGATCGCCCGCACCTCCGACGACCCGCGCAAGGGTCTGAGCGCCTTCCTGTTCGACCGCGACCAGCCGGGCTGGCGCATCGAGCGGCGCATTCCGATCATGGGGCCGGAGGAGCATGGCGGCCATTGCGAGCTGATCTTCGACGGTCTGGAGATCGCGGACGAGGATGTGCTGATGAGCATCGGCGACGGGCTGAAGGCGACGCAGATCCGCCTGGGGCCGGCGCGGCTGACCCACTGCATGCGCTGGACCGGGCTCGCCAAGCGCTGCCTGGAGATCGCCGGTGCCTACGTCAAGGAGCGCGAGAGCTTCGGCAGCACGCTGGCCGAGCATGAGGGGGTGCAGTGGCTGCTGGGCGAGGCGGCGATGCAGATCGAGATCGGCCGGCTGCTGACCATGAAGGCGGCATGGGCGCTCGACCACGGCAGCTATGCCCGCAAGGAGGTGTCGATGGCCAAGGTGCAGGTTGCCGACACGCTGTTCAAGGCGGTGGACACCGCCGTGCAGCTCTGCGGCGCGCGGGGCTACTCCAAGGATACGGTGCTGGAGTGGATCTACCGCTATGCCCGCCAGGCCAAGCTGGTGGACGGCGCGTCGGAGGTCCACAAGATGGTGCTCAGCCGCTCCTACCTCGCGGAGGGCGACGGGTTCTGGCGCTGGGGGTGAGCGCCGGCAGGGCGTCCAACCTTCAACGGCACACCACCCGCTCCCGCCTTGTTGACGGTTGTGGTTCCCAGTCTCCTCCGAATCCGGTGACGCACCCGTCCGCCTTTCGCAGGGGGGTGCGGCAAGTTGGCACAACGGCCGTGGTGCTATGCCGTCGTATATAACAAAAATGAAATGAATAAGCCGAACGGCAGACGCTGGCCGGGCAATGGCGGGGATCCCCAAGGGAACCGGAAGTCCAGGCCAGCCAACCCCTCTCATGGGAGCGAGAGACCATCATGCCAACCACCCTGCCCACCCGACCCGATCCCTTATCCTCCCTTTGGGAGACGGGACTGCCCCAGTTCGCCGCGGCCTTCGGAGCCGCCGTTCCCGACGCCGTGGACGCGGCGATTGCTTGCACGGGGGCGGGCGGCGCCGAGCGCGACGCGCTTGCCGGTTTCAGGACCGACATCGTCGCCTGCTGGCGCGACCTGCTCCAGGGCGCGCCGGCCGCCGCGCTGGCCGTCCGGTTCGACGGCATCTCGGCCGGGCTCGCGGCCAAGGGGGTCGGCGGGGAGCGGCTGCGGGCGCTCGACTGGCTGATCGCGGCGGAGCTGGCCTCGCGGGTTCCCGGCTGGGTCCGCCTGCGGCCGTCCCGGGCGGCGGCCGGCATCCGGGCCCTGCTGGCGCGGGTGGCGGAACTGCGCTCCACCGCGTCCGCTTCCGACGCCGCCGGGGCGGCCTCCGGCGCGGCCGGCGCTCCGCCGGTCTTCGCGGCGGAGCTGATGGACCGTACGGTGGACGTGGCGATCGCCATCAACGACGCTTCCGTCGCCAACGCCCAGATGGCGAGCCAGCTCCACGAGGTGGATTGCGACGCCCAGAGCATCGCCGCCGCCACCGAGGAGACCGTCACCGGCGTGTCGGAGATCGCGGAGCGCACCCGCGACGTCGTCGCCCTGTCGCGCGAGACCAACGGCGCCACCGCCCGCGGCCGCGAGACGGTGCAGGCGGCGCTCGGCCGGATGGATGCGATCGCCGAGGCCGTCGCCCAAGCGGCCCGGCGGGTTGGCGAACTCGCCTCCGCCTCGGAGCGGATCGCCGAGATCGTCGACACCATCGAGACGATCGCCAAGCAGACCAACCTGCTGGCGCTGAACGCGACGATCGAGGCGGCGCGGGCGGGAGAGGCCGGCAAGGGCTTCGCCGTCGTCGCCAGCGAGGTCAAGACCCTGTCCAACCAGACCGCCAAGGCGACAGAGGACATCCGCACCCGTATCGATTCGCTGAAGCACGAGATGGTGACGATCATCGGCGCCATGGACGACGGCACCCGCGCGGTGTCCGCCGGGCAGGAGGCGATGCGCGAGGTGACCGATCATATGGCCGAGGTGGCGCACGCCATCGACGCCACCACCCAGCGCATGGCCGAGATCTCCAGCATCCTGACCCAGCAGACCGCGGCGGCGAACGACGTGTCGGCCGGGGTGGTGCGCATCGCCGACCGCAGCGCCGTCAACAGCCGCGCCATCCTGCGCAGCGTCGAGGCGACCAAGAGCGTCGAGGGACTGCTGGCCAGCCAGCTCAAGCAGCTGATGGAACAGGACATCCAGCACAAGATCCTGAAGATCGCCAAGGTCGACCACGTCATCTGGAAGAAGCGTCTGGCCGACATGGTGGCCGGGCTGGAGACGCTGAACTCCGCCGACCTCGCCAGCCACGAGGCCTGCCGCCTCGGCAAGTGGTATTACGGGCCGGGCTCCCTGCAATACCGCCAGCACTCCGCCTTCGCTGCGCTCGAGGAACCGCACCGGCGCGTCCATGCCCATGGCAAGGCGGCGGTCGATGCCTTCAACACCGGCCGCACGGAACAGGCCATGGAGGAGATCGCCCGGGTCGAGGACGCCTCGAAGGAGGTGCTGCGCCTGCTCGACGCCCTGCAGAAGCCGGCCGGTTCCCCCGGCGTCTTCACCGGCGGCACCCAGGCCGCCTTCTGACGGGGCCGTCGCTCCCTGCCCTGTCCGCCGAGGAAGACAGGGCGGGGGCCTGCTGTCTGCGGCGGCGGACAGGCGGCCGGTACCGGGTTTCGCGCCCGGGCCCGGAAACCCGCGCTTTTCGGTCGCGGGCGGGAGCTGGCACAATGATTGCCAAGCGGACTGTTGCCTATGCCATCATGGGCGCCCGGTCTGCCTCTCCCGCCTGGAACCGTCCGAGATGAACAAGCTGATCGCCCTGGAAGACGCCGTCGAGCGCATCCCCGACGGAGCCTCGCTCCTCATCGGCGGCTTCATGGCCGTCGGTGGTCCCAACCGGCTGGTGGACGAGCTGATCCGCCAGGGCAAGCGCGAGCTGACGATCATCGCCAACGACACCGCCCGCCCGTCCCAGGGGTTGGGCAAGCTGGTGGTCGAGCGGCTGGTGCGCAGGGTGGTGACCAGCCACATCGGCCTCAACGCCGAGACCCAGCGCCAGATGATCGCCGGCGAGATCGAGGTGGAGCTGGTCCCGCAGGGGACGCTGGCCGAGCGGATCCGGGCCGGCGGCGTCGGTCTGGGCGGCGTGCTGACCCCGACCGGCGTCGGCACGGTGGTCGAGGAGGGCAAGCGCACGCTGGAGATCGACGGACGCTCCTACCTGCTGGATCTGCCGATCCGGGCCGACTTCGCGCTGATCGCGGCCAAGCAGGCCGACCTCTACGGCAACCTGACCTATGCGCTGACCGCGCGGAACTTCAACCCGATCATGGCGCTGGCCGCCGAGACGGTGATCGCCGAGGCCGACGACATCGTGCCGGTCGGCTGCATCCCGCCCGACGCGGTGATGACGCCCTCGGTGCTGGTCGACCATCTGGTGACCGCCCGCCATCCGCACCACCCGCAGCACTGACGCGACAGGAGGCAGCGCCATGGATGAGAAGACCCTGATCGCCCGCCGCGTCGCGCTGGAGCTGCGGGACGGCGACCTCGTCAACCTGGGCATCGGCCTGCCCACCCTGGTCGCCCGCTACATCCCGGCCGGCCGCAACATCTTCCTGCAGTCGGAGAACGGCATCGTCGGCATGGCCGGCCCGGTGGCGGGGGCGGAGAACCGCGACCTGACCGATGCCGGCGGCATGCCGATCGGCGCCATGCCGGGGGCGGCGGCCTTCGACAGCGCCCTGTCCTTCGGGCTGATCCGCGGCGGGCATCTGGACGTCACCGTGCTGGGCGGCCTGCAGGTGGACGAGGAGGGACGGCTTGCCAACTGGATGGTCCCGGGCAAGATGGTTCCCGGAATGGGCGGTGCCATGGATCTGGTCAGCGGCGCGCGCAAGGTCATCGTCGCCATGCAGCACAGCGCCCGGGGCGAGTCCAAGATCGTGAAGCGCTGCAGCCTGCCCGTCACCTCGGTCCGCCGGGTCGATCTGGTCGTCACCGATCTCGCGGTGATCCAGCCGACCGGGCGCGGGCTGGTCCTGAAGGAAACCGCGCCGGGGGTGACCGTGGCGCAGGTCCTCGCCAACACCGGCGCCGAGCTGATCGTCGCCGGGGACGTTCCCACCATGCCGCTGGAAGGTTTGAGCACATGAGTCTGAAAGGAAAATCCGCCGTCGTCACCGGGTCCACGAGCGGCATCGGGCTTGGCATCGCGCGGGCGCTGGCGGCGGAAGGCGCCGACCTGATGCTGAACGGCTTCGGCGACCCGGCGGAGATCAAGGCCCTGCAGGACGGCCTGTCCGCCGAATTCGGCGTGCGCGTCGGCTATCACGGCGCCGACATGAGCAAGCCGGACCAGATCGCCGACCTGATCGCCACCGCCGGCCGCGAGCTGGGCAAGGTCGACATCCTGGTCAACAACGCCGGCATCCAGCATGTCGCCCCGGTCGACGCCTTCCCGGCGGAGCGCTGGGACGCCGTGATCGCCATCAACCTGTCGGCGGTCTTCCACGGCATCTCCGCCGCCCTGCCCGGCATGAAGGAGCGCGGCTGGGGCCGGATCATCAACATCGCGTCGGTCCACGGCCTCGTCGCCTCGGTGAACAAGTCGGCCTATGTCGCGGCCAAGCATGGCGTCATCGGCCTGACCAAGGTCACGGCGCTGGAGACGGCGGAGACCGGTGTCACCTGCAACGCCATCTGCCCCGGCTGGGTGCTGACCCCGCTGGTGCAGAAGCAGATCGACGCGCTGGCCGCCGCCCGCGGCGTCGGCGTCGACGAGGCGGCGCGCGAACTGGTGGGCGAGAAGCAGCCCTCCAAGTCCTTCGTGACGCCCGACCAGCTCGGCGCGCTGGCCGTCTTCCTCTGCTCCGACGCGGCGTCGAACATGCGCGGCGCGGCGCTCGCCATGGATGGCGGCTGGACGGCGCAATAAAGCTAAAATTTAACCGCCTGCGCGGGCTGCGGCACCTTGGCAGCCCGCGGGCGACCGCCTATCGTGCGGGGTACCCCGGACCCGCAGCACGAGCGCCATGGCGAAGCGACCGACCGAGTTGGCCTATTGGGTGGACGAGCGTCCCCCTCCCCTCCCCCTTCTCCTCCTGTCGCTTCAGCATTTCGCCCTCGTCACCATCTTCCTGGTGGTGGCGGTGACGATCGCGCGGATGGCGCATCTCGATGCGGAGGCGGGCAGCCGGCTGGTCAGCCTGACCATGGTCGCCGGCGGGATCGCCACCATCCTGCAATGCCTGGGGCGGGGCGGCGTCGGCTCCGGCTACATGGTGCCGGCGACCACCACCACCATCCTGCTGCCGCCCGCCGCGGTGGCGCTGCAGCAGGGCGGGCTGCCGCTGCTGTTCGGCATGAGCGCCTTCGCCGGGCTGGTGGCGATGGCGCTGTCGCGGGTGATCCACCGGCTGCGCCCGCTGTTCCCGACGGAGATTGCCGGCTTCGTCGTCTTCATGATCGGCCTGACGGTGATGATCCTGGCGGTCCGCCAGCTCCTGGGGATGGGCGGGGCCCAGGGCGAATATGCCCACTATGCGGCGCTGGGCCTGCCCGTGCTGGCGATCATCGTCGGGCTGAACGTCTGGGGCGGCCGGACGCTGCGCCTCTACTGCTCGCTGATCGGGGTGGCGCTGGGCTACGGGCTCGGCCTGGCGGAGGGCTGGATTTCGGAGGCCGACCTGCGGACGCTGGCCGCCGCCGACCCCTTCGAGGTGCCGGTGCCGGGCGGCTGGGGCCTCGCCTTCGATGCCGAGCTGATGCTGCCCTTCCTCATCACCGGGCTCGCCATGGCGCTGAACTCGGTCGGGGCGGTGACCGCGGCGCAGAAGGCCAACGACGCCGAGTGGAAGCGGCCGGACATGGCGAACATCGGCCGCGGCATCTTCGCCGACGGGCTGTCCAACCTGCTGGCGGCCCTGCTGGGCGGCGTCGGGCAGGCGGCGACCTCCGGCGCGGTCGGGCTGTCGGCGGCGACGGGGGCGACCAGCCGCTATATCGGCTTCGGGGTCGGCGCCCTGCTGATCGCGCTGTCCTTCTCGCCGAAGGTGGCGACGGCCCTGCTGATCATGCCGCCGCCGGTGATCGGGGCGGCGCTGATGACCAGCGGCTGCTTCCTGGTGATGAACGGCGTGCAGGTCATCAGCTCCCGCATGCTCGATTCGCGGAAGATCTTCGTGCTGGGGATCGCGCTGGCCTTCGGGCTGGCCCGGCTGGTCGATCCGCAGTTCTTCAACCTGCTGCCGCGCTGGATGCAGCCCTGGGTCGGGTCGCCGCTGACCGTGGCGGTGGTGCTGGTGGTGGCGCTGAACGGCGTCCTGCGCATCGGCACCGCCAAGCGCAGCCGGGTGCGCCTCGACCTGTCGCAGCTCGCGCCGGAGCGGCTGTCCGAGGTGCTGACCGAGCAGGGCCAGATCTGGGCGGCGGAGCCGGAGACCATCTACCGTGTCCGCTTCGCCCTGCAGGAGGTGTTCGAACTGCTGATCCAGCACGACATGGTGCTGGAGGAGGCCGGCGGCAGCCGCTATGTCGACCTCCAGACTCGCTTCGACGAGTTCACCTTCACCGTGACCGTCGCCTATGCCGGGATTCCGCTGACCGTGACGACGGCCCGCCCGACCGAGGACGAGATTCTGGAGTCCGAGGACGGTGCCCGCCGCCTCGCCTCCTTCCTGATCGGGCGGGTCGCGAACCAGGTCCGCACCGGCCTGCGCAACGGCCGGTGCGAGCTGACCCTGGCCTTCACCGCCTGAGGCGGCGCTCAACGGCACGGCACCCGGCCGGATCAGGCCCGGCGCAGTCGTCCGCTGATGGTCCGGGGGCCAGGGAGAACGGGGTAAGGCCGCCATCGCGGGGAACCCCCGCAGGGGGCGGCCTTCGCTCAATCCCCGTCTCGTCGTCGATCTCCGTCAGCCCAGCGTGTGCTCGATCAGGATGTTCAGGCCGATGCCGATCAGGATGATGCCGCCGAACAGCTCCGCCCAGCGGCCGAGCCGGTCGCCCGCCGCCCGGCCGATCAGCACGCCGCCGAAGGCGACCGCGAAGGTGACGGCACCGATCAGCATGGCGGTGGTGACCATGTCGATGTCGACCAGGGCCAGCCCGGCCCCGACCGCCGCGGCGTCGATGCTGGTGGCGACGGCGGTGGTCAGCAGGGCCATCCAGCCGCTGCGGCTGTCCGCCTCCTCATCCTCTTCGCCCGCCAGGAAGTTGCGGATCATCGCGCCGCCGACCGCCAGCAGCAGGCCGAAGGCGATCCAGTGGTCCACCGCCTCCACGAGGCTGGCGAAGGCGATGCCCACCGCCCAGCCGAGCAGCGGCATGGCGCATTGGCAGATGCCGAAGGCGGCACCGACCCGCATCGCCTCCGGGAAGCCCGGACGGCGCAGGACGGCGCCACGGCCGAGGGCGGCGGCGAAGGAATCCATGGAGAGGCTGAAGGCAAGCGCCAGGGAGGTGCCGATCATTCTGCTACGCGTCTCCGGCCAGACGGAACGACAGTGGATGCGGACCGACTCCGGCTGGCCTCCGGAGGTCTCCGCTCCACTGGTCTCGCCTGGTCGCCTGACGGCCACTGCCCGCGCCATGGCGGTCTCCGCAAGCGGGACCATCCAAGTCTGTTGACGCGCGCCCCGCCCGGAACCGGCGGGTGGCTACTCCCCAATGACGGGCGAGTTCCTACAGGAAGTAGGGGCTTGCGTCAACGCCGGCGGCACCGCCTGCGGCGATCGGCCGCCCGCCGCCCCTGTTCCAAGGCCCCGTTTCAGAGCCTCCGTCACAGGACCGGGCGGCCCCGCACATAGGTCTGGCGCACCGCCCGGTCGTCGCCCAGCGTCATCAGGATGAACAGCTCCTCCTCCAGGTCGCCGGCCACCGTCTCCATGCGGTGTTCCATCGCGGCGGTGGCGCGGGGGTCGAGCACGACGAGGTCGGCCCAGCGGCCGGGCTCCATCATGCCGATCTCCCCCTCCATTCCCAGCGCCGCCGCGTTGCCGCGCGTCATCAGGTCGAAGGCGGCGAGCGCCGGCAGGTTCTGCCGGCCGAGCTGCAGCACCTTGTAGGCCTCCGCCGCGGTGCGCAGCATCGAAAAGCTGGTCCCACCGCCGACGTCGGTGGCGAGCGCCACCCGCACCGGCCGCTCCGGCCGGCGCAGCGAGGCGAGGTCGAACAGGCCGCTGCCGATGAACAGGTTGGAGGTCGGGCAGAAGACCGCGACCGAGCCGCTCTCCGACAGGCGGCGCTGCTCCTCCTCGCTCAGGTGGATGCAATGGCCGAAGAGCGAGCGCGGCCCCAGCAGCCCGTAGCGGTCGTAGACATCGGTATAGTCGCGGGCCGCGGGGAACAGCCGGCGGACGGTGGCGATCTCCTCCGCGTTCTCCGACAGGTGGGTCTGCAGGAAGACGTCGCCATGCTCGCGCAGCAGCGCGCCCGCCGCCTCCAGCTGCGCCTCGGTCGAGGTGATGGCGAAGCGCGGGGTGACGGCATAGCGCTGCCGCCCGCGTCCGTGCCAGCGGCGGATCAGCGCCTTGCTCTCCTCATAGCCGCGCCCGGCGCTGTCGGTCAGGGCGGCCGGTGCGTTGCGGTCCATCATCACCTTGCCGGCGATCATGCCGGCGCCGGCGCGCTCGGCCTCCGCGAACAGCGCCTCCACCGATGCGGGATGGACGGAGCCGTAGGCGACGGCGGTGGTGGTGCCGTTGCGGAACAGCTCCTCCAGGAAGAAGCGGGCGTTGCGGGCGGCGTGTTCCGGGTCGGCGTATCTCTGCTCCTCCGGGAAGGTGTAGGTCTCCAGCCAGTCGAGCAGCCGCGCGCCGTAGGAGGCGATGACCTGGGTCTGCGGCAGGTGGATGTGGGTGTCGATGAAGCCCGGCAGGATCAGGGCGTCGGGATGGTGCGCCACCGCCACCCCGGCGGGCAGGCGGCCGGCCAGTTCGGCATGGGGGCCGACGGCGGCGATGCGGCCGTCCTCGGCCAGCAGCAGGCCGTCCTCGATATAGCGGTAGCTCGCGCTGTCGCCGGGGCCGGCGGGAGCCTGCCGGAAGCTCAGCAGGCGGCCGCGGATGGCGGTGGTCTCAACCATTGTCCTGTCCCGTTCGTCCCTTTCGGCCGCCGTTTGCCGGCCGTTCTTCGTGGTGCCGCCCGGCCGTCACTCTCGCCCGGTCCAGGCGGCCAGCACGGCGCGCTCCCCGGCGGTCAGGCCGGTCACGTTGGCGGGCGGCATAGCACGGCTGAGCCCGGCCTGCACGCGGATCGCCCCGGCATGGCGCAGGATGGCCGCCGGGCTGTCGAGCGTGACGCCGCGCGGCGCGGTGACGATGCCCTCCCACACCGGCTGGGCGGCATGGCACATGGTGCAGCGGGTGGAGACGATCTCCTCCACCTCGGCGAGGCCGACCCTGGCTCGTGGGCCGGCCGGCCGGGTGGCGGCGCTGTCGCCGGCCGGAAGGGCGGGGCCGAAGCCGCTCAGCCAGACCGCCGCCAGCATGCCGGCGGCGGCCACGCCCCAGGTCCACCAGGGCGTCGGCTTGCCGGCGTGGCGCGAGTTGAAGAAATGGCGGATCGCCGCGCCGGCCACCAGCACGATGGCGACGATCACCCAGTTGAAGCGGGTGGAGGTCGCCAGCGGATAGTGGTTGCCGATCATCAGGAAGATGACCGGCAGCGTCAGGTAGTTGTTGTGCAGCGACCGCTGCTTCGCCTTCTTCCCCAGGGCCGGATCCGGCGTCTCGCCGCGCAGCATGGCGGCGATGGTCCTGCGCTGGTTCGGCATGATGACCAGGAAGACGTTCGCCGCCATCATGGTGCCCATCAGGGCGCCCATCTGCAGCATGGCGCCGCGTCCGCTGAACAGCCGGGTCATCGCCCAGGCCGTCGCCACCAGCAGCACGAACCCCGCGGCGGCGAGGGCCGCGTCGTTGCGCCCCAGCGGCGACCGGCACAGCCCGTCATAGGCGAGCCAGCCGGCGGCGAGCGCCGCGACGCTGATCGCCACCGCCTGCCAGGGCTGCAGCGCCAGCACCTCCGCGTCGATCAGGAACAGGTCGGCGCCGCGGTAATAGAGGACGCACATCAGGAAGAAGCCGCTGATCCAGGTGGTGTAGGCCTCCCACTTGAACCAGGTCAGCTCGTCGGGCAGCCGCGGCGGGGCGACCAGATACTTCTGCATGTGGTAGAAGCCGCCGCCGTGGATCTGCCAGGCCTCCCCCGCCGTGCCGGCCGGCAGGTGGTCGCGCCGCCTCAGCGAGGCGTCGAGATGGATGAAATAGAAGGACGATCCGATCCAGGCGACCGCGGTGACGACGTGCAGCCACCGGCCCAACAGGTTGACCCACTCCCAGATGATCGGATCCATCCCGCCCGCCTCCTTCGCGCCGCACCATGACCGGGACAACTGTAAGGCCGGACGGGCGCGGGGCGGAAGCGCGGCAGCCGCGCGAACTGCTTCAAAGAATCGTGAAGGGTCGTCCCGGCGGCCTGTGCTATCACCGGGGCCGTTCGTGACGAGGGCCGGTCATGCCGATTACCCGCATCAGTGTCGATAACCCCGTCTTCGCCACCATGATGATGGTGGCCCTGATGGTGCTGGGCCTGTTCTCCTACCAGCGGCTGGGGGTCGACCAGTTCCCCGACGTCGATTTCCCGGTGGTGGTGGTCTCGACCCAGTATCCCGGCGCCAGCCCGGAATCGGTCGAGACCGACGTGACCCGCCCGGTGGAGGATGCGGTCAACACCATCGCCGGCATCAAGACGCTGACCTCCCGCTCCTACGAGGGGCAGTCGGTGGTGATCGCCGAGTTCGACCTGAAGACCGCCTCGGCCCAGGCGCTGCAGGACGTGCGCGAGAAGGTCTCGGCCATCCGCGCCGCCTTCCGCGACGAGGTGAAGGACCCGCAGATCACCCGCTTCAACCCCGACGACCAGCCCATCCTGTCGATCGCGGTGAAGTCGGACATCCGCGGCCTGCGCGACCTCACCACCCTGACCGACCAGATCATCGTGAAGCGGCTGCAGAACGCCCGCGGCGTCGGCAAGGCGACCATCGCCGGCGGCGTGAAGCGCCAGATCCTGGTGCGCCTGAAGCCCGAACGGCTGGAGGCGCTGCACATCGGCGTGGACGAGGTGATCCGCACCATCCGCAGCGAGAACCAGGACGTGCCGGCCGGCACCGTCTCCGGCAACGGGGCGGAGCGGGTGGTGCAGGTGGACGGCCGGGTGGCGGAGCCGCGCCAGATGCTCGACCTGATCGTGGCGCGCCGCGGCGGCGCCCCGGTGCGGCTCGGCCAGGTGGCGGAGGTGCTGGACGGGCAGGAGGAGCAGGACTCGGCGGCCCTCTTCAACGGGGTGCCGGCGCTCGCCGTCGACATCGTGAAGATCCAGGGTTCCAACACGGTGGAGGTCGCCCGCGGCCTCTACCGCGCCATCGACGAGCTGAAGGCGGCCGGCTCGCTGCCCTCCGACGTGACGCTGGAGGTGGTGCGCGACAGCTCCCGCGGGATCACCAACTCGCTGACCAACGTGCAGCGCACCCTGGTGGAAGGCGGCGCGCTGACCGTGCTGATCGTGATGATCTTCCTGGGCTCCTGGCGCAGCACCGTCATCACCTCGCTGACCCTGCCGGTGGCGGTGCTCGGCACCTTCGGGGTGCTGGCCGCCTTCGGCTTCACGCTGAACGTCATGACGCTGATGGCGCTGTCGCTCGCCATCGGCATCCTGATCGACGACGCCATCGTGGTGCGCGAGAACATCATGCGCCATCTCGGCCGCGGCCAGACCCACCGGCAGGCGGCGCTGGACGGCACGGCGGAGATCGGGCTGGCCGTGCTGGCCACCACGCTGACCATCGTCGCGGTCTTCCTGCCGGTCGCCTTCATGGGCGGCATCATCGGGCGCTTCTTCTTCCAGTTCGGCGTCACCGTCTCGGCTGCCGTGCTGATCTCGCTGTTCGTCTCCTTCACGCTCGACCCCATGCTGTCCAGCCTGTGGTACGACCCGGCGGCCCACGGGCGCCACGGCCGCGGCCCCTTCGGCCGCTTCGCCGCCGCCTTCGAGCGGGGGTTCGAGCGCATCGCCCACGGCTATGGCCGGATGCTGCGGCTGGCGCTGCGCCGGCGCTGGCTGGTGCTGCTGGCGGCGGGGCTGATCTTCTTCGGCAGCTTCGCGCTCGTCCCGCGCATCGGCGTGGAGTTCGTGCCGGCCGCCGACCTCGGCGAACAGGTGATCGACGTGGAGACGCCGGTGGGCTCCTCCCTCGACTACACCGCGGCCAAGATGCGGCAGGTGGAGGCGGCGATCCGCGAGTTTCCGGAGATCGCCTACACCTACACCACGGTCAACACCGGCGTGTCGGTCGGCAAGAACCGCGGCAGCGTCTACATCCGCTACAAGCCGATCGAGCAGCGCCGGCGCTCGCCCAACGACCTCGCCCCGCTGCTCCGCGACCGGCTGTCGGCCATTCCCGGCATCACGGCCGGCGTCGGCATTCCCGGCGTCGGCGGCACCCAGAAGCAGATCCAGGTGTCGGTCCAGGGCCGCGACATCGCCGAGCTCGACCGCATCTCCCGCCGGGTGGTGGAGGCGATGCGCGGGATCGCCGGATTCGTCGATCTCGACACGACGCTGAAGGCGGCCAAGCCGACCCTGTCGGTGCGGCTCGACCGCGAGATCGCCAGCGACCTCGGCATCGGCACCGGCCAGGTGGCCGAGACGCTGCGCCCGCTGTTCGCCGGCGACAAGGTGTCGAGCTGGAAGGCGCCGGACGGCGAGAGCTACGACGTGCTGGTCCGTCTGCCGGAGACCAGCCGGACGGGCCGCGCCGACCTCGACCGCATCTACCTGACCGGCAGCGCCGATGCCAACGGCACGCCGCGCATGGTGCCGCTGTCCCAGGTCAGCCATGTGGAGACGACGCTGGGCGCCTCGCAGATCAACCGCCGCGACCTGCAGCGCGAGGTGAACGTGCAGGCCAACGTGCAGGGCCGCGCCGTCGGCGACGCCGGCCGGGAACTGCAGGCGGCGCTGGCGGCGATCGAGCTGCCGCCGGGCTACCGCATCGTCTATGGCGGCTCCACCAAGGACATCGCCGAGACGACCGGCTATGCCGCCCAGGCGCTGGCGCTGGCCGTCATCCTGATCTACCTGATCCTCGCCTCGCAGTTCGGCAGCTTCCTCCAGCCGGTCGCCATCATGGCGTCGCTGCCGCTGTCGCTGGTCGGCGTGTTCCTCGGCCTGCTGGCGGCGGGCAGCACGCTGAACATCTTCAGCGCCATCGGCTTCATCATGCTGATGGGGCTGGTGACCAAGAACGCCATCCTGCTGGTCGATTTCGCCAACCAGGCCCGCGCCCGCGGTGCCGACCTGCGCGACGCGGTGGTGGAGGCCGGCATCATCCGCCTGCGCCCGATCATCATGACGACCATGGCGATGATCTTCGGCATGATCCCGCTGGCGCTCGGCCTGGGAGAGGGGGCGCAGCAGCGCGCCCCCATGGCGCACGCGGTGATCGGCGGCCTCATCAGCTCCACCCTGCTGACGCTGGTGGTGGTGCCGGTGATCCTGACGTACCTCGACGGCCTCTCCACCCGCCTGAAGCGCCGCTTCGCCCACAAGGACCCCGACGCCGAGGCGCCGGGGATGCCGGCGGAGTGAGGACGCGGCGACCTTATCCCGTGACGGCCGGTTCGGCGCCGAAGCGCTCCGAATAGGCCCGGTGCATCTCGTCGAACAGCGGCCAGAGGGCCGGTGGTTCGCGCCCGGCCAGCCGGTCGGCGAGGATGGCGAGGTGGGTGTGCCAGCCGCCCGACACGGTGAGAAGGGAGCCATCGGCGGGAAGCCGCCGGTGGGTCAGGACCAGCCGGACCTTGTCGCCCTCCTCGCTCAGTTCGATGGTCACCTCCGAGGGAGCCTCCGCCCGGCCGCCCCAACTGAAGGCGAGCAGCCTCGGCGGATCGCAGCGCAGAACCCTATGGCCGGTGGCCATCGGCTTGTCGAAATGGCGGAACCGCTCCGGCGCCGGTGCCCCCGGAGACAGCCGGCCGTTGTTGAAAAGCAGCTCGAACGACACACCGGCGCGCGGTTCCATCTCGCCGGCGGCGAGCCATTGGCTGCGCTTGTCGGACTCGACCAGATAGGACCAGACGCGCCCGATCGGGCCGGGCAACAGCCGCTCGAACCGCACCGCATCGGAAGACAGACGCTCCGCGAACCCGTTCATCTCCGAATCTCCGCTGTTGATGGTGAAAGGCAGGGCCGCCCGTCCGGTGCCGGACGGGTCGTGGAGGGGGCCGGAGCGGTGGTTACCTCCCGCCGCCGGACCGGCTCTTGTCCGTTTCGTCCTGGTCGAGCAGCGCTTCCAGCCGGTCGAGACGACCGGTCCAGAACCGCTCGTAGAAGCGCAGCCAGTCCTCCGCCGCGGCGAGCGGTGACGGGTCGATTCGGCAGAGATGGGTCCGTCCCACCACCCGGCGCCGGACCAGCCCCGCTTGCTCCAGCACCTTCACATGCTTGGAGGCCGCCGCGAGGGACATGGCGAAGGGGGCCGCAAGCTCCCCGATGTTCCGCTCCCCCTCCGCCAGCGAGCGCAGCATTGCGCGCCGCGTCGGATCGGACAGGGCATGGAAGACGCCATCCAGGATCATCGCTTGATTATCAACCATATGGTTGAGAATAGGGGCGGTGCGCCGTTTAGTCAACCATATAGTTGAGCATTTCGCCCGGTTCTTGCCGGAGCGCGGCGGGGGCCGGGCTGGCGCGGGTCGGGTGGCCGGCCGACCCCGGGGAGGGCGCGGGGCGCCGGCAGTGTCCCGCCCCCGCGGCCCGTCTCAGCCCGTCGGCGTGCCGCCGCGGCCGGCGGCCGGGTCCTTCAGCGGGGCCAGGATGCGCTGCACCTCCGGATCCTCGGCAAGCTGCTCCACCGTCACCGACAGGCGGCGGCGCCAGTTGGGGTGCTCGTCGACCGTGCCGGGCAGGTTGGCCTGTTCGACCTCCTGCAGGGCGTCCTCGATCTGCGCCATGACGATCTGCGAGGGGGTGCGGGCCATGTAGGCGTGGACGGCGGCGGCCAGCTCCGGACGGTAGGGCTGGTCGCCCTCGTCGGTCGGGTAGCTGGCCGGGCGCAGCCCTTCCCGGCCGAGCGCCTGCAGCAGGCGCCAGCGGTCGACGCCGCGGTCCCAGGCGTCGCGGTCGCGGGCGGCCTCGGTCGGATAGAGGTCGAGCCGGCGGCGCCAGTCGAGGTCGTGGCCGGTCCAGAAGCCCTTGAAGGCGGCGAGGTCATGGGTGCTGACGCTGGCGAGCGCACCCTGCGGATACTCCGCCGGAGCCTTGAAGCCGCCATCGGCCGACCGCTCGAAATACAGCACGCGGTAGCTGAGGATGCCCGCCCGCTCCAGCGCCGGCCGGAATCCCTCCGGCACCGTGCCGAGATCCTCGCCGATGACGATGCAGCGGTTGCGCCGGCTCTCCAGCGCCACGATGCGCAGCAGGTCGCGGAAGGGATATTCGACGTAGGCGCCGTCGCTGCCGTCCTCCGGGATCCAGAACAGGTGCTGCAGCGCCATGACATGGTCGATGCGCAGCGCCCCGGCATGGCGCATGTTGGAGCGCAGCAGCGCCACGAAGGGGCCGTAGGCCGCCTCGCGCAGGCCGATCGGCGACAGGGGCGCGAGGCCCCAGTTCTGGCCCTTCAGGTTGAACTGGTCGGGCGGCGCCCCGACATTGGCGCCCTGCACCAGGATGCCCTGGTCGGCCCAGGCGGCACCGCCACCGGGATGCACCGCCACCGCGAGGTCGCGGTAGAAGCCGACCGAAAGCCCGGCCGCCCTGCCCCGCTCCGCCGCCGTGCCGAGCTGCCGGTCCGCCTCCCACTGCAGATATTCGTAGAAGGCGACGCGGTCGGCCTTCCCGGCGGCGAAGGCCTCGACTTCCGGGCTCGCCGGGTTGTGGTAGGCCGGCGGCCAGCTCCGCCACATCCACCTGGTGGCGTCCTGGCGGAAGAAATGCTCGTGCAGCGCCTCGAACACCGCCTGCCGGCGCAGCGGCTCGCCCATCACCTGCCGGAAGGCCTCGAAGGACTGGCGGCGCGGATGGTCGGCGGGCAGCGACCGGAAGGTGGCGTGCAGCGCCTCCAGCACCGGCAGCTTCAGGCCGGCGGCCAGCGGGTAGTCGACCAGCGCCGCCGTGCGGGCGGCGGCCAGCCGTTGCCGGAAGGCGGGAGAGGCGATCTGCTCCTGCGCGCCGGGAGTCGAGTCCAGCTCCGGCACCGCGGCGGGGTCGATGTAGAGGATGTTGAGGAAGCTGCGGCTCGACGGCGAATAGGGGCCGATGTGGTTGGGGTCGGCGGGGAACAGCGCATGCAGCGGGTTCAGCCCGACCAGCCCCGCCCCCTGCCGGGCCGCCACCTCGGCGAAGCGGCCGAGCACCGAGAAATCGCCGACGCCCCAATCCTCGTCGCTGCGCAGCGAGTAGAGCTGGACGCCGATGCCCCAGGTCCGGCCGCCCGGCACCGCCTCGTCCACCGTCATGCAGCGGGCGGGGGTCAGGATCAGGGTGGTGGTGCCCTCCAGCGTCCCGCCCACGCCCGGCAGGCGCACCGTCACCGTCAGCCGGTGGTATCCCAGCGGCAGCCGCACCGGCAGCCGGGCCGCCAGCGTGCGCCGCTCGAAGGCCAATCCCTCCAGCACGGCGGTCCCGGATTGCGGCAGCTCGCCGACGCGGGCATGGCCGCTGTGGGCGAAGCCCGATTCCTCGGTCAGCCACCAGGCGAGCTCGGCATCGTCCATCCCCGCGGGCAGCGCCACGGCGAGGTCCGGCAGTTCCCCCTCCTCCACCACCAGGACGGGGGGCAGCAGCCGGCGCCACCCCGCCTCGTCCAGGCGGCGCAGGCTGGCCTGGGCCTCGTCATCCGTCCCGGCCGCCAGCCCCATCGCGCGCAGCAGCGCCCGCTTCGTCGCGTCGGAGGTCTCCCGCCGGTTGCCCCAGATGTCGTGGTAGAAGGGTTCGATCCCCGCCAAGCCGGCCAGCCGGTCCAGAACGCTCATGCCGTATCCCCGAACAGTGTGCCCGCGGCGCCGCCCCGCCGCGGGACGGGGAAAGGCGCCAGTCGAAACAGTGCCCCGAACATCGCCCGAGCCGGCCCGCGCCGTCCAGCCCGGACCATCGGGACAACAGGCCGGCGGCGCGGTTGCTGCGCCCGGCCGCGTCAACCCGTCGCAGCGGTGGCCGCGCCGGCGGGGTCAGCAGGCGCCGTCTCCCCCACCGGATCGGCCGCCGGATCGGGGGGCGGATCGGGGGGCGGCGCCGGAGGCTGCGCCGCGGCCGCCTTGGCCTGGGCCATCTGTTCGAGCCGGGTGCGGTAGCCGATGACGGCGGTGGAGACCTCGGCGGCCATCGCCTCCAGCGGGCGGGACGGGTCGACGGCGTGCAGCAGCGTGTTGGTGGTGAGCTGCAGCTCGGTGAGGTCACGGGCGTTCACCGGACCGCTTTCCGCCTGGCCGCGCACCGCCTCGGCCATGGCGCGCAGCGAGCGGCCGACCGCCTCCACCGCCGCATGGTCGCCCTCCTCCTGGTCGAGGCGGCGCAGCAGCTCGTCGATGAAGCCGGGGACGCGGGCGAGATGCTCCACCGCCATGCGCTCGGGCACCGGCTGGGCCAAGCCGATCAGCGCGAATTCGATCAGGAAGGCGATCTGGATGCCGATGCGCAGCCGCTTCTGTTCGGTGACGAAGCGGTTGGCCTCGGTCAGCAGCGAGCGCGCGGCGGCCTGGGTGAAGCGGCCGGTCGCCTTCAGCCGCAGGGTGTTCGGCGCCTCCAGCACCGGGATCTGGGTGCCTTCGCGCGGAGCCTTGCGGCGGTCGGGGCCGGTGTAGTCGGCGGTGACGACGAAGCCCTTGCGCGCCTCGATCAGGCTGGCGATCCGGTCCTGCACCTGCTTGGGCGACACCGGCTTCATCAGCAGGTCGTCGGCGCCGGCATTCTTCACCCGCATCAGCAGGGTCGAGGTCGGCTGCCAGGTGGTCACGATGACGCAGGCGTAGGGGTTGGCGGTGGTCAGCTCGTGGCGGACGGCGCGGATGAAGCGCAGGGTCTCCGCCTCCTCCGAATCGGCGTCGATCAGCATCAGGTCGGGCGTGCCGCTGCCGAGCAGGCCGGCCGCCGTCCGCGCCGAATCGAAGATCTCGACCCGGCGGAACCCCAGCCGCGCCAGAACCTCGCGCAGGACGCGCGCGGGATTGTGCTGCGTGTCGATGATCGCGGCATCGACCTGGGAAAAATCATACTCGGCCATGGCCCTACCCGGACGCCCGCGGCGGAGCTCCCGCCGCGGGCGCAACAGTAGCACGGACCGGGCGTACACGTAACGCAGGCAAAGCGCTGCTGCGGCACGAAGTCCGCGGCCGGGTCAGTAGCCCGGCTGCTCGACAAGGGTGAAGACGAGCGTGCTGCGCGCGTCCACCATCAGCGGCCGGCCGGACAGGTAGATGCGCTCGTCCCCCGCCCCGTCCGCGCTGCGGGTGTCGAGCACGCAGCGCCAGCCGCGCCCGCCCGGCACCTCCGGCAGCAGGACCGACATCAGCTCCGCATGCGCGTTCAGCACGATCAGCAGGACGCCGTCCTCCAGCGGCTGGCCGTCCGGCCCGGCGTGGCGGCCGGCGCGGCCGTTCAGCAGCAGGCTGATGCAGCGCGCCTCGACGTTGCGCCAGTGCTCGGCCGTCTTCTCCTGCCCCTGCGGATTGTACCAGACGATGTCCTTCAGCCCGTTGGCCGCCACCTCGCGCCCGTGCAGGAACAGCGGCCGGCGCAGCACCGGATGGGCCTTGCGCAGCGCGATCAGGCGCCTGACGAAGGCCAGCAGCGGCGCCCCGTCCTTCAACCCGCGCGCCCAGTCCAGCCAGGTCAGGTCGTTGTCCTGGCAATAGGCGTTGTTGTTGCCCTTCTGGCTGTGGTTCAGCTCGTCGCCCGCCAGCATCATCGGGGTGCCCTGCGACAGCATCAGCGTGGCCAGCAGGTTGCGTTTCTGCCGCGCCCGCACCGCGAGGATGGCGGGGTCCGCCGTCTCCCCCTCCACGCCATAGTTGGCGGAGTGGTTGGCGGAATGGCCGTCGCGGTTCTCCTCCCCGTTGGCCCAGTTGTGCTTCTCGCTGTAGGAGACGAGGTCGTGCAGGGTGAAGCCGTCATGGGCGGTGACGAAGTTGACGCTCGCCCAGGGGCGGCGCCCGCGCTTCTCGAACAGGTCGGCCGAGCCGGCGATGCGGCCGGCCAGCTCCGGCAGCATCCCCTGGTCGCCGCGCCAGTAGCGCCGCACCGTGTCGCGGAAGCGGTCGTTCCACTCCGCCCAGCCCGGCGGGAAGTTGCCGACCTGATAGCCGCCGGGGCCGACGTCCCAGGGCTCGGCGATCAGCTTCACCTCGGCCAGCACCGGGTCCTGGCGCACCGCGTCGAGGAAGCCCGACCCGGGGTCGTAGCCATAAGGCTCGCGCGCCAGCACGGTGCCGAGGTCGAAGCGGAAGCCGTCGACATGCATGTCGGTGACCCAGTAGCGCAGGCTGTCCATCGCCATCTGCACGACGCGCGGATGGGCGAAGTTCAGCGTGTTCCCGGTCCCGGTGTCGTTGATGTAGAAGCGCGGGTTGTCCGGCAGCAGCCGGTAGTAGCTGAGGTTGTCGATGCCCTTGAAGCTCAGCGTCGGGCCCAGGTGGTTGCCCTCGGCGGTGTGGTTGTAGACCACGTCCAGGATGACCTCGATCCCCGCCTCGTGCAGGCGGGCGACCATGGTCTTGAACTCCGACAGCACGCCGGTGGTCATGTAGCGCGGCTCCGGCGCGAAGAAGCCGATGCTGTTGTAGCCCCAGTAGTTGGTCATCCCGCGGGAGACGAGGTGCTGCTCGTCCGCCACCGCATGGACCGGCAGAAGCTCGACCGAGGTGATGCCCAGCGCCTTCAGGTAATCGACCACGGCATGGGTGGAGAGGCCGGCGAAGGTGCCGCGCAGCGGGGCCGGCACCTCCGGATGGCGCATGGTGAAGCCGCGGACATGCGTCTCGTAGACGATGGTGTCGGGCCAGGGGGTGGCGGGATGGCGGTCGCTGCCCCAGGTGAAGGCGCGGTCGACCACCCGGCATTTCGGCATGCCGCGGGCGTTGTCCCGCCGGTCGAAGGACAGATCCTCCCGCGTCGAGCCGACCCGGTAGCCGTAATGGGCGTCCGACCACTTGAAGCCGCCGAACAGCGCCTTCGCATAGGGATCGATCAGCAGCTTGTTGGGATTGAAGCGGTGCCCCGCCCCCGGCTCGTAGGGGCCGTGGACGCGGTAGCCGTAGAGCAGCCCCGGCCGGGCGTCCGGCAGATAGCCGTGCCAGACCTCGTCGGTATGCTCCGGCAGGGCGATCCGCTCGATCTCCCGCTGGCCGGTCTTGTCGAACAGGCACAGCTCCACCTTCTCGGCATGGGCGGAGAACAGCGCGAAATTGACCCCGAACCCGTCCCAGGTGGCGCCCAGCGGATAGGGCTTGCCGGGCCAGACGGCGGTGCGCAGGGGAGCAGGGGGCATCAGGCCTCCATCCCCTCTCTCCCCTGAGGGAGAAAGGAGGCGACGCCAGGAGGCCGGAGGTGGGTGGTCATCATGGCAGGAGGCGCTTCGGGGGACGTTGAGGAGGCAAGATCTTCGATAAGAAAGCCTCCCCACTCCCCCGTCAAGCGCCGGGTGATATATCAGGTTGGCCTGCGCTCCAGAATCAGCGTCCCCAGCGGCGGAATCGTCAGATCCAGCGAGTAGGGGCGGCCGTGCCAGCTCGTCTCCTCGGCGTCGAGGCCGCCGGCGTTGCCGACTCCGCTGCCGCCATACTCCGGCGCGTCGGTGTTCATCACCTCGGCATAGCGGCCGGGCAGCGGCACGCCGACGCGGTAGCCCTGGCGCGGAACCGGGGTGAAGTTGCACACCACGACCAGCACATGCTCCGGATCGTCGGCCTTGCGCAGGAAGCTGTAGACCGAGTTCTCGTTGTCGTTCGATTCGATCCACTCGAAGCCCGACGGGTCGCAGTCGGTGCGGTGGAGCGCCGGCTGCGTCCGGTAGATGCGGTTCAGGTCGCGGATCAGGCTCTGGATGCCCTTGTGCGGCGCCTCCTCCAGCAGGTGCCAGTCCAGGCTCTGGTTGTAGTTCCACTCCCGCCACTGCGCGAACTCGCCGCCCATGAACAGCAGCTTCTTGCCGGGATGGGCGAACATGAAGCCGTAATAGGCGCGCAGGTTGGCGAACTTCTGCCAGTCGTCGCCCGGCATCTTGGCGATCAGCGAGCCCTTGCCGTGCACCACCTCGTCATGGCTGAGCGGCAGGACGAAATTCTCCGAGAACTGATAGATCAGCCCGAAGGTCATGTCGTGGTGATGGTAGCGGCGGTGGATCGGATCCTTCGACATGTAGTTCAGCGTGTCGTGCATCCACCCCATGTTCCACTTGTAGCCGAAGCCGAGCCCGCCGAGATACGTCGGCTTCGACACCATCGGCCAGGAGGTCGATTCCTCCGCCACCGTCATGGCACCGGCATTGTTGCCGTAGGCCAGTTCGTTCATCCGCTTGAGGAAGGCGATGGCCTCCAGGTTCTCCCGCCCGCCGAAGCGGTTGGGGATCCACTCCCCCTCCTTGCGGCTGTAGTCGAGGTAGAGCATCGAGGCGACGGCATCGACGCGCAGCCCGTCCAGCCGGTAGTGGTCGAGCCAGAACAGCGCGTTGTCGAGCAGGAAGTTCGACACCTCCGTCCGCCCGAAATTGTAGATCAGCGTGTTCCAGTCCTGGTGGTAGCCCTGGCGCGGGTCGGCATGCTCATAGAGATGGGTTCCGTCGAACAGGCCGAGCCCGTGCTGGTCGGTCGGGAAATGGCCGGGCACCCAGTCCAGCAGGATGCCGATTCCCGCCCGGTGGCAGGCGTCGACGAAGGCCTTGAAATCCTCCGGCGTGCCGTGGCGGCTGGTCGGGGCGTAGAGCCCGATCGGCTGGTAGCCCCAGGAGCCGTCGAACGGGTGCTCGGTGATCGGCAGCAGCTCGATATGGGTGAAGCCCATGTCGGTGACGTAGGGGATCAGCCGCTCCGCCAGCTCGGCATAGGTCAGGAAGCGGTTGTCCTCGTCGGGCGCCCGCATCCAGGAGCCGAGATGCACCTCGTAGATCGAGACCGGCGCCTTGCGGTCGGCGGTGGAGGCGCGGCTGCGCATCCACTCCTCGTCCTGCCACTGGTAGTGCGGCAGGCCGTGGACGACGGAGGCGGTCAGCGGCCGCATCTCCGCCTGGAAGGCGTAGGGGTCGGCCTTCAGCGGCAGCAGGTTGCCGCCCGGTCCCTTGATCTCGAACTTGTAGCGCTGGCCGACGCCGGCGTGCGGCACGAAGATCTCCCAGACGCCGACCTCCACGCGCTTGCGCATCGGCAGGCGGCGACCGTCCCAGTCGCAGAAGTCGCCGACCACGCTGACCCGCCGGGCGCTCGGCGCCCAGACGGCGAAGGCGACGCCGGGCACGCCGTCCACCTCGCGCGGGTGGGCGCCCAGCCGCTCGTAGGCGCGCAGATGGGTGCCCTCGCCCAGCAGATGGATGTCCAGCTCGCCCAGCACCGGGCCGAAGCGGTAGGCATCCTCGAACTCCGTCGTCGTCAGCGGGAACTCCACCCGCAGGCGATAGCGGAAGCGCTGCGTGCGGTCGGCCAGCACGGCGATGAAGAAGCCGTCCTCATGGACGCGCTCCGCCTCGCCGGCCACCTCGCCGGTGGTGCTGTCGATCACCCAGACGCGCAGCGCGCCGGGGAGGAAGCTGCGGACCTCGACCGGCTCCCCTTCCCCGCCCTGGTGCATGCCGAGGATGGCGAAGGGATCGCCGTGATCGGCACGGACCACCGCCTCCACCCCGCCGCGCAGCGATGCGAGACGCTGCTCCTCGGCGCGGATTCCCGTGCGGACTTCATTCGGCATCGGCTGGACTCCCCTGGAACCACTCGTGGCGTGAACATACCGCCGGCGATATCGTCACACCATTCAAGACGCTTCGTCCAACAGGCCGAGCACCCCTTTGACCGGAATGCCGATCCAGTTCGGCCGGTTGGCCGCCTCGTAGGCGATCTCGTAGAAGGCCTTCTCCAGCAGGAACAGGGTCAGCAGCCCCGTCGCCGCGTCCTCCTCCCGCGGCCAGCTCGGGCTGTCGGCGATGGCCGCCCGGTAGCCGTCGAGGAAGGCTGCGACGCTCCGCCGCTCCCAGTCGAGGGCGGCGTCCACCACCGGCTGCGGCAGCTCGCCCCCGCCGTCCAGCCGGAACAGCGCCGCCCAGGCCGCATAGTTGAAGGAGCGCAGCATCCCCGCCACGTCGCGCAGCGGGCTGTGCTTGGCACGCCGTTCCTCCAACGTCTTCACCGGCTCGCCTTCGAAGTCGATGATGTACCAGTCGTTCTGCGCCCGCAGCACCTGGCCCAGATGGTAGTCGCCGTGGATGCGCGTCTTCATGCAGGCGGGATCCAGCGCCGTCAGCTCGGCCAGGCGCCGCTCGACGGCCTTGCGGTCGGCGAGCAGCCGGTCGACGTCCTCGCGCACCGGTCCGCTCAGCCGCTCCGCCGCGCCGGACAGCGCGGTGAAGGCGGCGTCGGCCTGCGTCCGCACCGCGGCGGCCCAGGCGGCGAGGTCGTCGCGGGTGACCGGCTCCGGATCGAAGGAAGGGTCGCCCGTGACGGTGGCGAGGGCGGCATGCAGCTCCGCCGTGCGCCGGCCCAGCGTCTCCACCATGGTCAGGTGGATGGAATAGGGCTCGCCCCCTTCCGCCGCATCCTCGGTGGTGCGGGCGACGCCGAGCCGGATGTCCTCCAGTTCGCGCTCCAGCGACTCGACGGTGCTGGCCCAGCCGTCGCCCTGGTTGCGGACGAAGCTCTGCACGACGGCGAGCGCGGTCGGCGTGCCGTTGTCGTCGATATGCTCCACCGCGCCCAGCAGCGCCGGGGTGTTGGCGAAGCCGACGACCTCCGTCAGGAAGCGGCCCATCTCCAGCTCCGGATGGGCGCCGGCGGTCAGGCGGCGGAAGATCTTCACCACCATGCTGTCGTCGACCAGGACGGAGCTGTTGGACTGCTCCACCCCCAGCCGGCGCACCCCGGCCTCCGGCGGCAGCTCGACCTCGGCCAGGCGCTCGGTCGGGGCGAAGCGGATGGTGCCGTAGGGGGTGGTCTGCGTCCGCCCCTCGCGCAGCGCCGCCACCAGCGACAGCACGAAGCTGTCGGCCTGCACCGCGTCGTAGATGGCGCCCGTCCTCGGCCCGCGGCGGACCTTGGCGAGCGTGTAGGGCATCAGCGGCCAGCTCGCGGTGCCGGCGGCATCCTCCCAGCTCATCGCCAGCGGCACCAGATAGGACTGGCTGCCGCCGTCGTCGAGCGCGATCTCCACCCGCGTCATCAGGAAGCCGTCGCCGGGGCCGGGAAGCTCGGCGGCCAGCGACACCTGGGCGGCCTCCACCCGGCGGTCCTTGGCGGCGAACCAGCGCTGCTTGGGCAGGAAGGCCTGCAGGATGTCGCGCGCCAGCTCCTGCGCGGCGCGGCCGGTGGTGATGCCGTGCCAGCCGGCGCGCATCACGACGGTCAGCAGGTCGGGCACCGGCTCCGGCATCGTCTCGTGCCAGGCGGGCAACTCGGCCTCCACCGCCAGCACGAACCAGTAGAAGCCGTAGGCCGGCAGGGTCAGCAGGTAGGGCAGGTCGCCGACCGGCGGGAAGACCGTCCGGCCCAGCATCTCCACCGGGATGCGGCCCTTGAACTGCTTGAGGTCGAGTTCGACCGCCTGGGCCGAGCGCGACAGGTTGGCGACGCACAGGACGATCTCCTCGCCCTGTTCGCCCTCCCTGCAGCGGACATAGGCCAGCACCTTGCGGTTGCCGGGATAGAGCAGGCGGAAGCTGCCGCGGCCGAACACCTGACGCTGCTGGCGCACCGCCACCAGCCGCTTCATCCAGTTCAGCAGCGAGGACGGGTTGCGGGTCTGCGCCTCGACGTTGACCGCCTGATAGCCGTAGATCGGGTCGAGGACCGCCGGCAGGTAGAGACGGGCCGGGTCGGCGCGCGAGAAGCCGCCGTTGCGGTCGATCGACCATTGCATCGGGGTGCGCACGCCGTCGCGGTCGCCGAGATAGATGTTGTCGCCCATGCCGATCTCGTCGCCGTAATAGAGCACCGGCGTGCCGGGCATCGACATCAGCAGGCTGTTCAGCAGCTCGATCTTGCGCCGGTCGTTCTCCAGCAGGGCGGCGAGGCGGCGGCGGATGCCGAGGTTGATGCGCATCCGCCGGTCGGCGGCGTAGAAGTTCCAGAGATAGTCCCGCTCCTTGTCGGTCACCATTTCCAGCGTCAGCTCGTCATGGTTGCGCAGGAAGATCGCCCACTGGCTGAGGGACGGGATCTCCGGCGTCTGGCGCATGATGTCGGCGATGGGGTGGCGGTCCTCCATGGCGACGGCCATGTAGATCCGCGGCATCAGCGGGAAGTGGAAGGCCATGTGGCATTCGTCGCCGCCCTTCTCCGGATCGCCGAAATAGGGCAGCACGTCCTCCGGCCACTGGTTGGCCTCGGCCAGCAGCATGCGGTCTTCGTAATGCTTGTCCAGCTCGGCGCGGATCGCCTTCAGGACGTCGTGGGTCTCCGGCAGATTCTCGTTGTTGGTGCCCTCGCGCTCCTTCAGGTAGGGGATGGCGTCGAGGCGCAGCCCGTCCACCCCCAGGTCCAGCCAGAAGCGCATGACCTTCAGCACCTCCGCCAGCACCGCCGGATTGTCGAAGTTCAGGTCGGGCTGGTGCGAGTAGAAGCGGTGCCAGTAATAGGCGCCGGCGACCGGATCCCAGGTCCAGTTGGACTTCTCGGTGTCGCAGAAGATGATGCGGGTGCCCTGGTACTTCTGGTCGGTGTCGGACCAGACGTAGAAGTTGCGGTGGTTCGAGCCGGGCCTGGCCTGCCGGGCGCGCTGGAACCACGGATGCTGGTCGGAGGTGTGGTTGATGACCAGCTCGGTGATCACGCGCAGGCCGCGGTCGTGGCATTCCTTCAGGAAGCGCTTGAAGTCCTTCAGGTTGCCATAGGACGGGTTGACCGAGGTGTAGTCGGCGATGTCGTACCCGTCGTCGCGCAGCGGCGAGGGGTAGAAGGGCAGCAGCCAGATCGCCGTCACCCCCAGTTCCTGGATGTAATCCAGCTTCTGGGTCAGACCGGCGAAGTCGCCGATCCCGTCATTGTCGGCGTCGTAGAACGCCTTGACGTGAAGCTGATAGATGACGGCGTCCTTGTACCAAAGCCGGTCGGTCCTGTCGATCATCGGTGGAGCGCTTCCCCGGGCCAGTTGTTACGCGACGCGTCGCGACGCGCCGTCCTCGCGCAGACACGGAGCCTTAAACAGGCTTGCCGGGCTGAAGGTTGCAATCTCCGGCGGCGTCGCCGCCACCCCCCAACTCGGGTAGGGGGCCGGACCCGTCCGGCGGCGAAGCGGACGTCGGAGTTAATCCGTCCGGTCAATGGTCGCTGGACAGGCTCGGGGTGCTTCGTTCACAAATCCTTCTTCCGCATGACCTTTCCGCCGGGACCGGAAGATGAACGATCGCCCGCAGAACCTGCTCTACGCCGTGGACGAGCGGCCGCCGCCCCGCGTCCTGGGCGTGATGGCCATGCAGCACATGGTGCTGGGCCTGATGTTCATGATGTATCCGGTCATCGCGGCGGGCGAGATCGGACTGGACGCGGCGGCGCGGCAGGCGCTGGTGACGACGGCGACGCTGGCCGTCGGCTTCGCCACCATCCTGCAGGCCTCGCCGATCGGCAGCGGCTTCCTCGCCGTGGCCCTGCCGAACCCGCTGGTGCTGCCGGTCTTCGTCGGCGCGGCGCGCGCCGGCGGGCTGGGGGCGGCCTGCGGCACGCTGGCGGTGTGCGGCCTGATGCAGATGGGGCTGGCGCGCATGCTGCCGCGGCTGCGCGTGCTGTTCCCGCCGGAGGTCTGCGGCGTGGCGGTCACCATGCTCGGCGTGTCGATGATCGGCGGCGGCGTCCGGCGCTTCAGCGGCTTCGACCCGCAGACCATGACGGTCAGCGGCGGCTCGCTGGCGGTCGGCTTCGCCACCTTCGGCACCATCGCCGCGCTGTCGGTGTGGTCGAAGGGGCAGCTCCGGCTCTACGCCATGCTCGCCGGCTGCGTGCTCGGCTACGGGGCGGCGGCGGCGCTCGGCAAGCTGGGGCCGGAGGCCTGGACGGCGGTGGCCGACGCGCCGCTCCTCGGGCTGCCGGTGCCGCACATCCCGGCGCTGTCCTTCAGCTTCGACCTGCTGACCCCGCTGTTCATCGCGATCCTGCTGACGGTCACCGATTCCGTCGGCTGCTTCATCACCATGGACAAGATGAACAAGGCGCACTGGGCGCGCACCGACATGAAGGTGCTGAGCCGCGGCGTCTTCGCCGAGGGGCTGGCCAACACGCTGGCCGGCGCCGCCGGCACCTTCGGCGTCGGGCTGTCCTCGGCCAACATCGGCCTGTCCTTCGCCAGCGGCGTCACGGCGCGCGTGGTCGGGATGGCCGCCGGCATCCTGCTGATCGCCGCCGCCTTCGTGCCGAAGCTGACCACCCTGCTGATCCATATGCCGGAGCCGGTGATCGGCGCCGTGCTGGTGTTCACCGCCGCCTGCCTGATCACCGCCGGGATGGAGCTGATCATGTCGCGCATGCTGAACGACCGGCGCATGCTGGTGATCGGCCTGTCGATGATCCTCGGCCTGTCGGTCCAGTCGGTCCCCGGCCTCTACAAGAGCCTGCCCGCCTGGTTCGAGCCGCTGGTCCATTCGGAGCTGACGGTGGGCGCCGTGGTGGCGCTGGTGCTGAACCTGCTGTTCCGCATCGGCATCGCCAGGCGCGCCACGCTGGAGTTCCAGCCGGGGACGACCCCGCTCGGCGCCGTCTACGACTTCATGGAGCGGCAGGGCTCGCTCTGGGGAGCCCGGCGCGACGTGGTGCAGCGCGCCACCCAGGGGCTGGTCGAGGCGCTGGAGACCCTGCAGCAGAGCAACCCGCGCGGCGCCAGGGTGACGGTGGAGGCGACCTTCGACGAGCTGGCGCTGGACCTGCGCCTGCGCTACCCGGGCGCGGCGATGGTGCTGGAGCCGGCGGCGCTGGACATGGAGGCGCTGCTCGACAGCGACGACCATGGGGCGCTCGACACCGCGCTGCGGCAGGTGTCGGCCACCCTGCTCACCCGCATCGCCGACCGCGTCTCCGCCTCCAACCGCAACGGCGAGGCGATGCTCTACCTGCATTTCGCCCACTGAGCGGGCCGGGCGGAGCGCAGCGAATTCGGTGGGCGGGGGCTCAGTCGGCGGGGGCTGCGGCCTCCGTCGCCGTCGCCTCCGCCCGCGCGGCATAGCGGCGGGACATGGCGGCGCCGACCATCAGCTGGATCTGGTGGAAGATCATCACCGGCAGCAGCACCATGCCCACCGTCGCCGGGGCGAACAGGACGCCGGCCATCGGCACGCCGCTGACCAGCGACTTCTTGGAGCCGCAGAAGACGATCGCCGCCTCGTCCTCCCGGGAGAAGCCGAAACGCCGCGACAGGACGGTCGTCAGCGCCAGCAGCAGGCCCAGGATCACGGCGCAGACCACCGCCACGGTCAGCAGCGACACCGGCGGGATCTGGTGCCACAGCCCGCGGGTCACCGCCTCGCTGAAGGAGAGATAGACCACCAGCAGGATCGACCCGCGGTCGGTCACCTGCAGGATCCTCCTGTTGCGCGTCACCCAGCCTCCCAGCCAGCGGTGCAGCACCTGCCCCAGAACGAAGGGCAGCAGGAGCTGGGCGGCGATCGCCTCCAGCGATTCCAGCGACAGGCCGGCGCCGCTGGTCTTCATCAGCACCGCCACCAGCAGCGGCGTCACCGCGATGCCCACGATGTTGGAGATGGTGGAGCTGCACACCGCCGCCGCGACGTTGCCCCGCGCGATGGAGGTGAAGGCGATCGACGACTGCACGGTGGACGGCAGCAGGCAGAGGAACAGCACCCCGCTCGCCAGCGTCGGCGACAGCAGCCGCTCCGGCATCACCGCGGTCACCGCCAGCCCGAGCAGCGGGAAGATGGCGTAGGTCACCAGGAAGACCAGCAGGTGCAGCCGCCAGTGCGTGACGCCGCTGACCACCGCCTCGCGCGGCAGGCGGGCGCCGTGCAGGAAGAACAGCCAGGCGATCAGCAGGTCGGCGATCTGCCGCCCCACCTCGGCCGGCGGTCCGCTGATCGGCAGAAGGCTGGCGAGCAGCACGGTGCCGACCAGGAGCAGGGTGAAGAGGTCGACCGGCAGGCGCGGAATCCGGAACATCGCGGCATCTTCGGCAAGGGATGGTCTGCGGACGCCCCGAGCGGAGCGTCCCCCTGTCCGTTGATAAGCACACGGCGCCTGACGTGCAAAGTGTAAATACCCGATGCGATCCGGACCCAGCCCGGCGGCCGGCGCAGGTCTCGCCGGGCTAAAGTCCGATGAAGGGCTGCATCAGCCGGCCCACCAGCCCGGTGAAGCGCAGCGGCGCATCGGTGGCGATCAGGCAGATGCAGTCCTCGTGGCTGTCGGCGATGGGCTGGTGCCGCGTCTCGCCGTCGGCCTCCGCGATGTCGCCCGCGGTATAGCGGCCGAGCTCGTCGGCATAGGAGCCGGCGAAGACCAGCGTCAGTTCCGTCCCGCCATGGCCGTGGTGGGGAAGCGCGGTGCCGGGCGCGATGCGCAGCAGATGCGCCGTGCCGCCGCGGGCGGTGCGCGGCATCACCTCGATGCGGCGGACGCCGGGCGCGATGCGCTGCCACCGCTGATCCATCCCCGGCCCGACATAGGAGCGCAGCGGCTCCGGCAGCAGCGCCGCGCCGTCCAGGGCGCGGCAGGGGTTGGGTGCGGGGAGGCGGACCGGGGCGGCATCCCGCCGCATCCAGCCGTCCGGCGCGTCGATGCGGGCGAAGAGGGAGGACAGCGCGTCCGCCGCCAGCGGCTCCGGCGCAAGCTCCTCCAGCAGGGCGCCGCCCAGCGCGTCGATCTCGGCGGCGGCGGCGCGGCAGAGCGGGCAGCGGGCGAGATGGGTCGCCACCGCCAGGGACAGGGCCTCGCCCAGGCTGCCGGACCCATAGGCGACCAGCAGGGCGTCGCTCGGATGGTGTTTCGGCATCATGGGTCTTCATCTCCAAGAGCCTTGCGGATCTTGCCGAGGGCAAGGCGCAGGCGCGACTTCACGGTTCCAAGGGGCAGGTTCAGGCGTTCGGCGATCGCCGGATGGGCGAGGTCGGCGAAGAAGGACAGCCGCACCACCTCCGCCTGTTCCGGCGACAGGCCGGCGAGCGCCGCCCGCAGCCGGCGCGCCCGCTGTCCGGCGGCCAGCAGGGCGTCGGCCGGCGGCCGGTCGTCCTCCTGCTGCTCCAGCAGCTCGTCCGACACCTCCGGGTGACGCTCCCGGCGCAGGGCGTCGATGCGCAGGTTGCGGGCGATGGTGAAGACCCAGGTGGCCGGCTCCGCCCGGGCGGGGTCGTAGAGCCCGGCCTTGCGCCACACCGTCAGCATCGTCTCCTGCGCCAGATCCTCCGCCCGCGCCTGCGGCATCCCGAGCTTCAGCATGTAGGCCTTCACCCGCGGGGCGAAATGCCCGAACAGCAGGGCGAAGGCCTGCCGGTCGTGCCGCTCCGCCACCGCCCGCAGGGCGGCGGCCAGAGGCTCGACGGCCGCGCCGTCGGGCGGCGGGTCGGGCGGGGGCGTCACGGGTTGGGCTGCGGTCGCGAACATGCCCCCTCTACGCAGGCTCCCGGCGATCGGATCACACGAACCTTTCGCAGACGATTTTTTGCGGCCCGGCCGGCCGGCCGGCGGGGAACCGGGCATGCCGGACCGCGGTTGCCGTCCGGAGACCGACCGATCCGACCGGCAATGGAGACAGCCATGGCGAGAACCGCTTCCGACATCCTGGTGGACGTGCTGGTGGACTGGGGGGTCGACACGGTCTTCGGCATTCCCGGCGACGGCATCAACGGCATCATGGAGGCGCTGCGCACGCGCAAGGACGAGATCCGCTTCGTCCAGGTCCGGCACGAGGAGGCCGCGGCCTTCGCCGCCTGCGGCTACGCCAAATTCACCGGCCGGCTCGGCGTCTGCCTCGCCACCTCCGGCCCCGGCGGCCTCCATCTGCTGAACGGGCTCTACGACGCCAAGCTCGACCACCAGCCGGTGCTGGCGATCACCGGGCTGCAGTTCCACGACCTGGTCGGCACCTACACCCAGCAGGACGTGGAGCTCGACAAGGTCTTCCAGGACGTGGCGCTCTACAACCAGCGCATCATGGGCGCCGCCCATGTCCACAACATCACCACGCTGGCCTGCCGCACCGCGCTCGCCCACCGCGGGGTCGCCCACATCACCATCCCCGTCGACCTGCAGGACCAGCCGGCGGGCGACGACCTGCGCGCGCCGCGCAACGTCAAGGGCCACAACACCAGCCTCTTCGCGCCGGAGCTGCCGGTTCCCTCGGAGGAGCAGGTGAAGCGGGCCGTCGGGATCCTGGACGCCGGGCAGCGCATCGTCATCCTCGCCGGCCAGGGGGCGCTGAAGGCGACCGACCAGCTCGAGCGGCTGGCCGACCGGCTGGGGGCGGTGATCGTCAAGGCGCTGCTGGGCAAGGCCGCGGTGCCCGACGACAGCCCCTTCACCACCGGGCAGGTCGGCCTGCTCGGCACCGCTCCCTCGCAGGAGGCGCTGGAGACCTGCGACACTCTGCTGATCGCCGGCTCCACCTTCCCCTACATCGAGTATTACCCGAAGCCGGGGCAGGCCCGCGCCATCCAGATCGACATCGACGCCGCGCGCATCGGGCTGCGCTATCCGGTGGAGGCCGGGCTGGTCGGCGACTGCCGCGTGGCGCTCGACATCCTGCTGGAGCGCGCCGCCCCGCATCCCGACCGCTCCTTCCTGGAGACGGCGCAGGCCGGCAAGGCCGGGTGGCTGAGGCTGATGGAGGAACGCGGCACCCGCCCCGACCTGCCGATGAAGCCGCAGGTGGTCGCCTGGGAACTCGGCAAGCGGCTGACCGACACCGCCATCGTCGCCTGCGACAGCGGCACGATCGCGACCTGGTGGGCGCGGCAGATTCCGGCGCGGCGCGGGCAGATGCACTCGCTGTCCGGCAACCTCGCCACCATGGCGCCCGGCCTGCCCTACGCCATCGCCGCGCAGCTCGCCCATCCCGACCGGCAGGTGGTCGCCTATGTCGGCGACGGCGGCTTCTCCATGCTGATGGCCGACTTCGCCACGGCGGTGAAGTACGGGCTGCCGATCAAGGTGGTGATCAACAACAACCGGTCGCTGGGCCAGATCAAGTGGGAGCAGATGGTCTTCCTCGGCAACCCGGAATATGGCTGCGACCTGCATCCCATCGACTTCGCCAGGGTGGCGGAGGCCTGCGGCGGCAAGGGCTTCACCATCACCGATCCCAAGGACTGCGGCGCGGCGCTCGACGCCGCGCTCGCCCATCCCGGGCCGGTGGTGGTCGACTGCATCGTCGACGGCAACGAGCCGCCGATGCCGCCGAAGGTCCAGGCCAAGCAGGCCCTGCACCTGACCGAGGCGCTCGCCCGCGGCACGCCCGACGCCCTGAAGATCGCCGCGACGGTGTTCAGGAACCGGGCGCGGGAGATCATCTGACGATGCGGCGGAGGCATCGGCGTCCGGTGCCTCTTCCTGGAAGAGCGTAAGAACATTTGTGGATTTTTCTTATCTGGCGTGGCGTCGGGGAAAAGGAGGCGCTGCATGGCGACCATGACCGTTTCCCTTCCCTATCCGATGAAGGAATGGGTAGAGGCCCAGGTCCGCTCCGGTGAATACGCCAGTTCGAGCGACGATGTGCGCGATCTCATCCGGCGGGACCGTGAACAGAAGGACCGTGCTGACCGGTTCGGTCGTGGCGGGCATCCGGCCGCCCGGTGAAACACGGTGATCCATATCCGAACGGGTAACGTAGACGGGACTGTTGACTGGTCCCGCAGGGTTGCCCGCCATGAGTGTCCTCCCCTTCCGCCCCTCCTCCGCCCCGTCCGACGGCGGTCCGCTGGAGATCGCCGTCATCGGCTCCGGCATCTCCGGCCTGTCGGCGGCCTGGCTGCTGTCCAAGGCCCACCGCGTCACGCTCTACGAGAAGGAGGACCGGCCGGGCGGGCATGCCAACACCGTCGAGGCGGCAGGGAGCGGGCCGGTCGACACCGGCTTCATCGTCTATAACGAGCCCTGCTATCCCAACCTCGTCGCGCTGTTCGACCATCTCGGCGTGGCGACGCGGGCGACCGACATGTCCTTCTCCGCCTCGCTCGACGGCGGGCGGGTGGAGTATGCCGGCAGCACGCTCGGCACGCTGTTCGCGCAGAAGAGCAACCTGCTGCGCCCCCGCTTCTGGCGGATGCTGCGCGACCTGCTGCGCTTCTACCGCGAGGCGCCGCGCCTGCTGAGCGATCCGGCGGCGGACGGGCTGACGCTCGGTCAGGTACTGGACCGCGGCGGCTATTCCGACGCCTTCGTGCGCGACCATCTGCTGCCGATGGCCGCCGCCATCTGGTCGAGCCCGGTCGAGACGATGCGCGACCATCCCGCCGCCGCCTTCGTCCGCTTCTGCGAGAATCACGGCCTGCTGAAGATCACCGGCCGCCCGGTCTGGCGCACGGTCGAGGGCGGCAGCCGCGCCTACGTCTCGCGCATCCTGCAGGACATGGGCGGCGCCTTGCGGCTCAACACGGCGGTGGAGGCCGTGACGCGCGAGCCGGGCCGGGTACTGGTGCGCGACCGCAAGGGCGACGTGCGCAGCTTCGACCATGTCGTGCTGGCGACCCATGCCGACCAGGCGCTCGCCCTGCTCGACGATCCCGGCAGCGACGAGACGGCGCTGCTCGGCGCCTTCGCCTACGAGCGCAACATCGCCATCCTGCACGGCGACGCCTCGCTGATGCCGCGCCGCCGCAAGACCTGGTCGAGCTGGAACTACCTGTCGCAGCGCGGCGAGGACGGCAGCGACGCCGTCTGCGTCACCTACTGGATGAACCGGCTGCAGGGGTTCCTGCCGGCGGAGCGCGACCTGTTCGTCACGCTGAACCCGGTGCGCCCGCCGCGCGACGGCAGCATCCTGCGCAGCTTCCTCTACGACCACCCGATCTTCGGCATGGGGGCGCTCGCCGCCCAGAAGAGGCTGTGGAGCCTGCAGGGGCAGCGCAACACCTGGTTCGCCGGCAGCTATTTCGGCGCCGGCTTCCACGAGGACGGGCTGCAGGCCGGGCTCGCCGCGGCGGAGGCGCTGGGCGGGGTCAGGCGCCCCTGGCGGGTGTCGGACGAATCCGGCCGCATCCACATCGGCCCGGCCCCGGCGGTCGCCCGTCCGATGGAGGCCGCGTGATGGCCGACCCCTCCCTCCCCGACTTCGCCTCCGCGCTTTATGTCGGCACGGTGGTGCATCGCCGGCTGAAGCCGGTGCGGCACCGCCTGTCCTACCGGGTGTTCAGCCTGCTGGCCGACCTGGAGGAACTGCCGGAGCTCGACCGCCGCCTGCGGCTGTTCTCGCACAACCGCGCCGGGCTGCTGGGGTTCCGCGACCGCGACCACGGGCCGGGCGACGGGCGCCCCCTGCGGGCCTGGGCCGACGCGCAGCTCGACCGCGCGGGAATCGAGGGCGGCGGGCCGGTGCGCATCCTGTGCTTCCCGCGCGTGCTCGGCTTCGTCTTCAACCCGCTCAGCGTCTGGTTCTGCCACCGGCGCGACGGCAGCCTGTCGGCGATCCTGCACGAGGTCACCAACACCTTCGGGCAGCGCCACAGCTACCTGATCCCCGCCGCGGTCGGACCGGACGGGCTGGTGCGGCAGAGCTGCGACAAGCGCTTCTACGTCTCCCCCTTCATGGCGATGGAGACCGCCTACCAGTTCCGCATCCGGCCGCCCGGCGAGCATCTGGCTGTCGCCATCCACCAGACCGACGCCGAGGGGGCGGTGCTGCATGCTTCGCTCGCCGCCCGCCGGGTGGACCTCAGCGACGCCGCCCTGCTGCGCGCCTGGGCGCGCCACCCGCTGATGACCGCCAAGGTGGTCGCCGGGATCCACTGGGAGGCGCTGCATCTCTGGCGCAAGGGGCTGAGGCTCCATCCCCGCCCCGAGCCGCCCGCCGAGCCGGTGACCGTCGTCCCGACGGCCGCGCCAGCCGCCCTCTCCTCCGCGACGCCGTCCTCTTCCGCCAGGGAATTCGCCGCATGACCGATTTCGCCGCGTCCACCACCCGCCCGCCGCGCTGGTGGAGCCTGCTGCTGCCCGGCCGCAATCCGGCGACGGAAGCCCTGCTGCGTCTCGCCTCCCGCATCCGCCACGGCCGGCTGACGCTGCGGCTGCCCGACGGCCGCTCCGTCAGCTTCGGCGACGGGCGCAGCGGGCCGGTGGCCGACCTGATCCTCGACCATCCGGCCGCCGCGCGGCGCCTGCTGCTGGGCGGCGACATCGGCTTTGCCGAAGCCTATGGCGACGGGCTGTGGCGCACCGGCGACCTGCCCGCGCTGATCGAGCTCGCCATCCGCAACGAGGCGGAGCTGGGACGGGGAATCACCGGCTCCGCCGCGGCCGGCTGGCTGAACCGCCTGTTCCACCGCAGCCGGGCCAACAGCCGGCGCGGCAGCCGGCGCAACATCGCCGCCCATTACGACCTCGGCAACGCCTTCTACCGGCTGTGGCTGGACGAGGGGATGACCTATTCCTCCGCCCTCTACGAGCGGCCGGACCAGAGGCTGGAGGAGGCGCAGGACGCCAAGATCCGCCGCGTCGGCGAGCTGCTGGACCTGTCGCCCGGCATGCGGGTGCTGGAGATCGGCTGCGGCTGGGGCGGTCTGGCCGACCATTTGACCCGCGACCGCGGTGCCTGGCTGGTCGGCCTCACCCTCTCCACCGAGCAGCTCGCCCACGCCACGGCCCGGCTGGGGGAACGGGCGGAGCTGCGCCTGCAGGACTACCGCGACGTGACCGGCAGCTTCGACCGCATCGCCTCCATCGAGATGATCGAGGCGGTGGGCGAGGAGCATTGGCCGCGCTACTTCGCCACGCTGCGCGACCGTCTGGCGCCCGGCGGGCCGCCGTCGTCCAGGCGATCACCATTGCCGACGAGCGTTTCCCCGGCTACCGCAGCGGCTGCGACTTCATCCAGCGCCACATCTTCCCCGGCGGCATGCTGCCCTGCCCGACGGCGTTGCGCGAGCAGGCGGCACAGGCCGGGCTGCAGGTCGACCATGTGGAGACCTTCGGTCCGTCCTACGCCCTGACCTGCGCCGAATGGCGCAGGCGTTTCCAGGCCGCCTGGCCGCGGATCACCGCGCTGGGCTTCGACGAGCGGTTCCGCCGCCTGTGGGACTATTACCTGGCCTATTGCGAGGCCGGCTTCCGCAGCGGGACGATCGACGTCGGGCTCTGGCGCTTCCGCAAGCCGTGAGGGCGCCGGCATGACCCCCGGCCGGCTCGCGCTCTACGCCCTGCCGGCCCTGCCGCTCGCCCTGCCGACGATCCCGGTCGCGGTCCTGCTGCCGGCCCATTACGCCGACACGCTGGGCCTCGGCCTCGGGGCGACCGCGGCGGCGCTGGGTGCCGCCCGGCTGCTCGACGTGCTGAGCGATCCGCTGGTGGGGATGTTGAGCGACCGCGGCGGGCGGTTCGGGCGGCGCAAGCCCTGGATCCTTGCCGGCGCCCTGATCGCCGGCATCGCGCTGCTCAACCTGTTCAGCCCGCCCGCCGGGGCCGGGGCGGCGCACCTCTTCGGCTGGAGCCTCGCGCTCTATCTCGGCTGGACGATGGTGCAGGTGCCCTATCAGGCCTGGGGGGCGGAACTCGCCGCCGGCTACCACGAGCGCGCCCGCATCGCCGGCGCGCGGGAGGCCGCCGGGGTGGTCGGGCTGCTGCTGGCGGGCGGCGTGCCGGCGCTCGCCGCGTTCCTCGGCTGGCCGGCGACGGCCGGGCTGGCGGCACTCGCCTGGGCGACGGTGGCGCTGGGCGCCCCGGCCGTCGCCGGGCTGCTGTGGGGCGTGCGCGAGGCGGCCCCGCGGGAGGCGGAGCATGCCGCACCGGAACTGCCGCATTCTGCGGTGTGGCGCGGCCTGCTGGGCAACCGGCCCTTCCTGCGGCTGCTGGCCGCCTGGACGGTCAACGGGCTCGCCACCGGCGTGCCGGCGACGCTCTTCCCCTTCTTCGTCGGGTCGGTCCTGGCGCTGGGGGAGACGGCCAAGGGGCTGTTCCTGCTGCTCTACTTCCTGTCGGCGGTGGCGGCGGTGCCGCTCTGGCTGCGGCTGGCGCGGCGGCTGGAGAAGCACCGGACCTGGTGCCTCGCCATGATCCTCGCCTGCGCCGCCTTCCTCTGGGTGCCGCTGCTCGGGCCGGGGGACGGGGCGGCCTTCGCGGTCATCTGCCTCGTCACCGGGGCGGCGCTCGGCGCCGACCTCGCCCTGCCGCCGGCCATGCAGGCCGACGTGGTGGACTATGGCGCGCTGAAGGAGCGTGGCCGCCCGCGCGCCGGCCTCTATTTCGCCCTGTGGACGATGGCGACCAAGCTGGCGCTCGCCGCCGCCGTGGCGCTGGCGCTGCCGGCGGTCGGGCTGTTCGGCTTCGACCCGCAGGCGGACGTGCAGCTGCCGGGCGCCCTCGCCGCGCTTGCGGTGATCTATGCCGGGCTGCCGACCGTAGCCAAGGTCGCGGCGGTCGCGCTGGTGTGGGGCCATCCGCTGACCCGCCGGCGCCATGCCGCGATCCGCCGCCGCCTCGACAAGCACCGGAGCCCGGAGCCGCCATGAGCCCGCGACGCCTGCATCGTTTCCTTCTCCCGCTGATCCTCCTGTTCGCCCTCAACGGATGTGCCGCCATGGACCCCAAGGACTTCGCAGGCCGCAGGCCGGAGTTGCGGATCGAGGAGTATTTCGCCGGCCGCACCAATGCCTGGGGCATCTTCGAGGACCGCTTCGGCACGCTGCGGCGCGAGTTCACCGTCACCATCGACGGGCGCTGGGACGGGCGCGAACTGGTGCTGGACGAACAGTTCCTCTATTCGGACGGCGAGACGGACCGGCGCGTCTGGCGCATCACCAGGACGGGCGAGCACGACTACGAGGGCAGCGCCGGCGACGTGATCGGCACCGCCACGGGCAAAGCCTACGGCAACGCGCTGAACTGGAGCTACGACATGGACCTGAAGGTCGGCGACGGCACCTGGCGGGTGCGGTTCGACGACTGGATGTTCCTCCAGCCCGGCGGGGTGCTGATCAACCGTGCCAACGTCTATCGCTGGGGCGTGTGGATCGGCACCGTCACCCTGTTCTTCCAGCCGGAGGCCGGCGCCACCCTCAACCGGGCGGAAAGCGGCCGAGCCGCCGCCGGATCGCCCGCAGCGGCGCCCCCAGCAGGGGGAGCCTGAGGTAGATCTGCTCCCCCGCGTCCCAGTGGTCGACATGCTCCGACACCCGGCCGTCGGCCGCCTGCCGGACCTCGCTGGTGCCGATGGTGTCCACCCGGCCGACCACCGGCAGCGTAGCGGCGAAGCGCCAGCGGAGGATCGCCAGATCCTCGGCGAGCAGCCGGTGCGTGACGGTGAAGCGCAGGTCGCGGCAGCCCTCCAGCGTGTGGGCGAGCACCGCGCGCAGCTCGTCCCGGCCGCGGCAGTCGTTGAAGGGGTCGCGGAAACGCACCTCGGCGGTGGTCAGCTCCGGCAGCCGGTCGAGGGCGGCATGGTCCAGCGTCTCGAAGAAGCGGACCCAGCCGTCGAGCCCCTGCACGCGGTTCTCATCGATGGTCATGTGCCGGTCACCTTGCGCACCAGGGGGAAATAGAGCCGGTAGGGCAGCAGCCGGGCCGCCTTGACCGCGCGGGCGAAGCGGCGGGGAAGGTGATCTCGAACCGGTCGGTCTTCAACCCGTCCACCAGCGCCCTCGCCGCCTCCTCCACCGGCATCAGGTCCGGCATCGGGAAGGGGTTGCGGTCGGTCAGCGGTGTCGCGACGAATCCCGGATTGACCAGATGCAGCCGGATCCCGGCGCGGTCGCACTCCGGCTTCAGCGCCTCGCACAGGTTGATCAGCGCCGCCTTGGTCGGGCCGTAGGCCGCGGCGGTCGGCAGGCCGCGATAGCCGGCGACCGAGGAGACGACGGCGATCCGCCCCGCCCCGCGCGCCTTGAAGCGCGGCAGCAGGGCGGCCAGCCCGTGGACCACGCCCATGTAGTTGACCTCCATCAGCGTCCGCGCCGTCTCCGCCGAGAAATCGTCGAGCCCCATCGGGATGTGCGTCGCGGCGTTCAGGATGGCGAGGTCCAGCGGGCCGAGCCGGTCTTCCGCGGCGGCGACGGCGGCCTCCACCGCCGCCGCGTCGGTGACGTCCAGCGGCAGCGGCAGGATGCGGCGGGCGGAGGTGGCGGCGACCGCCTGCAGCCCCAGGGTGGAACGGGCGGAGGCGGCGACCGTCAGCCCCTCCCCGGCCAGCCGCAGGGTCACCGCGCGGCCGATGCCGCTGCTGGCCCCGGTGACCCAGGCCGCCTTGCCGAGAGGGCCGCTCATGGCGACCGTCCGGCGATCTGCGGCCCGGCGTCGCAGCGGCGGCAGACATAGTCGATGGTCGAGCCGTCGCGGGCGGCGAAGCGCAGCCCGACCCAGGAGCCGGCGTCGTCGTACCAGACGGTGGCCTCCAGGTCGCCGCGATATGAATAGCGCGTGGCGCTGCGCCGCCCGTCGCCGGCCGGCACCTCCTCCCGCCCCTCGCGCGTCATGCGGACCTCGTTGATCTTGCCGGTGATGGTGTTCAGCACCTGCCGCGCCCCGATCACCGCCGGATTCCAGTGGTCGGTCGGCATCAGTCCGGCGGGCGCGCCCACCCGTCCGTCCGCCCCTTCGACCAGCAGGGAGCCGCCGTCGGCGCGGGCGCCGACCCGGGTCACCGTGCCGTCGTCGTCGGTGACGGTCTGGAGCGACTGCAGCCGGCCTCCCGCCCACAGGCTGTCCGACCGGTAGTCGAAGCGGTAGACGGGGATGCCGAGCAGCCGCACGGTGATCTCGCTGTGCGCCTCCACCCGCAGCCGCTCGCCGTCGGGCTGCAGCGTCACGCGGTGGGTTCCGACCGGCGTGCCGTTGCGTCGGATCTCGAACAGATAGTCGGCGGCTTGTGCCTGTCCGCCCGGCAGGGCCAGCACGACACCCAGGGTGCCGACTGTCAGGAAGTTGCGCGCGCGCATCGGTCGGGGCCTCCGTTCCAAGGTCCGGGACCCCCGGTACGCGCGGAAAGGGCCGGCGGATCACCCGCCGGCCCTGCCCCAACCCTCACCCGTTTTTTTTATGGAGTTCCGCGGCCCGGGTGACGGTCAGCCGCGATACCGGTGCGGCGTCAGCCGAGGTCGAACTTGATGCCCTGCGCCAGCGGCAGCGCGGCGGAGTAGTTCACCGTGGCGGTCTGGCGCCGCATGTAGGCCTTCCAGGCGTCGGAGCCGGACTCGCGTCCGCCGCCGGTCTCCTTCTCGCCGCCGAAGGCGCCGCCGATCTCCGCGCCGCTCGGCCCGATGTTGACGTTGGCGATGCCGCAGTCGGAGCCGGCGGCCGACAGGAAACGCTCCGTCTCCCGCAGGTCGGTCGAGAAGATGCAGGAGGACAGGCCCTGCGGCACCGCGTTCTGCAGCGCGATGGCCTCGTCCAGCGTGTCGTAGGTCAGGACATAGAGGATCGGCGCGAAGGTCTCGTGCCGCACCACCTCGGTCTGGCCGGGCATCTCGACGATGGCCGGGGTGACATAGTAGGCGTCCGGATAGCGGTCGGCCAGCGTCCGCCCGCCGCCGGTGACGCTGCCGCCCTCGGCCTTCGCCTGTTCCAGCGCGCGCTGCATCGCCTGGAAGGCGTCGGCGTCGACCAGCGGACCCATCAGCGTGCCGGCCTCCAGCGGGCTGCCGATCGGCACCGAGGCGTAGGCGGCCTTCAGCCGCGGCAGCAGCGTGTCGCGGACCGAGCGGTGGACGATCAGCCGGCGCAGCGTGGTGCAGCGCTGGCCGCAGGTGCCGACCGCCGAGAACAGGATGGCTCGCACCGCCATGTCGAGGTCGGCCGACGGCGCCACGATCATGGCGTTGTTGCCGCCGAGCTCCAGGATCGAGCGGCCGAACCGCTCCGCCACCAGCTTGGCGACCTCGCGGCCCATGCGGGTCGAGCCGGTGGCCGACACCACGGGGAATCCGGGATGGCGCGTCAGCGCCTCGCCGACCTCGCGGCCGCCCTGGACGACCTGCGACAGGTGCGCCGGCGCGTCGCCGAAGCGGGCCGCCGCCCGCTCGAAGATCGCCTGGCAGGCGGCGGCGGTCAGCGGCGTCTTCTCCGACGGCTTCCACACCACCGGGTCGCCGCAGACCAGGGCCAGGGCGGCGTTCCACGACCAGACCGCGACCGGGAAGTTGAAGGCGGAGATGACGAGGCAGGGGCCGGCCGGGTGCCAGGTCTCGCGCATGGCGTGGCCCGGCCGCTCCGACGCGATGGTCAGGCCGTAGAGCTGGCGGACAGGCCGACCGCGAAGTCGCAGATATCGATCATCTCCTGCACTTCGCCCAGCCCTTCCTGCAGGATCTTGCCGGCCTCCAGCGAGACGAGGCGGCCCAGATCCTCCTTGGCGGCGCGCAGCTCCTCGCCCAGCAGGCGGACCAGCTCGCCGCGGCGCGGCGCCGGCACGGTCCGCCACGCCTCGAAGGCGCGGGTGGCGTTGGCGACGATGTCCGGCACCATCGCGGGCTCGGTCGCGGCGACGGTGGCGAGCGTCGCCCCGTCCACCGGCGACCGCGCGGTCAGGCCCGCCCCGGCGGACGCGGTGGAGGTCAGGCCGAAACGGGCGAGGATGTCGTTGTGCTGCACCGGGGTGGCTCCTTCTCGGGGATGCTCGGGCGTACTTGGACTGGTTACTTGCGGCCGGCCGCGCGGATCTCGGACAGCGTCCGGGTCGGCGTCAGGGCCTCGGGGTCGAGCTTCACATGGATGATGGCCGGCAGGCCGGAGGCGCGGGCGCGCTCGAAGGCGGGGGCGAACTCCTCCGTCCGCTCCACCGTCTCGCCATGGCCGCCATAGCTGCGGGCGAAGGCGGCGAAGTCGGGGTTCTGCAGCCTGGTGCCGGAGACGCGGCCGGGATACTCCCGCTCCTGATGCATGCGGATGGTGCCGTACATGCCGTTGTCGATGACCAGCACGATGACGGCGGCCCCCTCCTGCATGGCGGTGCCGAACTCCAGCCCGGTCATCTGGAAGCAGCCGTCGCCGGCGAAGCAGACGACGTTGCGGGTGCGGTGGTTCAGCTTCGCCGCGATGGCGGCCGGCAGGCCGTAGCCCATCGAGCCGCAGACCGGCGCCACCTGCGTGCCGAAGCGGCGGAAGCGCCAGAAGCGGTGGATCCAGGTGGCGTAGTTGCCGGCCCCGTTGGTGAGGATGGCGTCGTCCGGCAGCGTCTTCAGCAGCCAGGACATGATGGCGCCCATCTGCACCGCGCCGGGGATGGCCTGCGGCGGCTGGCTCCACGCCTCATAGGCGGCGTGGGCGGCCTCGGCGCGTCCCGTCCGGGCGGGCTTTGCCGCGGCGGGCAGCGCATTGGCCGCTTCGAGGAAGCTGCCGGGCGTGGCGTTGACGGCCAGCGTCGGGTTGTAGACCCGCCCCAGCTCCTCGGGCGCGGGATGGACGTGGACCAGCGTCTTGCCCGTCTCGGGAATCCCGAGCAGCCCGTAGCTCTGCGACGGCACTTCGGAGAGGCGGCCGCCGAGCAGCAGGATCAGGTCGCTCTCCGCCACCAGGGCCGACAGCTTGGGGTTGATGCCCAGCCCGATGTCGCCGGCATAGAGCGGGTGGTCGTGGTTGAACAGCATCTGGCGGCGGAAGCTGCAGGCGACCGGCAGGCCGTGCCGCTCGGCGAAGCCCTGCAGCGCGGCGACGCCGTCCGCCGTCCAGCGCGAGCCGCCGGCGATGACCAGCGGCTTCTCCGCCCCGGCGAGCAGGGCGGCGAACCGCTCCATCTGCGCCGGTGTCGGGGCGGGCTCGGCCGGTTCGGCGATGCGGGCGACGGGGGCGTCCGCCAGCTCGGTCAGCACGTCCTCGGGCATCGCCAGCACCACCGGGCCGGGCCGGCCGGCCATCGCGGTGTGGAAGGCGCGGGAGATCATCTCCGGAATGCGGGCGGCGCTGTCGATCTCCGCCACCCATTTGGCCATGCCGCCGAACAGCTTGCCGTAATCGACCTCCTGGAAGGCGTCGCGTCCGCGCATGCCGCGCTCGATCTGGCCGACCAGCACGACCAGCGGCGTGCTGTCCTGCTGGGCGACATGGATGCCGGAGGCGGCGTTGGTGGCGCCGGGGCCGCGGGTGACGAGGCAGACGCCGGGCCGGCCGGTCAGCTTGCCCATGGCCTCCGCCATCATGGCCGCACCGCCCTCGTGGCGGGCGACGATCATCTCGATGGGGGACCCGTGCAGCGCGTCGAGCACCGCCAGATAGCTCTCGCCCGGCACGCCGAACACCCGCCGGACGCCCTGGGCCTCCAGCGCCGCAACGATCAACTGGCCACCGGTCTTCATCGCGCCTGCTTCCCCCCTGGAATGACTTCGCGTCCGCAGCCGAACGGTGCCCTGCCGACAGTGTGTTCCGCAATCGACTTTATTTCCACAGGTCATGAGCGGCGGTAATGACCTCCGGCGGATCGGCCGTGCCGACGCCGGCCGTCCGCGGGGAGCCCCCCGCGGGGACGGCCATTCAACAGGAACAGGTTGTAGTGGCGAAGCCGCGCGAAAGCCTCTAAGACGGAGCGGCTTCGCAAATCTTCGCAACCCCCGACTCCCAGCATTTCCAGGCTATGATCGAGCTTCGCAACGTTTTTCATAGCTATGACGGGCGGCCGGTGCTGAACGGCATCTCCCTGTCGCTGGCGGAGCGCCGCATCGCCGTCCTCGGTTGCAACGGTTCGGGCAAGAGCACCTTCGCGCGCCTGCTGAACGGCCTGATCCTGCCGACCGAGGGGGAGGTGCTGGTGGACGGCCACGATACCCGCCGCGACGCCCGCGCGGCGCGGCAGCGGGTCGGCTTCGTCTTCCAGAACCCCGACGTGCAGATCGTCTACCCCACGGTGGCCGAGGACATCGCCTTCGGCCTGAAGGCGCGCAAGCTGCCGAAGGAGGAGATCGCGCGCCGGGTGGAGGCGGTGCTGGACCGCTACGGCCTCGGCCGCTACCGCGACCACCCCGCCCACAAGCTGAGCGGCGGCGAGAAGCAGCTTCTCGCCATTGCCGGGGTGCTGGTGCTGGAGCCGCATCATCTGGTGTTCGACGAGCCGACCACGCTGCTCGACCTGCGCAACCGCCGCAAGGTGATCGAGATGATCCGCGGCCTGTCGCAGACCGTCATCGTGGTGACCCACGACTTGGACATGGTGAGGGAGTTCGACCGCGTGCTGGTGCTGGAGGACGGCCGGGTGGTGGCGGACGACCTGCCGGCCGTGGCGGTGCCGGCCTATGTCCGGCGGCTGTCCTGATGCTCGGCCTCTATCTCCACCGCGACTCCCCGGTCCACCGCTGGGCGGCCTCGGTCAAGCTGGGCGGGCTGCTGCTGGTGACGGTTGCGGTGCTGGCCGCGCCCGGCGCCTGGGGGCCGCGGCGGCGGGGCTGCTGGCTGTCGGGCTGGCCGGGCTGGCCCGCCTGCCCGTGGGGCCGGTGGCGCGGTCGCTGTGGCCGGTCCTGCTGATGCTGGCGCTGCTGTTCGCCGTGCAGGTGCCGTTCGGCGAGCTGTCATGGGGCGAGGCGATGGTCGCGGCGGCGCGTTTCCTGGCGCTGGTGCTGCTGGCCACCGTCGTCACCATGACCACCCGCGTGACCGAGATGGTCGACCTGTTCGAGCGGGTCTTCGCGCTCGCCCGGCCGCTGGGCGTCGATCCGGCGAAGCTGGCGCTGATGCTGGCGCTGACCATCCGTTTCATTCCCCTGCTGGTCGAGCAGGTGCGGGAGATCCGCCAGGCGCAGCAGGCGCGCGGGGTGGAGCGCAGCATGGCCGCCCTGTTCGTTCCCCTGCTGGTCAAGGTGCTCACCTTGGCCGATGATCTGACCGCGGCATTGGAAGCCCGCGGCTATGACCCCGCCGACGGTTCCAACGGAAGGAAGGCTTGAGGACATGCTGAGCACCCGCGACCTCGTCTATTGCGCCCTGTTCGCCGCCATGGTCGCGGCGCTCGGCATGGTTCCGCCCATTCCGCTGGGCTTCCTGCCGGTGCCGGTCACCGCCCAGACGCTGGGCGTCATGCTGGCCGGCATCCTGCTGGGGGCGAAGCGCGGCGGCATCGCGCTGGTGCTCTTCCTTCTCCTGGTCGCGGCCGGGCTGCCGCTGCTGGCCGGCGGCCGCGGCGGCATCGGCGTGCTGATGGGGCCGACCGCCGGCTTCGTGCTCGCCTGGCCGGTCGGCGCCGTCGTCGCCGGCCTGATCGCCGAGCGGCTGGGGACCGGCGCCCGCCCGATCCCGCTGTTCCTCGCCGCCGCGGCCGGCGGAATCCTGGTGGTCTATGCCGGCGGCATTCCCTGGCTGTGGCTGGTCGCCGGCCTGCCGCTGGAAAAGGCGGCCATGGGGTCGCTCGCCTTCATTCCCGGCGACCTGATCAAGGCGGGCGTCGCCGCCGCGACCGCCGCCGCCGTGCGCCGCGCCGGCGTGCTGCCGGCCCACGCCTGACCCCGTGCCGCTCTTCGCCCCCTTCGCCGGGGCGGCGGCCCGTCATGCCGACCGGCCGGCCCTGCTGGTCGACGGCACGCCGCTCCGCTACGGCGACCTGCTGCGCCTCAGCCTGAAGGCGGGCGCCGGGGTCGCCGCCCTGCCCCGCGGAGCGGGCGGGGAGCCGCCGCGCGTCGCCCTGCGGCTCGGCAACTGCGTGGAGCTGCTGGCGCTGGTTCTCGGCACCGTGGCGGCGGGCGGGACGGTCGTCCTGCTCGACCCGAAATGGAGTGCGGAGCAGCTTGCCGCCGGGCTCGACACCGTCCGTCCCGCCCTGCTGGTGGAAAGCGCCGCGCAGGCGGCCGCCTGGATCACCGGCCAGCCCGACGGATGGACGCCGCCGCCGGTCGATCCGCGCACGCCCTTCCTGATCGGCTTCACCTCCGGCACCACCGGCCGGCCCAAGGCCTTCGTCCGCGACCAGGGCTCCTGGCGGGCGACGCTGGAGGCGAGCTGGGCGGAGTTCGGCATCGGCCCGCAGGACGGCGTCCTGGTTCCCGGACCGCTCGTCCACGGCCTCGGCCTCTATGGCGCCGTGGAGGGGCTGGCGGCGGGCGCCACCGTCCATGTCCAGCCGAGATTCGACGCGGCCGATGCGGTGCGCCGTCTGGCGGAGCATGGGCTGACCACCATCGTCGCCGTGCCGACCATGCTGGTCGGGCTGCTCGACGCCGCGGAGGCCGCCGGATCGCGCTTTCCGGCGGTGACGCGCGTCGTCTCCTCCGGCGCGAAGCTCTCCCCCGCCCTGCACGACCGTCTGGCGGCGGCCTTCCCCGGCGCCACGGTCTTCGAATATTACGGCGCCTCGGAGCTCAGCTTCATCAGCCTGCGCTCCTCGCGCGAGGGCGCCCCGGCGGACAGCGTCGGCCGCGCCTTCCACGGTGTCGCGCTGGAGCTGCGCGGCGGCGACGGCCGGCCGGTGCCGCGAGGGGCGGTCGGCACCGTCTGGGTGCGCAGCGCCATGCTCAGCGACGGCTATATCGGCCCGACCGACGGCGGCGGCTTCCGCGCCCACCGGGGCTGGGGGACGGTCGGCGACTATGGCTGGATCGACGGGGACGGCTGGCTGCACCTGATCGGCCGGGCCGGCGACATGCTGATCTCCGGCGGCCTCAACATCTATCCGGCGGAGGTGGAGGCCGCCCTGCGCGCCCATCCCGCGGTGGCGGAGGCGGTGGTCTTCGGCCTGCCCGACCCCTATTGGGGCGATGCGGTGTCGGCCGTCCTGTGGTGGCGGGGCGGGGCGCGCGCCACCGCGGCGGACCTCCGCTCCTGGTGCCGCGGCCGGCTGGAGGGCTACAAGGCGCCGCGCCGCTGGTTCGCCGCGACCGACATGCCGCTGACCGGCAGCGGCAAGATCGCCCGCGCCACCGTGCGCGAGCGCGCCGCCGCCGGTACCCTGGAGGCGCTGACATGAGGGGAGGCCGCGCCGTCATCGTCGCCGCGCGCCGCACCCCGGTGGGACGGATCGGCGGGATGCTGCGCGACCTGCCCGTCGAGCATCTCGCCGCCCCGGTGATCCGCGCCGTCCTCGCCGATGCCGGGCTGGACGGGGCGGAGGTGGAGGAGGTCATCCTCGGCAACGCGGTCGGGCCGGGCGGCAACGTCGCCCGCCTGTCGGCGCTGCAGGCCGGTCTCCCCGTCGCGGTTCCCGGCGTGACGGTCGACCGCCAGTGCGGGTCCGGGCTGGAGGCGATCAACCAGGCGGCCCGGCTGATCGAATCCGGCGCCGTCGACGTCGTGCTGGCCGGCGGGGTGGAGAGCACCAGCACCGCCCCCTGGCGGGTGGAGAAGCCCGACAGCCTCTACCGCAGCCCGCGCTTCTACGGCCGCGCCCGCTTCGCCCCGGATGCGGTCGGCGACCCCGACATGGGGGTGGCGGCGGAGAATGTCGCGGAGGCCTGGGGGATCGGCCGCGGGCGGCAGGACGCCTACGCGCTGGAGAGCCACCGCAAGGCGGTCGCCGCGCAGGCTGCCGGCCGCTTCACGCGGGAGATCGTGCCGCTCACCCTGCCGGACGGCCGGATCGCCGCGCAGGACGAATGCCCGCGTGCCGACACCTCGGCCGGGAAGCTCGCCCGGCTGCGGCCGGTGTTCCGCGAGGGCGGGACGGTCACCGCCGGCAACGCCTGCCCGGTCAATGACGGCGCCGCCGTCGTGGCGCTGGTGTCGGAGGAGCGCTTCCGCCGGATGGGCCGGCCGGCCGGACTGCTGGTGGCCGATTCCGCCGCGGCCGGGGTGGAGCCGCGGCTGCTCGGCACCGGTCCGATTCCGGCGGTGCGCCGGCTGCTCGCGCGCAATCCCGGCCTCGCCCTCGGCGACGTCGATCTGGTGGAGTTCAACGAGGCCTTCGCCGCCCAGGTGCTGGCCTGCCTCGACACGCTGGGCATCGCGCGGGAGCGGGTCTGCGTCGGCGGCGGAGCCCTGGCGCTCGGCCATCCCTACGGAGCCTCCGGCGCCATCCTGGTGACGCGGCTCTTCAGCGAGCTGCTCTTCCCGCCGGCAGGCACCGCCCCGCGGCGGGGGCTCGCCACGCTCGGCATCGGCGGCGGTCTCGGCCTTGCCACCCTCTTGGAGGTCCTGACGTGACAAGCCCCACCGGCAGTCCCTCCGAAGCCGCCTCCGCCGGCCGTTCCATCTTCCGCCACCGCTCCTTCACACTGTTCTGGTGCGCCCGCATCGCCGCCATGCTGGCGATCCAGATGCAGGTCGTGGCGGTCGGCTGGCAGATCTACGAGCTGACCAGCGACCCGCTGGACCTCGGGCTCGTCGGGCTGTTCCAGTTCCTGCCCACGCTGGTGCTCGCCCTGGTCTCCGGCCATGTGGTGGACAGCAACGACCGCCGGCTGGTGCTGATGGGTGCGCTGGGGTGGAGACGGTGGCGGTCTGCATCCTGTTCCTGATGACGCTGTCCGGGCTGCCGACCCCGCTGGTGGTCTTCGGCGTCGTGGCGCTGATCGGCGTCGCCAAGAGCTTCGAGGGGCCGGCGAACCAGGCCATCCTGTCGGCGGTGGTGCCGGTGGAGGAGCTGCCGACGGCGGTCGCCTGGAACTCCTCGGCGGTGCAGGTGGCGCAGATTTCCGGTCCGGCGCTGGGCGGGCTGCTCTACATCGCCGGGCCGGCGGTGGTCTACGGCTTCAGCACGGTGATGCTGGCGGTCGCGGTCCTCCTCGTCCTGCTGATGCGCCCGCGGGCGGTGGAGCTGGCGCCGCGCGCCATGAGCTGGGGGGCGATCCTGGCCGGCGTCTCCTTCATCCGCAGCCGGCCGGCGATCCTCGGCGCCATCTCGCTCGACCTCTTCGCGGTGCTGCTCGGCGGCGCCACGGCCCTGCTGCCGGTCTATGCCCGCGACGTGCTGCATGTCGGGCCCTGGGGCCTCGGCCTGCTGCGCAGCGCGCCGGCCATCGGGGCGCTGATGATGGCGGTGGTCATCACCCGCTACGGCGTCAAGCGCCATGCCGGGCGGCGGATGCTGGTGGCGGTGGCGGGGTTCGGCGTCGCCACCATCGCCTTCGGCCTGTCGGCCGACCCGGTGCTGTCCTTCTTCGCCCTGCTGGCGGTGGGCGCCACCGACCAGATCAGCATGTTCGTCCGCCAGACGCTGATCCAGCTCGCCACGCCCGACGCCATGCGCGGCCGGGTCGGCGCCGTCACCTCGCTGTTCATCGGTGCGTCCAACCAGCTCGGCGAGTTCGAATCCGGTGCGGCGGCGGCCCTGCTCGGGGCGGTGCCGGCCGTCGTGCTCGGCGGGATCGGTGCGGTCGGCCTCGCCGGCCTCTGGGGCTGGCTGTTCCCTGCGCTGCGCCGCATCGACCGGCTGTCGGACGTCCGCTGACGTCCCGCCGGGGGCCGCGGATCAGCTCCGCGCCGCCTGCCGCGCCGCCTGCCGGCCGATGTTCTTGCGGGCGATCCCCAGGATGATCAGCAGGAAGGCGGCCAGCCGCAGCAGATAGACCCAGGTCTGCTCCTCCCGCAGCAGCCCGCCCAGCGCCAGGATCCCCTGGTTCAGCGCCATCAGCGCGAAGGCGGCGGCGAAGGCGAGGAACAGGCCGTCGCGCGTCCGCCGCCAGAAGCGCAGGAAGAACAGCCCGGCGATCAGGTACAGCGCAGTCAGGACGCCGGTCATGAAGGCGTAAGCGGTGGGTGTCATCATTCGGCATCCCAGATGAAGCCGAACAGCAGCAGCCCCACACCGGCAAGCGCACTGGCGTGGCGCAGCGGCAGCAGGTCGACCTCGGTCGGCAGGAGGACCACGTCGATGAACAGCAGCAGGTTGTTCATCGCCAGCCCGACGAAGCACAGCGTGCTCCACAGCAGGAGCCGGCTGTGGGATCGCCGGTAGCTGCGCGCCAGAAGCGCCATGCACAGCATGCTCGATGCGAAGCACAGCAGGTAGACGGCGGACTTCACCACATCCATGTCAGTCGAGGCTCCGGAACCGGAAGGAGTCCGCGAAGATCTGCACCTTGCTCTGCGGCGACGCGAAGATCTCCCGGATCACCGCGGAGGGGCGCAGGCTGTAGGCCTCCGCGATCTCCTGCACCCACCGGTCGAGCACCTCGGCCACCGGATGGTAGCGCAAAGCCCCGTCCGGCTCCTTCGCCACCAGCCCGGCGGCGGTCAGGGCGCCCAGCGCCTCCCCGACCACCATGGGACTGCCGCGAAGCTCCGCGACCAGCGTGTCGGGGGTCCAGCTCCGCCCGCACTCGCGGCGGAGGAGAAGGAGAAGCTCGAGAGCCCAGACGGACCGGACGGACCTGCGGAGAAGCGTGAGCGCATCGTCGGACAACACCATGAACCAAACTCAATCATGCCGATGACCAGGGCCCTGCCCCGCATCGGGAGCAAGGACGGATCCGCCCGGCCGTTCCGGCCCTGCACCGGAGCGGTCCGGCGGTTCAGCCGGCCGGACACGGAAAGCTCCTCCGCGCCCGGCCGCGTCATTCTGCGGAAACCGCCTTTCCGTGATCGGGCACGCCGCCGCCGGCCGCGCAGGCATCGGGCGTCCCATCGTCCAGAGCCCGGTGCAGAGCCCGGGCGAGGTCGGCGTCGCGGTAGGGCTTGGCGAGCGTCTCGACGGGGGCGAGCTCGGCATCCGCCTCCGCAGCCGTGCCGTCGGCATAGCCGGAGGCGAACAGCACCCGCAGGCCGGGGCAGCGCCGCAGCCCCTCGCGCGCCAGCTCGCGCCCATTCATTCCGGGCATGACGATGTCGGTGAACAGCAGATCCACCCTGCGCCCGGCGGTGAGCTGGGCGAGCGCCTGCTCCGCCCCCTCGGCCTCCAGCACCCGGTAGCCGAGGTCGCGGACCGCCTGCACGGTGACCCGCCGGACGTCCGCGTCGTCGTCCACCACCAGCACCGTCTCGCCCCGGCCGGTCAGCGGGGCCGCGCCGTCGGCGGCTCCCGCGGCGGGCTGGCCGCCGGCCGCGGCGCGCGGCAGGTAGAGGCTGAAGGTCGTGCCCTGCCCGACCGCGCTGTCGATGCGGATCAGCCCCCCGCTCTGCTTGACGAAGCCGTAGATCATGCTGAGGCCGAGACCGGTTCCCTTGCCCGTCTCCTTGGTGGTGAAGAAGGGCTCGAACGCCCGCTCCAGCACCTCCGGCGGCATGCCGCAGCCGGTGTCGGCGACGCTGAGCACGACATAGTCGCCGGGCTCCGCCGTGATGCCGTGGCCGCTCAGCGGTTCCGTCAGGCGGGCGTTGGCGGTACGGATCGTCAGCCGGCCGCCCTGGGGCATGGCGTCGCGGGCGTTGATCACCAGGTTCAGCAGCGCCGATTCCGCCTGGGAACGGTCGACGGTCGCCGGCCACAGCGTCCCCGCCTCCTCCCCCGCGATCGAGATCGCGATGCTGCGGCCGAGCGTGCGTTCCATCAGCTCGCCCATGCCGGCGGCCAGCGCGTGCAGGTCGACCGGCTCGGGGTTCAGCGTCTGACGGCGGGCGAAGGTCAGCAGCCGGCGCGTCATGTCGGAGCAGCGCAGGGCGGCCTGCAGCGCCATGTCGGCCGGCGCGCCGCGGCGGGATCGTCCTGCAGCGAGCGTTCCAGCCGTTCCAGGCTGCCGATCACCACCATCAGCATGTTGTTGAAGTCGTGGGCGATCCCGCCGGTGAGCTGCCCGACCATCTCCATCTTCTGGGCATGGGCGAGCTGCTGCTGCGCCGTCCTGGTCTCGGTCACGTCCAGGATGGTGCCGAACACCTCGCGCGGCACGCCCGCCTCGTCGCGCACCACCACCGCCTGGTCCAGCAGGTGCCGCTCCGTGCCGTCGGCGCAGCGCAGGCGGTACTCGGCGGTGGAGACGCCGGTCGTCAGGATGGCCGCCATCTGCTGCTGCAGGCGGGGCCGGTCGTCGGGGTGCAGCCGCTCCTCCCACAGGCCCGGATCCTCGATGAACCGGGCGGCGGGGAAGCCGAACAGCGTCTCGACATTGCCGGACAGGAAGCGGAAGGGCTGGCCCGGCTCCACCGCCGCCGTGTAGAGCACGATGGGAAGCTGGCGCAGGATCAGCGCCTGCCGCTCCTCCGACCGGCGCAGCGCCTGCTCGGCCTGCAGCTTCTCCATGCGGACGCGGTAGTTCTCGTCCAGCAGCCGCTGCCGCGCCTCCGCCTGCTGGCGGATCTCCTCGGTCTTGCGGAACAGCTCGACGAAGACGGAGACCTTGCAGCGCAGGACCTGCGGGTCGACCGGCTTGAACATGTAGTCCACCGCTCCCGCGGAATAGCCGCGGAAGATGTGCATCTCGTCCTTGTTGATGGCGGTCAGGAAGATGATGGGGATGTGCCGGCACTTCTCGCGCTTGCGGATCATCTCCGCCGTCTCGTAGCCGTCCATCCCCGGCATGTGGACGTCCAGCAGGATCAGCGCGAAATCCTGGCGCAGCAGGTGCTTCAGCGCCTCCTCACCCGACTTGGCCAGCACCAGGGCGGCGCCCAGATCCTCCAGCGTCTCGCGGACGGCGAACAGGTTCCGGCTGTCGTCGTCGACGATCAGGATGTTGACGTCCGGCGGACGGGCGTCGGGCTTCGGATCTCGGGTCATCACGTTGGGCTCCCGCGCCGGAAGTCCCCCTGCCCCCCGCGCGGACGGGACGGGCATCGGGGGCCTCGGGTTCAGGGGCATGAGCGCCTGGCGCGGGATCAGGAAGGGGGACGGGCCCCCCGGCCGGCGCGCGCCGGTTCCCGTTCCGGGCCGGCCCCGATGCGCCGGTGAAAGGCTGGCCCGCGGGCGGGCGCTGAGTCGGCGGTTCATCGGATCACACCCATTCGGCCTGCTGGCGGCCGCCGTTGCGGTTGCCGCGCATGGAGGTCCAGATGCGCAGGAGCGACAGCAGGTGGTCGATGTCCACCGGCTTGGCGAGATAGTCGGTCGCCCCCGCCTCGATGCACTTCTCGCGGTCGCCCTTCATCGCCTTGGCGGTGACGGCGATCACCGGCAGCCCGCGCAGCTCCTCCATCGCGCGGATCTCGCGCATGGTCTGGTAGCCGTCCATTTCCGGCATCATGATGTCGACCAGCACCACGTCGATGTCCGGATGCTGCCGCAGGAGCTGGATGCCCTCCCTGCCGCTTTCGGCATGCAGGACCTCCATGTCGTGGGCCTCCATCACGCTGGCGAGCGAGAAGATGTTGCGGATGTCGTCGTCGATGACGAGCGCGCGGCGGCCGGCCAGATGCGGGTCGTGCTGGTGCAGGTCGAGCAGCGCGCGGCGCTTCTCCTCCGGCAGGCGGTCGACCGCGCGGTGCAGGAACAGGGCCGTCTCGTCCAGCAGCCCGGCGGGCGAGCTGGCGCTCTTCAGCACGACCATCTCGGCCAGCCGGCGCAGCCGCGCCTCGTCCTCCGGGCTGATGTCGGTCGCGGCATAGACCACCACCGGCATCCAGGCGCCGGTCTCGCGCCCCCGCAGCCCCTCGATCAGCTCGAAATCGGCGGCCTGCGGGGTGGAGAGGTCGAGCACCATGCAGTCGAACGCCTCCTCCTGCAGGGCCGCCGCCGCCGCCTCGGTCGTGGTGACGGTGCGCGAGGTGACGTCGCCGTTGCCGATCAGGGCGGCGATGCCGCCCGGCTGGCGGCTTTCCTTCTCGACGATCAGCAGCTTGCGGTAGGGCCGCTCGACGAAGCTCTTCACCCGGTTCAGCGCGGCGAAGATCGCCTCCCGGTCGACCGGCTTCTCCGAATAGTCGAACGCGCCCATCGACAGGCCGCGCCGCCGCCCGTCCTTGGCGGAGATGACGTGGACCGGGATGTGGCGGGTCTGCGGGTCGTGCTTCAGCAGGTCGAGCAGCGCCCAGCCGTCCATGTCCGGCAGCCCGATGTCCAGCAGGATGGCGTCCGGCCGGAACTTGCGGGCGAGCCCGACGGTCGGCTGCCCGGCGGGGGAGACGACGGTGCGGAAGCCCTTTTCCCGCGCCAGGTCGATCAGGATCGAGGCGAACTTGGCATCGTCCTCGACGATCAGCACCACCGGGTCGCCGGGCCGGATCTTCTCCCGGTCGTCGGCGGCGGGATGGTACTGCAGCAGGGCCAGCCCTTCCTCCGACCCGGCGGCGACGATGGGGCGCGGCGCTTCCGGCTGGCGCGAGGACTGCGGCTGCGACTGCCCCTCCCTCGCCGTCTCGAAGTCGAGCGGGATGAAGAGGGTGAAGCTGCTGCCCCGGCCGGGCTCGCTCGTTACGCGGATCTCGCCGCCCAGCAGGCGGGCGATCTCGCGGCTGATCGACAGGCCGAGCCCGGTGCCGCCGTATTTGCGGCTGGTGGTGCCGTCGGCCTGCTGGAACGCCTCGAAGATGATGCGCTGCTTGTCCTCGGGGATGCCGATGCCGGTATCGGTGACCGTGAAGGCCAGCACCGATTCCGCGGCGTTCAGCGCCGGGTGGGCGGCGCTCCATCCGCCGGCGGCGGGTGCCACGCGGAAGGTGACGCCGCCGCTGTCGGTGAACTTGAAGGCGTTGGACAGCAGGTTGTTCAGCACCTGCTCCAGCCGCTTCTCGTCGGTCTGGATGGCGGCCGGCAGGCCCGGATCCAGATCGATGGTGAAGCTCAGCCGCTTCTGGTCGGCGATCTGGCTGAAGGTGCGCTCGACATGGCTGCGCAGGTCGGACAGCACTACCTCGCCGATCTCCAGCGTCACCGTGCCGGACTCGATCTTCGACAGATCCAGGATGTCGTTGATCAGCCCCAGCAGGTCGGAGCCGGCGGCATGGATGGTGCGGGCGAACTCCACCTGCTTGTCCGACAGGTTGGTATCGGGATTGTCGGCCAGCAGCTTCGACAGGATCAGCAGGCTGTTCAGCGGCGTGCGCAGCTCGTGGCTCATGTTGGCGAGGAACTGCGACTTGTACTTGGAGGTGAGGGCGAGCTGTTCCGCCTTCTCCTCCAGCGCCGCCTTGGCAAGCACCACTTCGCGATTCTTGCGCTCGACCTCGGCATTCTGCTTTTCGAGCTGCTCGGCCTTTTCCTCCAGCGCCTCGTTGGCGGTGGTCAGCTTCTCCTGCTGGGCCTTCAGCAGCTCTTCCGACTTGCGCAGCGAGGCGGCCTGCTGTTCAAGCCGCTCGTTGGTGGTCTTCAGCTCCTCCTGCTGGCTCTGCAGCTCGCTGGTCAGGCGCTGCGACTGCTTCAGCAGCCCCTCGGTGCGCATGTTGGCGGCGATGGTGTTGAGCACGATCCCGATGCTCTCGGTCAGCTGCTCCAGGAAGGACTGGTGCGTCTCGCTGAAGCGGCTGAAGGAGGCGAGCTCGATCACCGCCTTCACCTCGTCCTCGAACAGCACCGGCAGGACGATGATGTTGAGCGGCGGCGCCTCGCCGAGGCCGGAGCTGATGGAGACGTAGTCCTTCGGCACGTTGGTCAGCAGGATGCGCTTCTTCTCGTAGGCGCACTGGCCGACCAGCCCTTCCTTCAAGGCGAAGCGGTTGGCGAGGTTCTTGCGCTCCTTCAGGGCATAGCTGGCGACCAGCTCCAGCATCGCCTCGTCGCGCTCGCGGCCGGCGACGTAGAAGACGCCGTGCTGCGCGTTGACCAGCGGTGCGATCTCCGACAGGATCATGTTGGAGACGGTGACCAGATCGCGCTCGCCCTGCAGCATGCGGGTGAATTTGGCGAGGTTGGTCTTCAGCCAGTCCTGCTCCGCATTCTTCAGCGTCGTGTCGCGAAGGTTGCGGATCATCTCGTTGATGTTGTCCTTCAGCGCCGCGACCTCGCCCATCGCCTCGACGGTGATGGAGCGGGTCAGGTCGCCCTTGGTCACGGCGGTCGCCACCTCGGCGATGGCGCGGACCTGGGTCGTCAGGTTGGCGGCGAGCTGGTTGACGTTCTCCGTCAGGTCCTTCCACAGGCCGGCGGCACCCGGCACGCGGGCCTGTCCGCCGAGCTTGCCTTCGATGCCGACCTCGCGGGCGACGTTGGTCACCTGGTCGGCGAAGGTCGCCAGCGTCTCGATCATGCCGTTGATGGTGTTGGCCAGGGCGGCGATCTCGCCCTTGGCCTCCACCGCCAGCTTCTGCTTCAGGTCGCCGTTGGCGACGGCGGTCACCACGCTGGCGATGCCGCGCACCTGACCCGTCAGGTTGGCGGCCATCATGTTGACGTTGTCGGTCAGGTCCTTCCAGGTGCCGCCGACGCCCTCGACCTTTGCCTGTCCGCCGAGCTTGCCTTCCGAGCCCACCTCTCGCGCCACGCGCGTCACCTCGGAGGCGAAGCTGTTGAGCTGGTCCACCATGGTGTTGATGGTGTTCTTCAGCTCCAGGATCTCGCCGCGGACGTCGACGGTGATCTTCTTCGACAGGTCGCCCCTGGCGACGGCGGTGGTCACTTCGGCGATGTTGCGCACCTGACCCGTCAGGTTGGCGGCCATCATGTTGACGTTGTCGGTCAGGTCCTTCCAGGTGCCGGCGACGCCCTTGACCTGCGCCTGCCCGCCCAGCTTGCCCTCGATGCCCACCTCGCGGGCGACACGGGCGACCTCCGAGGCAAAGCTGTTGAGCTGGTCCACCATGGTGTTGATGGTCAGCTTCAGCTCCAGGATCTCGCCCTTCACGTCGACGGTGATCTTCTTCGACAGGTCGCCGTTCGCCACCGCCGTGGTGACCTCGGCGATGTTGCGCACCTGCCCGGTCAGGTTGGTCGCCATCGCGTTGACGTTGTCGGTGAGGTCCTTCCAGGTGCCGGCGACACCCTTCACCTGGGCCTGCCCGCCGAGCTTGCCTTCCGAGCCCACTTCGCGCGCCACGCGCGTCACCTCGGAGGCGAAGCTGTTGAGCTGGTCCACCATGGTGTTGATGGTCGACTTCAGCTCCAGGATCTCGCCCTTCACGTCGACGGTGATCTTCTTCGACAGGTCGCCGTTCGCCACCGCCGTGGTGACCTCGGCGATGTTGCGCACCTGACCCGTCAGGTTGGCGGCCATCAGGTTCACGCTGTCGGTGAGGTCCTTCCAGGTGCCGGCGACGCCCTTCACCTGGGCCTGTCCGCCGAGCTTGCCTTCCGAGCCCACCTCTCGCGCCACGCGCGTCACCTCGGAGGCGAAGCTGTTGAGCTGGTCCACCATGGTGTTGATGGTGTTCTTCAACTCCAGGATCTCACCCTTGACCGGCACGGTGATCTTCTTCGACAGGTCGCCGGTCGCCACCGCCGTGGTGACCTCGGCGATGTTGCGCACCTGCCCGGTGAGGTTGGCCGCCATCAGGTTCACGCTGTCGGTCAGGTCCTTCCAGGTGCCGCCGACCCCCTTCACCTGCGCCTGCCCGCCGAGCTTGCCTTCCGAACCCACCTCGCGCGCGACGCGCGTCACCTCGGAGGCGAAGCTGTTGAGCTGGTCCACCATGGTGTTGATGGTGGACTTCAGCTCCAGGATCTCGCCCTTCACGTCGACGGTGATCTTCTTCGACAAATCGCCGTTCGCCACCGCCGTGGTGACTTCCGCGATGTTGCGCACCTGCCCCGTCAGGTTGGCGGCCATCATGTTGACGCTGTCGGTCAGGTCCTTCCAGGTGCCGCCGACGCCTTCGACCTTGGCCTGCCCGCCGAGCTTGCCCTCGGAGCCCACCTCGCGCGCCACGCGCGTCACCTCGGAGGCGAAGCTGTTGAGCTGATCCACCATCGTGTTGATGGTGGACTTCAGCTCCAGGATCTCGCCCTTCACGTCGACGGTGATCTTCTTCGACAAATCGCCCTTGGCGACGGCGGTCGTCACCTCGGCGATGTTGCGGACCTGACCGGTCAGGTTCTCCGCCATCATGTTGACGTTGTCGGTCAGGTCCTTCCAGGTGCCGCCGACGCCTTCGACCTTGGCCTGCCCGCCGAGCTTGCCCTCGGAGCCCACCTCGCGCGCCACGCGCGTCACCTCGGAGGCGAAGCTGTTGAGCTGATCCACCATCGTGTTGATGGTGGACTTGAGTTCGAGGATTTCGCCCTTCACGTCCACCGTGATCTTCTTCGACAGGTCGCCCCTGGCGACCGCCGTCGTCACTTCGGCGATGTTGCGGACCTGGCCGGTCAGGTTCTCCGCCATCATGTTGACGTTGTCGGTCAGGTCCTTCCAGGTGCCGGCGACGCCCTTCACCTGGGCCTGCCCGCCGAGCTTGCCCTCGATGCCCACCTCGCGGGCGACGCGGGTCAGCTCGCTGGTGACGGAAACCAGCTGCTCCACCATGGTGTTGACGTTGCGGGCGGTGCGCAGGAATTCGCCCTGCAGCGGTCGGCCCTCGATCTCCAGCGCCATGGTCTTGGAGAGGTCGCCCTTGGCGACGGCGCCGATCACGCGGGCGATTTCCGTGGTCGGCTGGATCATGTCGCCGATCAGCGTGTTGATGCTGTCGACGCAGGTCTCCCAGCCGCCCGACGCGTTGGAGAGCTTGGCCCGCTGGCTGATCTTGCCTTCCTTGCCGATGGCGACGGACAGCCGGCTGACCTCCGCGGTCAGCTTCTCGTTGAGCTCGACGACGTCGTTGAAGGCGGCGGCGATGTCCCCATCGAGCCCCGTCAGGTCCAGCGGCAGCCGGACCGAGAAGTCGCCCTTGCGCAACTGCCGCAAGGCGGCCAGCAGAGCCTTCGGATCCAGCGTATCGCCCTGCGCCATCATCGCCGTCATCTCGCCTTCCCTGTTCAGCCGCTGCCGGTTCTCCGGCCGTTCCCCGCTCTTGCCGCCGGCCGGTCCGGCCTGTCGCAAGATTCTTGTCCAGGCCCGAAGCGAACTCTGAAATAGCCGCGCCTACAGTCATCGCAGGATTATGAAATCCGGCGAATCGCCCTGCTGTAGCACAGCGCCACACGATGAAGTAAAGGGCATTTGGGTCAACTTGAACTTTGGTCGGCGCTCATCCGTCGGCGATATGAGCTTGGCATATGCCCTTGGATACCAATCTTCCGAGAGTTTTGTTGGAAGACTGTGACAATGGCTTTTGCCATAAGCCGGGCTTGCGCCTCGATCCTCCGTCCGTTACGGACCGGAAAAAGAGGATGGCCCGCATCGGGGGTGCCGGTGCGGGCCGAAACCTGTGCTTGAGTCAGGGGAAGGAGGCGTGGCCGGTCCCGGCCGTTCAACCCGATGTCCTGGCGGCGGCGGCGGTGGCCCTTGCCGCCGCCCGCAGCCCGCCGGCCGCGGACGCGCTGCGCTCCGCCGCTTCGCCGCCGCTGGCCATCGTCTCCTTCGTCACGGCCTCCATGCAGTCCGCCATGCTCTTCATATCCTCCACCCAGCGGCCGGCCGCTTCGGTCGCCCAGGCATTGGCGATGGCGTTGCGCTCCGCCGCGTCGTCGGTCGCGTTCATCCGGTCGAGCGCGGCAAGCGCCGCGTTCACCCCGGCCCGGCGTCGGCGCAGCCAGTCCTCGTTGAAGCGCTCGAGCGCCGCCAGGGCCTGTGCCTGACCGCGCAGCCACAGCCGCGTCTGGTCGGACAGCACGGTCTGCCACGGAGTCCAGACTTTCGCGAGGTCGGCGATGGTCGGAATCGGGGTCGGCGTTGACGGTTGCGACGTCATGGGATCCTCCCTCGGTGGCTTCCCGGCCCGTAACACCCCACGGCGAAAATCCGGAAAAGCACCGGGTCCGGCGGAACGACTCCTCCGGCCGCGGGGTTATGGACGAGACAGGGCAACGATGCGTCCGCCGCCGGCCGCGCACCGTGTAAGTCCTTGTCGTAACATACGGTATCCAGGATGTTCCTCTGGACGTTTACCACATATTCCGCGACCTGGTGTGCGCTCTCATGGATCAGCACCTGCCACCAAGGCATGGCTCTGTTTCGAACGTTCGGGATGCCGGACGGCGCACCCTTCCCCCTGACGCAAGCGGTGGTGGTCCCCTTTCCTGCCCTGGACGCCGATATCCGCGGAGCCCGCACCCACAGGGCTGACGGCCGGCAGGACGCCGGCCGGGGCTGCGCCGCGGTGATCCAACTGAAGGACCGCCGTCGTATCGGATAGGACGGCCGGGGGCGATTACGGGAGCTTCATTTGCCGTGGAGCCCCTACGGGCCTACTGTTATGCCGTCGAACGATGTGATCGGAGACGGCCGATGCTGTTCAGGTTCCCCGCCCCCTCGGCGGCCCGCGAAGACGAGGTCACGCCGCGCGCCCTGGTCCTTTCCCGCCGCTCGGTGATGGCCGGCGGCATGGCGGCGGTCGCGGCCGGCGGGATCGCCGGCTGGCTCCAGACGGCTCCGGCGGCGGCCTTCAAGGTGCCGACCACCATCCAGCCCCCGGACCCGAAGATGGACGCGCCGACGCCCCTGAAGTCGGCGACCACCTACAACAACTTCTACGAGTTCGGTACCGGCAAGTCCGACCCGGCCGACTATGCCGGAACCCTGAAGACCCGGCCCTGGCAGATCGTGGTGGACGGCGAGGTGGCGAAGCCCGCCACCTTCGGGATCGAGGATCTGCTGGCCTTCCCGCAGGAGGAGCGCATCTACCGCCTGCGCTGCGTCGAGGGCTGGTCGATGGTCATCCCCTGGGTCGGCTTCTCCCTGAACGAGATCCTGAAGCGGGTGGAACCGACCGGCAGCGCGAAGTTCGTCGCCTTCCAGACGCTGAACGACCCGGCCCAGATGCCCGGCCTGAAAAGCTGGGTTCTGCAATGGCCCTATGTCGAGGGGCTGCGGCTGGACGAGGCGATGCACCCGCTGACCCTGATGGCGGTCGGCATGTATGGCGAGGTGCTGCCCAACCAGAACGGCGCGCCGGTCCGTCTCGTCGTCCCCTGGAAATACGGCTTCAAGTCGATCAAGTCGGTCGTCCGCATCACGCTGGTCCGCGACCAGCCGCCCACATCCTGGAACCGCTCGCAGCCCAGCGAGTACGGCTTCTATTCGAACGTCAACCCGGAGGTCGACCACCCGCGCTGGAGCCAGGCGACCGAACGCCGGGTCGGCGAATTCTCCCGCCGCAAGACGCTGCCCTTCAACGGCTATGCCGGGGAGGTCGCCTCGCTCTATGCCGGGATGGACCTGCGGAAGTTCTACTGAGATGGCCGTTTCCGCGAGGGATGGCTGGCGGCAGGCGGCCAACGGCGCCCTGCTGTCGCCCTGGGCCAAGCCGCTGGTCTTCGCGGCGGCCCTCGTCCCGCTGGCCTGGACGGTCTGGCTCGGCTGGTCGGGCGGGCTGGGGGCCGAGCCGGTGCTGGAGAGCGTGCGGCAAAGCGGGCTGTGGGCCCTGCGCTTCCTGCTCGTCGCCCTGGCGGTGACGCCGCTGCGGATGCTGACGGGGGTGGCGGCGCTCGCCCGCTTCCGCCGGATGCTCGGGCTCTTCGCCTTCTTCTATGCCGCCCTCCACCTCTCCACCTGGATCGGGCTCGACCAGTTCTTCGACTGGCCGGCGATCTGGAAGGAGATCGTCAAGCGCCCCTACATCACCGTGGGGATGGGCGCCTTCCTCATCCTGACCGCACTTGCCGCCACCTCGACCGACGCAATGGTGAAGCGGCTGGGCGGGCGCCGCTGGCGGGCGCTGCACAAGGGCGTCTTCGTCGCCGGGCTGGCCGGCTGCCTGCACTATGTCATGCTGGTGAAGGGGTGGCAGACGCCACCCCTGGTCTATGCCGCGCTCTGCGTCGGGCTGCTGGCCTTCCGCCGCTGGCCGGTCAGAATACGGCCTGCAGCAGCCCGAGCGAGCGCCGATACGCCAGCCCGGCGCTTTCCCGATGGAAGCTCGCCCGCTCGTCGCAGTTGAATCCGTGCCCGGCCGGGTAGAGGTGGACGATGGCGCCGGGGTGCCGCTCCCGCACCCCGTCGGCGACGGAGGGCGGGATGGCGTGGTCCTGCTCGCCGAAATGCAGCAGGGCCGGCATGCGCGGCGCCTCGTCCAGCCGGTTGCCGATGCCGCCGCCGTAATAGGCGATGGCCGCGCGCAGCGGCAGGCGGGAGGCCGCCGCCCAGGCGATGGTTCCGCCCCAGCAATAGCCGACGACCGCCGCCGACCCGGCCCCGCCGAGATGGCCCAGCGCCGCCTCGACGTCGGCGAGCGCGCCGTCCATCGGCACGGCGCCCATCAGCGTCCGGCCGCGCTGGATCCCCGCCTCGTCATAGGCCAGCTCGACGTCATGCTCGACCCGGTCGAAGAGGGCGGGCGCCAGCGTCAGGTACCCTTCCTCCGCATAGCGCTCGCAGACCGCGCGGATGTGGCGGTTGACGCCGAAGATCTCCTGGACGACCAGCAGCCGTCCCTTCTCCGCCCCGCGCGGCCGGGCCTGGAAGGCGCGCAGCCGGTGGCCGTCGCCGGACGTCAGGTTGACCCATGCGCTGTCGATCCCGCTCATCTCCCGGTCCCCTCTGCGGTTGGTGGGCTGATGATAGGGATCGGGCGGCCAAGGGCAACCGCCCGTCTTATGGAGTAATCTTTTGGTGCTATGATTATCGGTGTTAGCGTCTTTTCGGGCCGCGGACCTCCCATCCGCGTGCCGCAGCACACCCGAAAGGACCAGCCATGCGACGTCTTGCACTTCTCGCCGCAGCAGCCCTTTTTGCCGGCACCGCCACCGTTCCTCCCGCCGCGGCCGGAGACACCTACAAGTTCAACCTGCACAACAAGTCGTCCCAGTATGTGATCAACGGCTTCCAGACCTATGAGAATGGAGCCTGGAGCAAGAACTGGATCAACTTCACCCTGAAGCCCGGCGAGGCCGCCGAGATGGACTGGGGCACCGACGAGGGCAACTGCGTCGTGCCCTTCCGTGTGAGCTGGATCGGCTATGAAGCGGAAAAGTTCAGCGTCGACTGGTGCAAGGTGAAGAACATCTATATGAAGGACCAGGGCTTCTCCTGGGATTGATGGCCGGAGGCTGACGGCGAGCACCCGCAAGGCCGGGGCGGTCGCCCGGCCGCTTACTTCTTCGCCGGCGGCGCCGCCTGGCTTGAGGCTCCGCCGGCCGCCGGGGCTGCCGGACCCGGTGCCGCGGGAGCCTGCCCCTGTCCCTGCCCCTGGCTTTGGACACCCTGCCCCTGGGCGGCGGCGTTGGCGCCCGCCGCGCGCAGCAGCACCTGGGCGAGGTTGTCGCGCGCCTTGTCGGCGAGCACGACGTCGTTCTCCGTCGCCTCGTGGAACAGCACGGTGAACAGGCGCCCCTGGGCCAGCATGAAGGTCAGGGCGACGTGCAGCGTACCGTCCTTCAGTTCGCAGCGCACGGCGCCGGTGCGGACCGATACGGCGCCGGCCGCCTCGGTGTTGTTCAGGGCGATGGTGCCGGTGCCCTCGCAGCGGCTCTTCATCGCATCGGCGAAGGCGCCGGACAGGTCGTCCAGCTTCGCCCCCTCCTCGACCACCCGCTCGCGGATGCCGCCGACCAGCGGACCGACGCGCCAGGCGACGTCGGCCGGGCGCTGGTCCTTCGGGATGTTGTCCATCGGCACCAGCTCCGGCCCGCGCAGGCCGGCCGCCGCCAGCAGGTCGACCAGCCCCGGCGGCAGCCTGGAGGTCTTGACGCCGGTGGAGGTGTTGATCGGCGGCACGTCACCCGCCTTGTCGACGCAGGTCTTCAGGTCGGTCAGGACCTTCTTGGTGCCCTTCAGCGTGAAGGCGATGCGGTCGCTGGCGGAGGAGACGACAAGCTGCTTCCCGTTCATCAGGGCGGTCACCAGCTCCTCGTCCTTGCCGTTCGGCACCACCAGCATGTCGGTGCCGGAGGCGACGGCGACCCGCTCGCGGGTCAGCTTGTTGTCGACCGCGACCTTGACCGGCCACTGCTCGCCCTTCGGCAGCTCGGCGCCGGGGATGCCGATGCCGATGTTGGTCTCGCCCTTCGGGCTGCGGGCGATCAGCAGGACATGGCCGGAGTTGAAGCGCCCCTCGACGACGCAATAGGCGAACTTGCCGTCCTTTTCCCGCGCCGCCCCGCCTTCCCAGCCGTCCTCCAGCTCCGCCGGTCCATCCTTGGCCGGCCCATCCTTGGCCGGGGCGGCGTTGGCTCCCTGCGCCTTGCCCGGGGCGGCGGAGGCCGCGGGCGGCGGCGCCACCGGCTCGGGCGAGGGCACGCCGTACATCAGGGCGGGCGGCAGCTCCGGCTCCACCGGCACCAGGTCGGCCAGCGCGGGACAGGCCGTTCCGCCGAGCAGGAGAAGGGTCGACAGCAGGGCGGAGCGGCGGACGGTCATGGCGGAGAAGTCCTGGAAAGGGCTATGCGAGCGGGAAGCTAACGACCTCGCCTCTTCCGGGCAAGCGATACCACTTGCATCCGTAACAAAGGTCATAGAACTGGGGTTTTCAGACCACAGATTACAGCCCGAGGAAGGTGTCCTGCAGGACGTCCTGCGACACCGCCCCGGCCGGCCCGTCATGGACGACGCGGCCGAGCCGCAGCAGGACCGCCCGCCCCGCCACCTCCAGCGCGCGCGCCGCGCTCTGCTCGGCCAGCAGCACCGCGGTGCCGGCCGCGGCGATCGAGCGCACCGCGGCGAACATCTCCCCCGCCAGCCGGGGCGACAGGCCGAGCGACGGTTCATCGAGCAGAAGCAGCCGCGGCCTGCCCATCAGCGCCCGGCCGACCGCCAGCATCTGCTGCTGCCCGCCCGACAGGCGCCAGGCGCTTTCCCGCGCCTTGGTCCGCAGGTCGGGGAACAGGGCGAAGATGCGCTCCAGGTCCGCTGCCCGCCCGTGGCGGTCGAGCGGGCTCGCGACCTCCAGATTGTCCAGCACGCTCATGCCGGGGAAGACCCGCCGCCCCTCCGGCACATAGCCGAGGCCGAGGCGCACCCGCCGCTCCGCCGGCAGCGTGGTGACCTCGCGGCCATCCAGCAGGACGCGCCCGCCGGCCGCCGGCAGCAGACCCAGCACCGCCTTCAGAAGGGTGGACTTGCCCGCCCCGTTGGCGCCGAGCAGCGCCACCGTCTCCCCCGCCGCGACGCTCAGCGAGACGCCGTCGACCGCCGTCACGCCGCCGGGGCCGGCGCGCAAGCCCTCCACCCGCAGAACGGCCGTCATGCCTGCCCTCCCCGCCGGCCGGTTCCCAGATAGGCGGCGACCACCGCCGGATCGCGGCGCACCCCCTCCGGCGGCCCGGCATAGAGAAGGCGCCCCTGGTCGAGGCACAGAACATGGCCGGCGAGCGGCAGCAGGAAGCCCATGTCATGCTCCACCACCAGCAGGGCGGTACCCTCCGCCGCGACGCCGCGCAGCAGGGCCGCCAGCTCCGCCTTCTCGCCGTCGGTCAACCCGGCTGCCGGCTCGTCGAGCAGCAGCACCGCCGGCCGGCGGGCGAGCGCGCGGGCGAGATCGACCCGCCGCCGCAGCGCCGCCGGCAGCCCGGCGCAGGGGCTCGCCGCATGGCCGGCGATGCCCAGCCGGTCGAGGATCCGGTGCGCGGTCGCTTCGGCCTGCTCGACCGACCGGTCGAGCGTCAGCCGGGCGGCGGCCACCGCCTGCAGCACCGTCGCCCCTTCCGGCAGCGATCCCGCCTGGAAGGTCCGCGCGAGGCCGGCCGCCGCGATGCGGTCGGGACGCTGCCCGGCAAGCTCCCGCCCGCCCAGCCGGACCGATCCGGCATCCGGCCGCTCCAGCCCGGAGATCAGGTTGATGGCCGTCGTCTTTCCCGATCCATTCGGCCCGATCAGGCCGGTGATCGTCCCCGGCTCCAGCGGGAAGGACAGGCCGTCGACCGCCAGCACGCCGCCGAACCGCTTGGACAGGCCGTCGACCTGCAGCGCCGATCGGTTCGGCACGAGGCCCGGCTGTTCCGCAGGCTCCGCCGGGCGGCCCGGCAGCCGGACCCGCGGGCGCCCCGCCAACCGGTCGAGCAGCCCGGTCAGCCCCTCCGGCGCCAGCACGATCGCGGCCAGCAGGGCGCCGCCGTAGACGATCAGGTAGCTGCGCTCCAGCGCGCGGAACCACTCCGGCAGGTGGATCAGCAGGACGGCACCCAGCACGGCCCCGGCCATGCGGCCCCGGCCGCCGACCACGGCGATGGTCAGGATGGTCACCATCACCGGGAACTCCAGCACCTCCGGCGAGACCACCCGCTGGGTATGGACCGCCAGGGCTCCCGCCGCCCCGGCGAACAGCGCGCTCATCGCGAAGGCCGCCAGCCGCAGCCGGCCGACATCCAGCCCCAGCGTCGCCGCCGCCAGCGGATCGTCCCGCAGCAGGGTGAGCGAGCGGCCGAAGCGGCCCCGTGCCAGGCTCCAGGCGATCACGCCGCCGGCCGCCACCGCTCCCCAGACCAGCAGAGCCATCGGCAGCCCGCGCCCGACCGGCCAGCCGAACAGCACGACCCCCGGCACGCCGGGAATGCCGTTGGCCCCGCCGGTCAGCCCAGGCAGGTTGACCGCCAGCAGAAGCAGGACCTGCGCGACGCCCAGCGTCGCCAGCGCGAAGTAATGCGATTCCAGCCGCAGCACCGGCAGCCCGACCAGCAGGGCGGCCAGCAGCGGGACCAGCAGCGACAGCGGAAAGGTCAGGGCGAAGCCCCAGCCCATCTGCGTCGCCAGCAGGCCGGTGGTGTAGGCGCCGAGCCCGAAGAAGGCGCCCTGGGCCAGCGACAGGGCGCCGCCCAGCCCGAAGACGATCTGGAAGCCGAAGGTGGCGAGCGCATAGACCCCCGCCACGGTCAGCACCCGCAGCCCGTAGGGCGTGGCGTAGCCGACCGCGTAGAGGCCGAGCGCCAGGGCGCCGAGCGTCAGCAGCAGAGGGGAGAGCCGGTCACGCACGGCGCCGCGCCGCCTCGCCGAACAGGCCCTGCGGCCGGGCGACCAGGATGACCAGCAGCGTGGCATAGAGCAGCCCGAGCGCCACCGGGTAGGAGAGCAGCGAGGACACCCCCACCTCGAACAGCGCGATCAGCAGCGCGCCCGCCACCGCCCCGGGAACGGAGCCCCAGCCGCCGATGGTCACGGCGATGTAGGCCTTCAGGATCAGGTCGCCGCCCGCGGTCGGCGTCACGAAATAGCGGTTGGCGAGCAGCAGGCCCGCCGCCCGGCGAAGGCGGCGGCGATGGCGAAGGTCAGCAGGATCATCCCCGTCACCGGCACGCCGCAGGCCCGCGCCATCTCCGGATCCTGCGCCGTCGCGCGCAGCCGCCGGCCGAGCTGCGTGCGGCCGAACACCCATTGCTGCAGACCGATCAGCAGCGCCGCCACCGCGACGATGGCGAGCGACTGTTCCGGCACCACGAGGTCGCCGACGCGCAGCGTCTGCCCGGTGACCAGCGGCGGCGCGGCCCGCGGCTCCGGCCCGAACAGGACGGAGGCGCCGTTCTGCAGGATGATGCCGACCGCGATGGTGCTGATGAAGACCGCGACCGGCGGCCGGCCGCGCAGCGGCAGATAGGCCACGGCGGCAAGCAGCAGTCCCAGCCCCGCCATCAGCGCCATCACCAGCGGCAACAGCAGCAGGCCCGGCAGCGGCACCGCCTGCGCCACCGGCGGGGCGAGCGCCACCGCCAGCAGCCCGCCGGCCATGACGAGGTCGCCCTGCGCGAAATTCACCGCCGCGGTGGCGTTCAGCACCAGGACGAAGCCGAGCGCCACCAGCGCATAGGCCGCCCCCAGCGCGACCCCGTTCAGGAGGAGCTGGAGGGCGGTCATGGCCTTACTTCACCACGCCCGTGACGTTGTCGTAGCGCTTCGCCACCGCCGGCACGCGCGAGGTGCCGTCGAAGCAGACGATGACGGCGGAATGCGCCATGTTCCCCTTGCCGTCCGAGGCATAGGTCATGGCGAGGCCCCGGTAGCTGGTGGCGGACAGCGCCTTGCGGATCTCCTCGGGCGTGCGGGCGCCGGCCCTGGCCGCCTCCACCGCCATGCGCATGCCGTCATACTGGCCGAGCGCGAAGGCGTCCGGCTCCGCATTGAAGGCGGCGCGGTAGGCGCGGGTGAACGACTCCATCTCCGGCGAGCCGCCGGAAATGGGCGAGGCGGCGGTCTCCGCGCACACGCCCTTCAATTCGGCCGGCTCCAGCAGGGCGGCCGTGCTCGGCTGGTGCATGGCGGAGCCGGCGACGATCGGCACCGTCACCCCGTTGGCCGCCGCCTGCCGCAGCAGCAGCGCCGTCGGTCCGGCATGGAGGTGCAGCACCAGCACGTCGGGATTGGCGGCGAGCGCCTTGGTCAGCACCGGCAGCAGGTCCTTGGCGGCGGGATCGACCCCCTCCTCGAACACCGGCTCGACGCCCAGCGCCTTGAAGGCGGCGGCGAGGTGGGTCCGGCCGCTCTGGCCATAGGCGGTGGTCTGGTAGATGACCGCCGGCCGCGTCCTGCCCAGCTCCTCCACCACATAGCGGGCATGGGCGGTCTTGGTCACCGCGTCGCCGGGGAAGAAGCGGAAGACCCAGGGATTGCCCTGTTCCGTGATCGAGGCGGTGCCGGACACGGTGATCAGCGGCAGCTTCAGCTCCGCCGCCAGCGGCAGCATGGCGAGCATCTGGGTGCCCAGCATGCTGGCCGCCACGCCGGCCACCCGGCCGCGCCCGGCCGCCCGCTCCAGCGCCGTCACCGCGGCTTCGGGCGAGGTGCCGGTATCGATCACCTCGCCGGCCACGGCGACGTCGGGCGGGGCCTCCTTCAGCGCCAGCAGCGCGCCGTTGCGCTGGCTGGTGCCTTCCAGCGACAGGAAGCCGGTCAGCGGCACCAGGACCGGGAAGGCGGCGGGCTCCCCCGATCCGGCCGCGCGGGCCGCCGGAGGGGCAGCCGTGGCGAGGGCCGATCCTGCGATCAGGGAGGCCGCGATCAGGGAGTGGGTAAGCCGCCGCATGTCGTCTCTCCTCCTGCTGCCCGGGCATGGCGGGCGGGGAGGCCGTCGCGAGGAGGATGCCGGTCCGGCGGTTCTCGAGAACGGGCGGCTCCCTTCGCCGGCATGACCCGGATCAGGTTCGATGGGTGTCTCTCAGCCCGCGTCGCCGCAGGCACCCCAGCCGTGTGGTGGCGCGAGAGTTGGACCGGGGCGGGCGGCTTGTCAACCCCGGTCCTTGGCCCTGCCCTTCGATCCGGCGCTCACCCCAGCTCGAAGGTGGTGACGCCGAACAGCCGGCTGGTGTCGACGGCGGGAGCCGGCCCGAGATACATGCGGGCGGTCTCGAACTGCGGCGTCAGCCCCAGCTCCTCCGCCAGGCGGACGGCCGGGGCGTTGACCTCCGGCACGTCGAGGTAGACCGGCCCCTCCCCCGCCTGCTCCGCGAGCGCCAGCAGCAGGTCGCGGGCCGTGGCGTCGTCGTCGGCATAGAGCGGGCCGATCTTGTGGCCGCTGTGGCAGGGCCGGATGACGCCGAAGCCCGCGAGGCCGCCGTCCCGCAGAGCGGCGAGCGCCGTCGTCCCAGGCAGGGCGATCCAGTTGGCGAGGAAGCCCGGCCGCGGGGCCGGGAACAGCGCGGAATCGAGCGCCAGCAGCCGGTCGAACGGCACCGTCCGCGCGTCGGCCGGCCGCCGCCCGATGGCGCCGCGCGGCGGCGCCCCGCCGAAGCGGATGTTGCGGTAGGCGAGCGCGAAGCCCGACCGGCGGTAGTTCTCCTGCTGCGCCACCACGCCGTCCAGGCCGACGGTGCAGCCCTCCAGGTGCTTCAGGCCCGCCTGCCAGAGCTGCCAGCCATAGCCGCGGCCGCGCGCCTCCGGCCGCACGATGTAGAAGCCGAGGAAGCCGAACCTGCCGGGATAGCGGACGACGGAGATGCTGGCGACCGGCCGGCCGTCCAGCCGACCGGCGAGGAAGCCGCTGGGATCGGCGGCATGGAAGGCCCCGGCATCGTGCAGGCCGGGGTTCCAGCCCTCCGCCCGCGCCCAGTCCACCGCCAGATCCAGCTCGGCCCGGCTCATCACCCCGATGCGATAGCCCTGCACGCTCCCGTCCTCCCCTGCGGCCGGACGGCCCGGCGCCGTCCGCACGGGATGATTCTACCGCATCACCGACGCATCGTCTCGCGGTGCAGGATGTAGAGGCCGCTGCCGATGATGACCAGCGCGCCGGCCAGCACCGCCGGGGTCGGCACCTCGCCGAACACCAGGAAGCCGAACAGCGTCGCCCAGATCATGCCGGTATACTCGAAGGGCGCCACCGTGGCCGGCGGAGCGCGGCGGAAGGCCTGGGTCAGCAGCACCTGCGCCGCCGCCCCCAGCGTGCCGACCAGCGCCATCAGCCCGAGGCCGCGGGCGTCCGGAGTCTCCCACACCGGAATCGTCAGGACCCCGCTGACCACCGTCGTCGTCAGCAGCAGGTAGACGACGGTAGAGGTGCTCGTCTCGGTCCGCGCCAGTCCGCGCACGGCGAGCACAGCCAGCGCATAGAAGAAGGCGGCGGTCAGACCGACCAGCACCGGCAGCAGCGGCGCGCCGGAGGAGGACGGCCCGGCCATGATGACCACCCCGGCGAAGCCGACCAGCACCGCCGCCCAGCGCCGCCAGCCCACCGTCTCGCCCAGCAGCGGCACCGACAGGGCGGTGATGAACAGCGGCCCGGCGAAGCTCAGCACATAGACCTCGGCCAGAGGCAGATGCTTGAAGGCGTAGAAGAAGCAGCCCATGGAGATCAGTCCGGCGAAGGCCCGCCAGACATGGCCGAGCGAGCGCCGGGTGCGCAGCGAGGCGACGTTGCCGTCCCGCGCCACCGCCCAGCCGCCGACGATCAGCAGCGCCACCAGCGACCGCACGAACATGAGCTGCGGCACCGGGTACTCCGCCGACAGCAGCTTGATCAGCGTGTCCATCATGCCGAACAGCAGCACCGCCGACAGGTAGCAGGCGGTGGCGTAGCGGACGGAATCGGGAACCGCCGGAAGGGCGCGGGCTTCTGTCATGATGCCCAAAGTAGCGGCATGACGTCGCGCTGCCCAATGCCGCGAACGCGGGTCAGACCCTCAGTCCGCCCCGCGTCCTTCCGGTTCGCCGACGATGCCCGTCAGATGCGGCGGGCGATCAGCGGCCCGCGTTCCGCCGGCCGGTCCGACAGGGTGAAGGCCCGGCGCAGGGCCAGGGCGGCCTGATCGGCCTGGGCCTCGCTGCGGGCATGGACGATGGCGAGCGGCCGGCCGGCCGGCCCGACCTCCGCCCCCAGACCGGCCACCTCGTCCAGCCCGACCGCGAAGTCGATGGCGTCGGTGACCTTGGTCCGACCGCCGCCCAGCGCCACCACGGCGATGCCGACCGCGCGGGTGTCGATGGCGGCGACGAAGCCCGGCCGCTCCGCCGTCACCGGCCGCACCACCGGCGCCCGGTCCAGGTGGCGGTCGGGGTTCTCCAGCAGGTCGGACGGGCCGCCCAGCGCCGCCACCATGCGGGCGAAGCGTTCCGCCGCCGCCCCGCTGCGCATCGCCTCGTCGAACATCGCCCGGCCGACCTTGGCGTCCGGCGCCAGCCGGGCCAGCGCCAGCAGCTCCGCCGCCAGCTCCGCCGTCACCTCGTAGAGGCGGCCGTCGGCCGGCTCGCCGCGCAGGATGGCGAGGCACTCGCGCATCTCCAGCGCGTTGCCGGCGCTGCGGCCCAGCACCTCGTTCATGTCGGTCAGCAGCCCGACCGCCGGCAGGCCGGCGCCGCGCGAGACGGTGACGATGCTCTCCGCCAGCCCCGCCGCCTTGTCGAGATCGGCCATGAAGGCGCCGGAGCCGAACTTCACGTCCATCACCAGCGCGTCCAGCCCGGCCGCCAGCTTCTTCGACAGGATGGAGGCGGTGATCAGGTCCAGCGACTCGACGGTCGCCGTCACGTCGCGGATGGCGTAGAGCCGCCGGTCGGCCGGCGCGATGTCGTCGGTGGCGCCGATGACGGCGCATCCGACCTCCTTCACCACGCGGCGCAGCAGCTCCGGATCGGGCTTGGCGCGATAGCCGGGAATGCTCTCGAACTTGTCGAGCGTGCCGCCGGTATGGCCCAGGCCGCGGCCCGAGACCATCGGCACGAAGCCGCCGCAGGCGGCAAGCGCCGGTGCCAGGATCAGGCTGACCTTGTCGCCGACGCCGCCGGTCGAGTGCTTGTCGATCACCGGCCCCGGCAGGTCGAGCGGGCGCCAGTCCATCACCGTGCCGGAATCGCGCATCGCGCGGGTCAGCGCCACCCGCTCGTCCAGCGACATGCCGCGGAAGAAGACCGCCATGGCGAAGGCCGCGGCCTGCCCCTCGGTCACCGAGCCGTCGGTGATGCCGCGGACGAAGGCCTGGATGGCGGCGGCGTCCAGCGTGCCGCCGTCGCGCTTCACCCGGATGATTTCCTGCGGAAGCATCGTCACCTCAGTATCCCGCGGTTGCCGGCTGCATCGCATCGCCCGGCGCGCCGTGCCCGCAGGTGGCGAGCAGCGCGTCGAGCAGGCTGGAGGCGCCGAAGCGGAAGGTCTGCGGCGTCGCCCAGCCCTTGCCCAGCAGATGCTCGGCCAGCGCCAGATAGGACACCGCCTCGTCGGCCGTGCGGATGCCGCCCGACGCCTTGAAGCCGACCGTCCTGCCCGAATCGTGGATGGTGTCCAGCATCACCGCAGCCGCTTCCAGCGTCGCGGCCGGCTGGGTCTTGCCGGTGGAGGTCTTCAGGAAGTCCGCCCCGGCGGCAATCGAGTCGCGCGCCGCCCAGGCCAGCAGCTCCGGATCGGGATAGGTCCCCGATTCCAGGATCACCTTCATCGGGATGCCCTCGCCGCAGGCCTCGCGGCAGGCGCGCACGACGCTCATCGGCTGGGTGCGGGCGCCGTCGATGAAGGCCTGGTAGGGCAGCACCACGTCGATCTCCTGCGCGCCGGTGTCGATGGCGCGCCGCGTCTCCGCGGCGACGGAGGGGGCGTCGGCCTCTCCGGTCGGGAAGTTGACGACGGTGGCGACGCGCACCGGTGTCCCCTCCAGCGCCCGGCGGGCGGTCTCCACGAAGCGGGGCCAGACGCAGACGGCGGCCACCGGGCCGACCGGGGTGACGGCGCGGGCGCACAGCGCCTCCACCACCCGGTCGGTGTCGTCGCCGTTCAGGCTGGTGAGGTCGAGCAGCCCGACCGCCCGGCAGGCCACGTCCGGATCGGACGGAACGCTGCGCGAGGCGTCGAGCGCGCTTTGCAGGTCGGCGGACAGTTTCATGACCGGGCTCCGTCCTTCTCGTCGAGGGATAGGTCCTTGATACGCTCGATGAAGGCCACCAGCAGCCGCTCCAGGTCGGCAGCCGCGGCCGAGGCGGCACGCAGAGTCTGGTCGTGGTCCACCGGCCCGTCGCCGAGCCCCACGCCGAGGTTGGTGATGACGGCGCAGCCGGCGACCCGCAGGCCGCAATGGCGCGCGATGATGCATTCCGGCACCGTCGACATGCCGACCGCGTCGGCCCCCAGCCCCCGGATCATCCGCACCTCGGCCGGCGTCTCGAAGCTCGGGCCGGGGAAGGCGGCATAGACGCCCTCGGCCAGATCGATGCCGAGCATCTCCGCCGTCCCGGCCATCACCCGGCGCAGCGCCGGATCCCAGGCGTCGGTCAGGGACGGGAAGCGCGGGCCGAAGGCGTCGTCGTTGGGGCCGGTCAGCGGGTTGGCGCCCAGCAGGTTGATGTGGTCGGCGATCATCATCAGCCGGCCCGGCCCGACCTCGGTCCGCAGCGAGCCGGCGGCGCAGGTCAGCACCAGCATCTCGCAGCCGGCGAGCTTCAGCGCCCGCACCGCGGTCTTCAGCGCGTCGAAGCCGTTGCCCTCATAGGCGTGGACGCGGCCCTGCATGACCGCGACCTCGACCCCGGCGATGCGACCGACCACCAAGCGCCCGGCATGGCCGGAGACGCTGGGAACCGGGAAGCCCGGCAGCTCCGCATAGGGGATGGCGACCGCGTCCTCGGCCCGGTCGGCGACGGCGCCGAGTCCGGAGCCGAGCACGATCCCGACCCGCGGGCGGTGCCCGGCGGCACGGTGCAGGATTTCCGCGGCGGCGCGGGCAGCGGTCATGGGAACACTCCGGTCAGAAGCTCAAATTGGTGGGGCCGAATGAATAGGGCAACAGCTCGCCCAGCGTGAAGGTCCGGCGCAGGCCGCCGGCATCGCCGATATGGATCGGCACGTCGTCGGCCGCGAACTCCCGGATGCGCTGCCGGCAGCCGCCGCAGGGCGTGCAGAGGTCGCCGCCGGCCTCGCCGCCCACCACGGCGACGGCGCGGATGCGCCGGTCGCCCGCCGCGATCATCGCCCCGATGGCCGAGGCCTCGGCGCAGTGGCCCTGCGGATAGGCGGCGTTCTCGACGTTGGCGCCGAGGAAGACGCGGCCCGACTCGCCGAGGATGGCGGCCCCGACCTTGAAGCGGGAATAAGGGGCGTGGGCGTTCTCCCGCACCCGGATGGCGGCGGAGACCAGATCGTCGGGCAGGACCTGCGGACCGCTCATGCTCACCGCTCCTTCACGTAGGGGATGCCGCTGGCCCTGGGCGCCACCGCCTTGCCGACGAAGCCGGCGAGCAGCAGCACGGTCAGGACATAGGGCAGCATCTGGATGAACTGCACCGGGATCACCCCGATGCCCGGCAGGGGCACGCCCTGCAGCCGCGCCTGAAGGGCGTCGGTGAAGGCGAACAGCAGGCAGGCGAACAGGGTCGGCCCCGGCCGCCACTTGCCGAAGATCAGCGCCGCCAGCGCCAGATAGCCCTTGCCGGCCGTCATGTCGCGCACGAACCCCGCCCCATGGCCGGTGGAGAGGTAGGCGCCGGCCAGCCCGGTCAGCACGCCGGTGATCATCAGGGCCTGATAGCGCAGCCGCGTGACGGAAAGGCCGGCGGTGTCGACGGCCGCCGGATTCTCCCCCACCGCGCGCAGCCGCAGCCCGAAGCGGGAGCGGAACAGCACCCACTGGGTCGCCAGCACGATGACCAGCGTCATCCAGATCAACAGGTTGTTGCCGGTGATCAGCTCGCGGTAGACCGGCCCCAGCACCGGGACGGCGCCGACGGCCTCCACCCCCGGCAGGTCGATCTGCGGCAGGCGGGCCGACGAGGGCAGCAGCGGCGTCTGGCCGCCGTAATGGAACCAGGCATAGGCGAGCGTCGGGGCCAGCCCGGCGACCAGGATGTTGATCGCCATGCCGGAGACGACCTGGTTGCCGTTGTGGGTGATGCAGGCGAAGCCGTGGACCAGCGCCAGCGCCACCCCGGCCGCCACCGCGGCCAGCAGCCCGAGCCAGGGGCTGCCGGTGGCCGAGGCGGCGGCGGCGGCGAAGAAGGCGCCGGCCAGCATCTTGCCCTCCAGCCCGATGTCGACCACGCCGGCCCGCTCGCAATAGATGCCGGCGAAGGCGGCCAGCACCAGCGGGGTCGCCAGCCGGACGGTGGCGCCGAGGAGCTGCAGGGCAAGCAGGAGCGCGTCTTCCATCCCTCACCCCCGTCCCGGTTCGGTGGCGGCCGCGCCGCGGCGGCGGAACAGCGCCTCCACCTGCGGCCTGAACAGGTTCTCCAGCGCGCCGGCGAACAGGATCACCAGCCCCTGGATGACCATCACCAGCTCGCGGTTGATGGTCGGATACTCGAAGGAGACCTGGGCGCCGCCCTGGGCCAGCACGCCGAACAGCAGGGCCGCCAGGATGATGCCGACCGGATGGTTGCGGCCCATCAGCGCCACCGCGATGCCGACGAAGCCGACGCCGCCCGTGAAGTTCAGGATGATGCGGTGCTGCACCCCCAGGATCTCGTTCACCCCGACGAAGCCGGCGAGCGCGCCGGAGATCAGCATGGCGACGATGATCTGGCGGGAGGGGGAGATGCCGGCATAGACCGCCGCCCGCTCGTTGCGCCCCACCGTGCGCAGCGCATAGCCCCAGCGCGTGTGCCACAGGAACAGGTGGAACAGCCCGCAGCAGGCGAGCGCCCACAGGAAGGAGAGGTTCAGCGGCGAGTTGGGCAGGGTCACGCCGAACCAGCCGGCCGCCTGCTCCATCGAGGGCAGCCAGACACCGGGATCGAACTCGCGGGTTTCCGGCGACTGCTGGCCCGGCTTGATCAGCACGTCGACCAGCAGCCAGGTCATCAGCGCGGCGGCGATGAAGTTGAACATGATCGTCGTGATGACGATGTGGCTGCCGCGCTTGGCCTGCAGAACCGCCGGGATCCAGGCCCAGGCGGCGCCGAGCAGGGCGGAGGCCAGGATGGCCGCCAGCGCCGCCACCGGCCAGGGCCAGCCGGTCAGCGCCAGCCCGACCAGCCCGGCACCGAGCCCGCCGAGATAGGCCTGCCCCTCGCCGCCGATGTTGAACAGGCCGCAATGGAAGGCGATGGCGACGGCGAGCCCGGTGAAGATGTAGTCGGTCGTGTAGTAGAGCGTGTAGCCGATCGCCTCCGGATAGCCGACGGCCTCCGACAGCATCAGCGACAGCACGTCGACCGGATTCTCCCCGATCACCAGGATGACGAGGCCCGACAGCAGGAAGGCCGCGATCAGGTTCAGCACCGGCATCAGGGCATAGCCCACCCAGCCGGGAACCATGCCCGGCTGCCCGCCCGCCTTGACCATCCCGGCCTGCGCCATCCCCTGCCCCCTCGCCCCGTCCCCGCAGTCTCAACGCGGATCCAGGGGCGAAAGTGCCCGGCCCGGGGAAGCAACGCAAGCGTGGCGCGGCGGCTCCGGAGTCGTTCACCGGTGGAGCAGCGCCGGGATCTCCGGTTGGGCGGGCGGCGGCAGCCGAAGGGCCAGATCGTCCAGCCCCATCGCCCCGGCGATCAGGTCCATGTCGGCCCCGCTGACCTCGAACAGCCCGAATCGGAGCTGGTAGCCCCAGGTCCGGCCGCCGCGGGCGAACTCCAGCCGGTCGAGCAGCGGGCGGATCGGCGCCTCGGCACCGTCCAGCCAGTCGACATCGCGGCGGAAGGGGTGGAAGCCGTAGCCCATGTCCGCCTGATAGGGGGCGCCCGGCCGCACCAGCCCGATGGCGGTGAAGGCCTGCAGCGGGTCCGGTCCCCGGAAGGTGACGGTGGGGGAGTAGTAGGCCACCCGGTCGCCGGCGGAGAGGCGGCGCAGCGGCGCCGCCTTCCCGTGGCAGACCTGCATGAAGCCTTCGGCCCGCCCGCGCCGGACATGCTCGGCGCAGGCGACGGCGATCCAGCTCCGGACGGCCATCAGGCGGCGTCCATCTCGTCGAGCGCGTAGACGCGCAGCCGATGGCCGTCCGGGTCGGTGGCGGTGAAGGTGAAGCCGAAATCCATCCGGGTCGGCTGCTGCAGCATCGTCATGCCGCGCCCGCTCCACGCGTCATGGATGGCCCGCACGGCCGCCTCGTCGGCGACGCTGAAGCACAGCTCGGCACCGCCGCCGGCCGCTGCGGCCGAAGGCTCCACCGTGTCCCGCGACCACAGCCCCAGCTTCAGGCCCGACGGCAGGATCAGCAGCGCGAAGGTCGGGGAGACCTCGACCGGCGCCCGCCCGGTCAGCCCCGCGTAGAAATCGGCGCTGGCCGGCGGGTTCGCGACGTAGAGGATGACGTGGTTGACGTCGAACATCGGGTGTCTTCCTTCCTGGAGCTTTCGGTTTTCGCCGGCGCCGCAGCGTCCGGTGAACCCAAAGCTAAGGGCACCCGCTGTCAGATTCTGTCAGCAGCGTTCACCCGGGAGTGTTCGCCGCGCGTCCGGCTTCCTTCTGCCGCCGCATGTCCTCCCGCCAGTCCTTCAGCAGGGCCTGGCGGCGGCGGGGATAGCGGCGGTCGGTGGCGGTGATGGAGAGGATGCGGTCGGCGCGGAAATGGCGGAAGCCGTCGCGCAGCTCGCACCAGGCGACCAGGATGCGCACGCGGTCGAAGAAGCCCAGCGCGAAGGGCCAGACGGTCCGCCGCGTCTCGGCATCCTCGACGTCGCGATAGGCGATCTCCAGCTTGCGCTCCTCGCGGATCGCCTGGCGGATGGCGGCCAGGTCGATGGCGGCCTCCACCGCCGGCGGGCCGGGGCCGATCAGCAGGGTGGTGGCGTCCAGATCCTCGCGCAGTTCCTCCGGCAGGACGGCGGCGATCTTGGCGAGCGCGTCGCGCGCCGCCGCGCCCAGCAGGTCGTCGGTGCGGTCCGCCACCCAGCGGGAGCCCAGAACCAGCGCCTCGATCTCCTCCTCCGAGAACATCAGCGGCGGCAGCAGGAAGCCGGGGCGCAGCAGGTAGCCCACCCCCGGCTCCCCCTCGATCCGGGCGCCCTGGGCCTGCAGCGTCGCGATGTCGCGGTAGAGCGTGCGCAGGCTGACGCCCAGCTCCTCGGCGATGGCCTTTCCGGTCACCGGCCGGCGGTGGCGCCGCAGGATCTGCAGAAGGTCGAGCAGGCGCTGGGCGCGCGACATTGCCTTGCGCTCCGGAAAACGGGAGGGGGCGTCAGCCTGCCGCCCCGGCCATCATCAGGCCGAGCCGGCATTCGCCGTCGCCGGTGGCGGCCTCGTCCGGCATCATCTCGCCGACCAGATGGCCGTCGAACATCACCAGGATGCGGTCGGACAACGCCCGGATCTCGTCGAGCTCGACCGAGACCAGCAGGATCGCCGCCCCCTGGTCGCGCAGCGCGATCAACCGGCGGTGGATGAACTCGATGGCGCCGATGTCCACCCCGCGCGTCGGCTGGCCGACCAGCAGCAGGTGCGGGTTGCGTTCGATCTCGCGGGCCAGCACGATCTTCTGCTGGTTGCCGCCGGAGAAGTTGGCGGCCGGCAGCTCCGGATCGCGCGGGCGGGTGTCGTAGGCCTCCATCTCCTTCGCGCAATGGGCCGCCACCGCCTTGCGGTCCAGCAGGACGCGGCCGTTCCACGCCGGATCGTCCTGGAAGCCCAGGATGGCGCATTCGTTGGCGGAAAAGCTGGTGACCAGCCCGACCTTCTGCCGGTCCTCCGGCACATGCCCGACGCCGAGCCGGCGCAGGGCGTGGGCGTTGAAGCGGTCGGGATGGCCCGACAGCTCCTCGCCGCGCAGGAAGACCCGGCCGCCGGCGATCGGCCGCATGCCGGCGAGAGCCTCCAGCAGCTCCGACTGGCCATTGCCGGAGACGCCGGCGATGCCGACGATCTCCCCCGCGCGCACCGTCAGATCGACGCCCTTGACCCGCTCCACCCGCTGCGCGTCGGCGACCCGCAGCCCCTCGACCCGCAGGATCTCCCCGCCCGGCGCCGCGGGGGTCTTCTCCACGCGCAGCAGCACCTTGCGGCCGACCATCAGCTCGGCGAGCTGCTCGCGGCTGGTCTCGCGGGTGGCGACGTTGGCCGCCACGGCGCCACGGCGCATGACCGTCACGTTGTCGGTCAGCGCCATGATCTCCCGCAGCTTGTGGGTGATGATGATCACCGTCTTGCCCTGCTCGCGCAGCGCGCGGAGGATGCGGAAGAGGTGGTCGGTCTCCTGCGGGGTGAGGACGCCGGTCGGCTCGTCCAGGATGAGGATCTCCGCGCCGCGGTAGAGCGCCTTCAGGATCTCGACGCGCTGCTGCGCGCCGACCGGCAGGTCGCCGACCGGGCTGTCGAGGTCGACCTCCAGTCCGTAGTCGCGGGCCAGCCGGGTCAGCTCCTGCCGCGCCCGCGCCAGCCCGGCGGACAGCGTGACGCCGCCCTCCGCCCCCAGCAGGACGTTCTCCAGCACGGTGAAGGGATCGACCAGCATGAAGTGCTGGTGGACCATGCCGATGCCGGCGGCCAGCGCGTCGCGCGGGCTGCGGATCGCCACCGGCCGGCCATGGACCAGGATCTCGCCGCCGTCCGGCTGGAGATAGCCGTAGACGATGCTCATCACCGTCGACTTGCCGGCCCCGTTCTCGCCGACGATGCCGTGGATGGTGCCGGCGGACACGCTCAGCGACACCGCCCGGTTGGCATGGTTGGCGCCGAACCACTTGTCGATGGACCGGGTTTCCAGGGCCGGCGGACGGATCTGGGGCTGGGCGAGGGGGTCGGGCATGTCGGCGGCGCGGCTCGTCGCGGTCAGGGCTGGTAGGGCTTCACCGACAGGCTGCCGGCGATGATCTGCTTCTTGGCCTCTTCCAGCTTGGCCTCGATCTCCGGGGTGATCAGCTTGCGGTTGTTGTCGTCGAGCGCGTAGCCGACCGCCCCCTCCTTCAGGCCGACATAGCGGTGGCCGGCGGCCCAGCTTCCCTCCTTGGCGGACTTCATGCAGTCGTAGACGACCACGTCGACGCCCTTGACCATCGAGGTCAGCACCTTGCCCGGATGCAGGAAGTTCTGGTTGCTGTCCACGCCGATGCCGAGCTTGCCCGAGTCGGCCGCCGCCTGCAGGACGCCAAGCCCCGTCGCCCCCGCCGCGGCGAACACCACGTCGGCGCCGCGGCCGAACTGGCTGCGGGCCAGCTCCGCCCCGCGGGTCGGGTCGTTCCAGGCGGCGGGGGTGGTGCCGGTCATGTTGGCGAAGACCTCGCCGTTCGGCGTCACATGCTTGAAGCCCTGCTCGTAGCCGGTCAGGAAGTTGCGGATCAGCGGGATGTCCATGCCGCCGATGAAGCCCGCCTTGCCGGTCTTCGACGCCAGCGCCGCCGCCATGCCGACCAGGAAGGAGCCCTCATGCTCCTTGAAGGTGACCGACTGCACGTTCGCGGCGTCCAGCTTGTCGTCGATCAGGCAGAACCGGGTGTTGGGGAACTCCTTGGCCACCTTGGTCAGCGCCGCGGTGTGGGAGAAGCCGACCGCCACCACCAGGTTGGCGCCGCGGCGGGCGAGCGTGCGCAGGGCCTGCTCGCGCTGTCCCTCGTTGGTGACCTCGAACTCGCGATAGGCGATGCCGGTGTCCTTCTTGAACCGCTCCGCCCCGTTGTAGGCGGCCTCGTTGAAGGACTTGTCGAACTTGCCGCCCTGGTCGAACACCACCGCCGGCACGAAGTCCTGCGCCCCGGCGGGAGCGGCCAGGACGGGGAATGCCAGGAGCGATACGGTCAGGACCGACCGGGCCAGCACGGCCAGACAGCGCGACTTCATACCTAAATCCCTTTCACCGATGGCGGGTTGGCGAAAAGCATAACCGCACAGCGTGCCCGTACAACAGGGAAAGGCGACGCTTACGGCACGGAATCGGGCCGGCGGCGGAAATGGGCCGGCAGCGATTCCGCCCCCCGGCGGTTGACGCCAGCAGTTGACGGATGCCGGGGGGACGGCTATCACCCGCCACCGTCGACCCTTCGCGCGCGGCACGTCCGCCCTGCCGCGCCGTCCGGCTGGACAGCCATCGCTTCCCGGCGCCGCGCCACGACCGGCGCTCCGCCATCCCGGAGGATCTCGTTCAGTGGAAGAGTTGATCGTGCTGGTGCAGGGCATCGTCCTCGGCTTCGCGATCGCGGCGCCGGTGGGACCGATCGGCCTGCTCTGCATCCGCCGCACGATCCAGCACGGTCCGCTGATGGGCTTCTTCACCGGCTTCGGGGCGGCGATCGCCGACACCATCTACGGTGCCATCGCCGCCTTCGGCGTCTCGACGGCGCTCAGCTTCCTGCGCGGGCACGAGACGGCCTTCCAGCTCGTCGGCGGCATCTTCCTGCTGGTGGTCGCCGTGCGCACCTTCCGCCAGCGGCCGGAGGACGAGGAGCGGGAGGTCGAGCCGGTGGTCGACAGCAAGACCTGGATCGGCGGCTTCATGACCGGCCTGTCGCTGACCCTGACCAACCCCGCCACCATCATGGCCTTCATCGCCATCTTCGCCGGATTCGGACTCGGCGGGACGCTCAGCCGGATCGAGGCCTCGACGCTCGTGCTCGGCGTCTTCCTCGGCGCGTCGCTCTGGTGGTTCACCCTGTCGATGGGCGTGGCGGCGGTCCGCCACCGCATCTCCGACCGCGGGCTGGTCATGCTGAACCACTGCACCGGCGTGGCGCTCGCCTGCTTCGGGCTGTGGGCGCTCGGCCTCGCCGTCACCGGCATGGTCAGCATGGCGATGGAGTGACCCGGCTCTTCGTCCCCGCCGCCTGCCGCATCTCGCGCAGGTTCCGCACGAGGCGGTAGAGATAGAGCCCGACCAGCACCACCAGAAGCCCGATGGTGAAGTAGCCGACCAGCCGGTGGGCGAAGGGCCAGGTGGACAGCATGTAGCCGGTCCAGGCCAGCACCAGCGTCCACAGGATCGATCCGAACCCGGAACACAGGCTGTAGACCAGGATCGGCATCCGGCAGGCCCCGGCCGGGATCGAGATCAGCGTCCGCACCCCCGGGACCGGCTGCGAGAACAGCACGGCCTTCCAGCCATGCCTGCCGAACCATTCCGTGCTCTGCCTGACCTTCTTCGGAGGGATGGTCAGCCAGGGCCCGTACGTCTTCAAGAAGGCCTCCAGCCGCTCGCGGCCCATCAGGCGACTCGGCAGGAACCAGACGAGCTGCCCGACCAGCGACCCCAGCCCGCCGGCCACCGCGATCCCGACCAGGCTGTATTCGCCGGTGGCCGCACCGATGCCCGCCAGCGGGATCACACTTTCCGCCGGGACCGGCGGCACGACCCGCGCCAGCACCAGCAGCAGGAAGATTCCCACATAATCGAGCTGATGCATCACCTGCACCAGCCAGTCCGTCAACCCGCCGCTCATCATCCACCATCCGAGACTGATCCCCGACTCGGGCAACACCGGCGGAGGGCCGGCTGTTCCTTGGCGGGCGGAGCGGGGCGCGGACCTGTGTCGGATGAGCGGCCGGCTATAGCCTCTTGACCAGCAGGACGCTGCCGCCGCGATGCGGCAGGCGGGGATGCCACGGCACGGCGGCCTGCCCGTGCTCCTCGAAGCCCTCGCGGCGGTAGAGTTCCCGCGCCGCCTCGTTGTCGGCCCAGACATGCAGCGACACCCGGTCGAAGCCGCCGCGCCGCGCCTTGGCGTAGAACCAGGCGAGCAGCCGCCCGGCGATGCCGGCCCGCCGGTACGCCGGATCGACGGCGAGCGCCGAGAGGAAGTAGCTCCCCCAGTCCTGCAAGGCCGCGAAGCTGGAGAGATGCTCCACCCGGTCGGGCGGCAGGCCGCTGTGGTCCTCGGTCTTCATCCAGTCCACGGGATAGCCGTGGGCGATGCCGACCACCCGGCCGTTCAGCTCGGCGACGCCGCTCAGCCGGTAGGACAGTGAGCCGGCCGTCCCGGCGAGGCCGGGGATCAGCATGTGCTCGGCCGGGAGGCCCGGCACGATGCCGTCCAGCAGGAACTCGTACACCCCGCCCCCGGCCAGCAGGAGCAGCCGGGCCAGATCGGGGGCGTCCTCGGCCTCGGCCGGCCGGATGATCAGGTCCGGCATGACGGCGCTGCTGTCGCTCATGGTCGCGCTTCCTTCCCTTCCGTCCTCCGGCGGGGCCGTCCCGGCAGGATCGGTCCCGGGCCGGATCGGTCCCGTCGTCTGCTGTTGACCGCGGAGGCCGTTCGCCGGTACGCTCGACGGCATGGTTGGACATCGGTTTGCCAGCATTCTGCGAATTAGCGGCCCGGTTCTCCTTTGAGAGCCGGGGAATTTCGCTCGTCCAGACTGTCAAACCATATGAAGGCGCCGATTTGCCATGTCCACCTCGACCATGCCCCCCGCTGCCGCCCCCACTGCATCCACCCTCATGGCATCCTCAGGGACCGTCACGCTGGCTCCGCCGGCCGCTGAGACGCGCCCGACCGATCCCGGGCGCCGCGTCGACTTCTGCGTCCTGGCCGATGCCGATCCCGGCACCCTGCCCCGCGTCCTGGAACTGGTCGCCAAGCGCGGCCTCGTCCCGCTCACCCTCACCAGCCGGCTGGCCGACGGGATGCTGGCCATCGAGATGGAGGTGCAGGGCATGGTCCGCGCCGAGTCGGAGCATATCGGCAACTGCCTGCGCCAGATCCCGATGGTGGCGGAGGTGCTGGTGCGCGAGCGCAGCACCTCCGTCCCCCTGCCGGTCGCGGCCGAATGATCCGTCAATGCGGGCCGGCGGCCGGCTTGCCGGCCTCCGCAGCGGCCTTCGCAGCCTCCGCCTCGGGCTCGGCGATCGGCTCCTGCATGATCTGGGCGGCGCGCTGAAGCTTGCGGAACTGCGCGACCGAGAAGGGCAGGCTGGCCAGATAGGCGATGCCGACCCCCGACAGGGTCCACCAGGGCTGGCTGACCAGCAAGGCGGCGAGCAGGCCGACTCCGGCCAGGGCCGGCACCACCAGATGGGCCGGCACCCGCATCCCCTTGAAGGAGAAGGTCGGCAGCGTGCTGACCATCAGGACGCCGGTCATCAGGGTCCAGGGAACGGTGATGATCGGGTGGCCGGCCAGCGACGGCCCGGCCTCGAACCCGACGATCATCGGCAGCAGCACCAGCCCGGCCCCGGCCGGCGCCGGGACGCCGGTGAAGTAGTTGAAGGCCCAGGGCGGCAGGTCGACGATGCCGAGGCGCGAGTTGAAGCGGGCGAGCCGCAGGGCGCAGCACACGGCATAGGCCATCGCCGCGATCCAGCCCAGGCTGCCGGCGTTGTTCAGGCCCCACAGATACATCATGACGGCCGGCGCCACGCCGAAGCTGATCACGTCGGACAGGCTGTCCAGCTCGGCGCCGAACTTGCTCTGCCCGTTCAGCAGCCGGGCGATGCGGCCGTCCAGCGCGTCGAGGATGGCGGCGATGACGATGGCGATGACCGCCGGTTCCCAGCGGTCCTGCATGGCGAAGCGGATCGCCGTCAGGCCGGAGCACAGCGCCAGGACGGTCAGGACGTTCGGCAGCAGGTGGTTGATCGACAACCCCTTCAGCCGGGGATGCGGACGCCGGCTGCGGCGCGGCGCACCGGCCGGCCGGAACATCGGCTTGCGGAAGACCGGCGGCCGGTTCATCGGCGCACGTCCCCTTGTCGTTGCGGCTCTGTGCCGGCGAGGTCGGCGAGGATCGTCTCGCCGCCGATGGCGGTCTGCCCGACGCAGACCAGCGGCGCCACGCCGTCCGGCAGATAGACGTCGGTGCGGCTGCCGAAGCGGATCAGGCCGAATCGCTCGCCCGCCCTGACCTCCTGCCCGGCCTTCACCCACCACAGGATGCGGCGGGCGACCAGCCCGGCGATCTGCACATAGGCGATCTCGCGCCCGTCGGGCAGCCGGTGGCGGAAGGACATGCGCTCGTTCGTCTCGCTCGCCTTGTCCAGCGCCGCGTTCAGGAAGGTGCCGGGATGGTACTCCGCCGCCACGATGGTGCCGTCCACCGGCACGCGGTTGACGTGCACGTTGAAGACGTTCAGGAAGATGCTGATGCGGGTCAGCGGCTTGTCGCCCATGCCCAGCTCCGGCGGCGGCACGGCCGGGACGATCATGGTGACGCGCCCGTCGGCCGGGCTGACCATCAGGCCGGGCCGGGTCGGGGTCACGCGGTCGGGGTCGCGGAAGAAGTACGCGCACCAGGCGGTCAGCACGAGGCCGATCCACCCCAGCGGCGCCCACACCGCCAGACCCAGGATCAGGGACACCACCGCGAACGCGGCGATGAAAGGCCAGCCGGCACGATGGATCGGAACGACGACGGTATCGATGGCGGACATCGCCTGGGTTTCACTCTTCCAGTCTCGAAAGGAGGGCGCATTCTAGACGCGCGCCTGCGCCCTTTACAGAATTTTAGCGGGCATGCCTGATGCTCGGGCATTGCCTTGAGGAAATGAGCGAAACCCGTGTCCGTTCCCGATCTGCAGACGATCCAGTCGCTGGCCGAGGTGCCTGACGGCGCCCTCCCGATCTCCTCCGAGTCGATCTTCATGACTCCGGAAGGCGTGCTGGGGATCGCCAAGCCGCCGCGCCCGTGCAAGCTGACCTACTTCGCCGACGGGCTGCCCTTCAACGTGGCGGTGCGGCACGAGGGCGACGGCTCCGTCTGCCAGATCTTCGCCGACGTGGGCCATGTCCCCTACACCGCCCAGGCGCCGGAGAAGCGGCGCAACGTGCTGGCCATCCTGCGCGGGATCGAGGGGCTGAAGCATGTCCGCTTCATCGTCCAGGGCGGCCACAAGATCCTGCTGTTCTCCGAGGTCCGGCTGGACCATCAGGCGGCGCCCGAGGACCTGTTCCACCAGACCATCCTGGCGATCCAGGAGGCCCGCCCCTTCCTGCGGCTGCTGGGGGAGTATCTGTAGACGAACATCAACGGGTGGAGTGCAGCCTTTATGCGGCATTCTGTCACCAAATATCGACCAGAAGGCTGTTTAAGAGCTCCGGTGGCGGTTGGTAGCATGAGTGCAGCTATCAACCCATGCGCTGGAGGAGTGGAATGCCGCTGCACGATGAAGTAGAGAGAATTCGCGGAGAACTATATAAAGACGACAGATTGAGGGTCTCCGTTGCGCTTTTTGGGCAACCTGGGGCCGGCAAATCATCCCTAATCAACAAAATGATTGGACAGAAGCTTGCCGCCGTTGGCGTCGAGACGGACAAGACCGTATCCGCTGGCGAATATGAATCAAAAGGTATTACATTCGTTGATCTTCCTGGTTACGGAACGAAAAAGTTTCCGAAGGAAGGATACTTCGAGGAATTTGACATTCCGAGTAGAGATTTATTTTTATGCGTGACCAGCGGAAAGCTCCTTCAAAGTGATGCGGAGCTTTTCTCGGAACTGATAAAATTTGGGAAAATATGTATATTTGTATCGAATAAGTATGACGAATTGTGGGAGGACGACATTCCACTATCAGAGCTTAAACAGCGTCGCCGCGATGACATTGTAAAACACGTTGGTCATCAAGTGCCTGTCGTTTTTACGAGCTGCCGGACGAATGAAGGTCTAGACGACCTTCAGAACCTTATTGCCCAAAATCTTCACGAGGCAAAGCGAGAGAGATGGCTACGCAGTGCAAAGGCGTATTCTCAGGTGTTTCTTGAAGAGAAGAAAAACGCTTGTGAACGAAAAGTGCAGATCGCTGCTGCGGTTTCTGCTGCCAACGGGTTAAACCCCATCCCAGGAACCGATGTAGCTGTCGACATAAGTACATTAGTGGTGCTTTTTCGCGAGATAAGAGAATCTTATGGTCTTGCTGACGAACTAGTTGTTGAATTGAAGCAGCAATCAGTGCCCTTGATCGCACAGCTTGCCGGGAAGGCTGCACAATATGCAGCCAAAGAAGGAATCTTAATGCTTCTCAAATCAGTCGCAACTCGTGAGGTGGTAAAGACGACGGTTAGATTCGTTCCTGTTGTGGGTCAACTAATTGCCGCATCAATTGGTTTCGGGATAACATATAGTGCAGGCATGTCGTATTTAAAAGATTGCCATGATCTGGCAACGGAGGTTTTGAATAAAAGACTATCATATTGATTAAATATTGAAAAAAGGGCCGGGGAGTTCCCGGCCCTTTCTTGAATCAAGATTAGGCGCTTACTTCGGAACCTTGCCCTGCACGCCCTCGACGTACCAGTCCATCTTCAGGATCTGCTCGTCGGTGGCGGTCTTGCCTTCCGGAATCACGACCTTGCCGGCCTGGTCCTTCACCGGGCCCTGGAAGGCGTGGCGCTTGCCGGAGACGATGTCGGCCTTGATCTGGTCGGCCAGCGTCACGACGTCGGCCGGGATCGCCGGGTTGTAGGGCGCGAGCTCGACCATGCCGGTGCCGATGCCGCCCCAGGTGTCGACCGGCTTCCAGCTCCCGTCGAGCACCGCCTTGACGCGGTTGACGTAATAGCCGTTCCAGTCCTCGATGATCGCGGTCAGGTGCGACTTCGGCCCGAAGCGGGTCATGTCCGACGACTGGCCGACCGACCACAGCCCGCGCTCCTGCGCGGTCTGGATCGGGGCCGGGCTGTCGGTGTGCTGGACGATGACGTCGGCGCCCTGGTCGATCAGGGCCTTGGCCGCCTCGGCCTCCTTGCCGGGATCGTACCAGCTGTTGACCCACACGACGCGGACCTCGGCCTTCGGGTTCTGCTCGCGCAGGGCCAGCGTGAAGGCGTTGATGCCGCCCACCACCTCCGGGATCGGGTAGGACCCGACATAGCCGATGATGTTCGACTTGGTCATCTTGCCGGCGATGGCGCCGACCACCGTGCGCGCCTCGTAGAAGCGGCCGGAGTAGGTCGCGACATTGGCGGCGCGCTTGTAGCCCGTCGCGTGCTCGAACTTCACGTCGGGATAGCGCTGCGCCACCTTCAGCGTCGGGTTCATGAAGCCGAAGGAGGTGGTGAAGATCAGCTTGTGGCCGGAGGCGGCGAGCTGCTCGATCACGCGCTCGGCGTCGGCGCCTTCCGGCACGTTCTCGACATAGGTGGTGGTCACCTTGTCGCCCAGCGCCTTCTCCACGGCCAGACGGCCCTGGTCGTGCTGGTAGCTGTAACCGTGATCGCTGACCGGGCCGACATAGACGAAGCCGACCTTCAGCTTGTCCTGGGCGAGCGCCGCGCCGGCACCGACGGACAGCGCCACGGCGGCCCCGGCGAGCCCCAGCAGGGTCTTCCCCATCGTCCTTCTGTTCACGTGAAAGCTCCTCGTCTGTGTGAGTGGTTTGTTCGTGTTGTCGACGCAGGGAGTCGGCGGCGCCTGCCCCGGCTCAGGCATCGGGATGGAAGACCTTGCCCAGGCAGGCCGGCGCGTTCAAACGGATGCGGGCGACGTCCCGCGAGATCGCCACCAGGACCACGACGGTAGCCAGATAGGGCAGCATCGACAAGAGCTGCGACGGGATCGCGATGCCCATGCCCTGGACGTGGAGCTGCGCGATGGTCACCCCGCCGAACAGCCAGGCGCCCAGCAGCACCCGCCCCGGCTTCCAGGTGGCGAAGACCACCAGCGCCAGCGCGATCCAGCCGCGCCCCGACGTCATGCTCTCCGCCCACATCGGCGTGTAGTCCAGCGACAGGTACGCCCCGGCCAGCCCGCTCATCGCACCGCCGAACATCACCGCCAGGAAGCGGATGCGCACGACCTTGTAGCCCAGCGCATGCGCGGCGGCATGGTTCTCCCCCACTGCCCGCAGCACGAGGCCGGAGCGGGTGCGGTAGAGGTACAGATGGACCAGCGGCACCATCAGCAGCGCCAGATAGACCACCGCGTCCTGCCCGAACAGCGCCTCGCCGATCACCGGGATGTCGGTCAGGCCGGGGATGTGCAGTTCCGGCACGTCGGCGATGGGGGTGCCGACATAAGGCTGCCCGATCAGCGACGACAGCCCGATGCCGAACAGGGTCAGCGCCAGCCCGGTCGCCACTTGGTTGGCGAGCAGCAGCAGGGTCAGCACGCCGAACAGCGCGCCCATCGCGGCCCCCGCCACCGCGGCGGCGGCGAAGCCGGCGGTGGAGCTGCCGGTCTTCACCGTGATGGCGAAGCCGCAGACCGCCCCGACCAGCATCATGCCCTCGACCCCGAGGTTGAGGACCCCCGACTTCTCGACCACCAGCTCGCCCAGCGCCGCGAACAGCAGCGGCGTCGCCGCGGTGAACATGGCCGCCAGGATGGGGCCGAGCAGCAGAAGCTCGTTGCTCATGCCACGGCCCTCCGGCCGCCGATGCGGATGCGGTAGCGGATCAGCACGTCGGTCGCCAGCAGGAAGAACAGCAGCATCCCCTGGAACACCCCGGTGATCGCCTTGGGCAGGCCGAGCGCGATCTGCGCCTGCTCGCCGCCGATGAAGGACAGTGCCATCAGCAGCGCCGCCAGCAGGATCCCCACCGGATGCAGCCGGCCGAGGAAGGCGACGATGATGGCGGTGAAGCCGTAGCCGGGCGAGATGCTGGCGGTGATCTGGCCGATCGGCCCCGCCACCTCGCCCAGCCCGGCGATGCCCGCCAGCCCGCCCGACAGCAGGAAGGTCATCCAGATGATCCGCTTCTGGTCGAAACCGGCATAGCCGGCCGCCGCCGGGGTCAGGCCGATCACCTTGATCTGGAAGCCGATGAAGGTCCGCGCGATCAGCACCCAGCCGCCCGCCACCGCCAGCAGGGCGAACAGCGCGCCGAGATGCACGCGTGTCCCGGCAACGAGATTCGGCAGCATGGCGTAGGGCTCGAACAGCCGCGATTCCGGGAAGGCGAAGCCCTCGGGATCGCGGTAGGGGCCGTGCACCAGATAGTTCAGCAGCAGCAGCGCCACGTAGGTCAGCATCAGGCTGGTCAGGATCTCGCTGGCGTTGAAGCGGATGCGCAGCCAGGCGGGGATCGCCGCCCAGGCCATGCCGCCGGCCGCCCCGGCCACCACCATCAGCGGCAGCACCCACCAGCCGCCGTCGCCGTAGAAGGCGAGCGCCAGCCCGCCGCCGGCGACCGCCCCCATGGTGAGCTGCCCTTCCGCCCCGATGTTCCAGACATTGGCGCGGAAGCCGATGGCGAGCCCGATGGCGCACAGCACCAGCGGCGTGGCCTTCACCACCAGCTCGCCCAGCCCGCGCGCCGTCGACAGCGGCGCGATGAAGAAGGCGTTCAGCGCCTTCACCGGGTCGAACCCCATCGCCCAGAACAGCAGGAAGCCGCTGGCGAGCGTCAGCGCCACCGCCAGCAGCGGCGTAAGATAGACCATGGCCCGGGAAGCCTGGCCACGCGGTTCGAGACGCAGCAGGCTCATGCCGCCCCTCCGGCGCCGGCGCCGAAACACTCACATCGCACGGGCGATCCCCCATCCTCGTCCGGCGGCGTGCCGAACAGGCCGCCCATCAGCAGGCCGATCTGCTCCACGCTCGTCTCATGGGTCGGGCGGCTCGGCGACAGGCGGCCGTGGAACAGCACCGAGATGCGGTCCGACAGCACGAACAGCTCGTCCAGGTCCTGGCTGATGACCAGCACCGCGGCGCCCTCGCGCGCCAGCCCGATCAGCGCCTTGTGGATCGCCGCGGCGGCGCCGGCGTCGACCCCCAGGTCGGCTGGCCGACCACCAGAAGCCGCGGCTTCTGCAGGATCTCGCGCCCGATGATGAATTTCTGCAGGTTGCCGCCCGACAGCGAGCGCGCCTCCGCCCGGTGCCCGTGGGTGACCACGTTGAACAGGCGGATGATCGTCTCGGCATAGCTGCGCGCCCGGCCGAAATGCACCAGCCCGCCGCGCACCAGCGATTCGCGGGCGTAGCCCGACAGCAGCGCGTTCTCCGACAGGCTGAGCTCCGGCACGGCGCCGCGGCCCAGCCGCTCCTCCGGCACGAAGGCGAGGCCGAGGCCACGCCGCTCCCGCGGCCCGAGATGACCGGCCGGCCGTCCCTCGATCTGCACGGCGTTGGGGTCGGGGACCAGCATCTCGCCGCTCAGCGCCGCCATCAGCTCCGCCTGGCCGTTGCCGGCGACGCCGGCGATGCCCAGGATCTCGCCCGCCCGCACCTCGAAGGTCACTTCCTTCAGGTTGGTGGCGAACGGGTTGTCGGAGGTGGTGGACAGGTTGCGCACCTGCAGCCGCGCCGCCCCCGCCGCAGCCTGCGGCAGCCGTTCGGGCGACGACAGCTCGGTGCCGATCATCATCTCGGCGAGGCTGCGCGCCGTTTCCTGCCGCGGGTCGCAGGCGCCGACCACCCGGCCGCCGCGCAGGACGGTGGCGCGGTCGCACAGCGCGCGGATCTCCTCCAGCTTGTGCGAGATGTAGAGGATGGTGCAGCCCTCCGCCGCCAGCCGCCGCAGCGTCTCGAACAGGCGCGTCGCCTCCTGCGGGGTCAGGACGGAGGTCGGCTCGTCCATGATCAGCAGCTTGGGGTCCTGCAGCAGGCAGCGCACGATCTCCACCCGCTGCCGCTCGCCGACCGACAGGTGGTAGACGTGGCGCTGCGGGTCGAGCGACAGCCCGTAGCGTTCCGACACCATGCTGATCCGCTGCGCCAGCGCATCCATCGGGCCGGGATTGTCGAGGCCGAGCGCGATGTTCTCCGCCACCGTCAGCGTGTCGAACAGCGAGAAGTGCTGGAACACCATGCCGATGCCGAGCTGCCGGGCGCCGGCAGGGCTGGGCACCGCGGTCTCCCGCCCCTCCCACAGCAGGCTGCCGGAATCGGCATGCAGCACGCCGTAGATCATCTTGACGAGCGTGGACTTCCCGGCCCCGTTCTCGCCGAGCAGCGCATGGATCTCGCCGGGCCGGAGGACGAGGTCGACATGGTCGTTCGCCAGGCAGCCGGGAAAGCGCTTGGTGATGCCGCGCAGCTCGAGCCTGGGCGCTCCTGGGGGCGCTCCGGGGGTGTTCCGGGAGGCCGTCCGGCGGGCGATGCTGGGGAGGGCGGAGGTGCGGACGTCAAGTGTGGCGTATCCGAAGGGCGGCTTGACCGATGGGCGGGTGATCGACAGGCGGGTGGACGGTGACCGGAAAATCGCTCTCCGAAGGAGGTGCGCGGGATCCGGCTTTGCCAGCGCCGTGCCACCTTTTAGCACACTAGCGCGTCTTGGGCGTCGCCCGTCAACCCCTGCGGAAAACCGCCCGGTCTTCAGGCGGTTGCACAGTGGTTGGGCAATGATTGACAAGCAGCCCGGATCCCCTCTCTGCTAGGGGTGGGCCGTCCCGTCCGGGCGGCCGTTGTCTTGTGAACGGAGACCATGACCATGAACCGCAAATCGCTGCTGGGCGACCCGCCGCCGATCCGCATCACCCCGCGCGACCTCGGCCTTCTCGACAGCATCCTGTCCCAGCTCAGCCGCCCCTCGCCGGTCGTCGACTTCCTGCAGCGCGAACTCGACCGCGCCAGCGTCGAGGATGCGGCCCCGGCTCCTTCGTCGCCCTCGGCACCCGCGTCACCTTCGACGACGACCGTGGCAGCCGCCATACCGCCACCCTTCTCGCCCCCGGCGAGATGCGGCCGGACGGCATCTCCATCCTGACCCCCGTCGGCGCCGCGCTGCTCGGCCTGTCGGAGGGGCAGTCCATCGCCTACACCACCCTCGACGGCCGCACCAAGTCGGTGCGGGTCCTGCGGCTCCATCCGGCCGGCTGATCGTCCGGCGGCCCGGAAGGGCCGGGAGTCCGGCGCGTCCGCTGCTGACCGGACGCGCCGCTCCGCCATCGCCTCGTGTCCCGCCGCTCGGCGGAGCGGTTGCCATCACCCTTGCCTCGCCCGGCCCCGTCGCCCAACTATCGGGGCTGGACGGTATGACGGCGGGATCTGCCGCGGGAGAGGATCATGGAGATGGCTGGAGCAAGCTATGCGGTGCTGGCGGACCGCGCGGTGATCGCGGTGGCCGGCGAGGACCGCGCGGCGTTCCTGCAGGGGCTGGTGTCGGCCGACGTCCGCCCGGTCGGGCCGGGACGGGCCGCCTATTCGCTGTTCCTGACCCCGCAGGGAAAGTTCCTGCATGATTTCACGCTGGCCGAACTGGACGGCGCCCTGCTGCTCGACCCCGAGGCGGAGCGGCGGGCCGACCTGCTGAAGCGGCTGAAGCTGTACAAGCTGCGCTCCAAGGTGACGCTGGAGGACCGTGCCGACCGTCTGGCCGTGGTCGCGCTGTTCGGCGCCGGGGCGCTCGACCGGCTCGGGCTGCCGGCCGGAGCCGGCGCGGCGGTGCCGTTCGGCGGCGGGATCGCCTTCACCGACCCGCGCCTGCCGGAGCTCGGCGCCCGCGCCTTCCTCCCCGCCGCCGGGCTGGCCGGCGCCCTGGAGGCCGCGGGCCTCACCGCAGCCGGTCCGGAGGCCTACGACCGGCTGCGCCTGTCGCTCGGCGTGCCGGACGGCAGCCGCGACATGGTGCCGGAGAAGGCCATCGCGCTGGAGAACCGGCTCGACGGGCTGAACGCCATCTCCTGGGACAAGGGCTGCTACATGGGGCAGGAGCTGACCGCCCGCACCCGCTACCGCGGGCTGGTCAAGAAGAAGCTGTTCCCCGTCACGGTCAGCGGCCCCCTGCCGGAGCCGGGCACGCCGGTGACGCTGGAGGGCAAGGAGGTGGGCGAGGTGCGCAGCGGCCGCGACTCCGCGGCGCTCGCCCTGCTGCGGCTGGAGGAGACGGCCGCGGCGGTTGCCGGCGGCCTGCCCCTGCAGGCGGGCTCCGCCACCCTGGTCGCCCGCCTGCCGGCCTGGGAGGCGTGACCGCGCGGGAACGGCGGGGGTTTCCTGCCGCGCGAAGGCCCGCGCGTTAAATCGCCGTAATGACGTGACGGGTCCGGCGCTTCCCTGTTGTCAGGATTGCCAATGGCATTGACGACAAAGGGAGCCAACGATGCGACGCACTTTCATTGCCACCACGGCGGCCCTCGCCCTTTTCTCCGGCGCCGCGATCGCCCAGACCTCGAACCCGGCCACGAACAGCCCCACGTCGAGCGACGGATCGGGCTCGACCTCTCTGACCGCGCCGATGCCCGACACCGACGCCAACAAGGGCACGACCGCGACCGGCACCGCGACCACCGGCAACGGCGGCGTCACCTCGACGGGCGGCGGCCTGACCGGCGGGCAGATGGCGAGCGCCGACGAGCTTCTCGGCAAGAACGTCTACGGCCGCGACAACGAGAAGATCGGCGAGGTGGAGGACGTGATCCTCGACCAGAGCGGCCAGGCCAAGCAGCTCGTCCTGTCCTCGGGCGGCTTCCTCGGCATCGGCGACAAGAAGGTCGCCATCGACTACAACGCCGCGAACTGGGACAAGTCGCAGGACCGCATCACCCTGTCGGGGATGAGCCGTGACGACATCCGCAACATGCCGGAGTTCCAGTACGACGACAGCATGACCTCGCTGAACCGCAACCAGCGCGACCAGCAGGGTTCGACCGCCAAGTAACGGCAGGTGGTCGACGGCAGGCGGTCGACGGCAGTCAGCCAAGGGCCGTGGCCTCCCTCTCCGGCCTCCCTCTCCGCCCGGAGGGGGAGGCCCGCCGTCCATCCCTATCCCCGCAGCAGATCGGCGAAGCGCCGGCAGGAGTCGATCTCGGCGCGCAGGCCGGCGCGGCGCCTGGCGGCCTCCGGATCCTCGCCCCACTGCTCGATCTGGTAATTCTCGTCGAGCTGCGAGACCTCGAAGGCCTCGACGGCCGACAGCCGCCCGTCCAGCAGGGCGAGCGCCACCACCAGCGAGCCGCAGGCCCCGGTGGCCGTCTGCAGGGCCGACAGCATCCAGTCGTCGTGCGAATCGACGGCACTGCGCAGGGCGCGCAGCGCCTCGGGGGGCTGCGGCCTGGGCATCAGCCCGGCGCAGACCTGCAGCGGCGCGTCGAAGCGCAGGGTCGCCCAGTCGAGCAGCGGCTGCCAGGCGCGGTGCTGCCGCTCCACCAGCTCCTGCGGATGCTCCGCGCGATAGCACAGCAGGTCGGTCTCGGCATAGGCGGAGACCGCCGCCACGATGTCCGGCCGCTTGGCCGGGATCAGGTCGACCGCCGTGCTCGAAAGCTGCATCAGCGGCATGGAGTTGGCGTCGATCTGCTCGCCCTGGGCCTCCCACTCCCCGGCCACCCCGCCGGCGAGCGCCGCGCTGGAGAAGACCAGCGGAGCCTTGGCGGGGCTGCGGATCGGGCGGTTGTCCAGGCGGACCTCGAACCCGCCCGCCGCGGGCTCCACCGACACGGTCTTGTAGAAACGCTTCATTCCTCAGCCTTCCAGCAGGTCCAGGACCGCCGTCGCGACGTCCCGTCCGCGATGCACGATGCGGTCGGCGCCGGCCGCCTCCAGGTCCGCCACCGGATGGTAGCCCCAGGACACGCCCACCGACGCCACCCGCGCGTTGCGGGCCATCAGAATGTCGTAGGTCGTGTCGCCGATCACAACCGTCCGCGCGCCGTCCACCCCGGTTTCCCCGAGCGCCCGCTGCACCATGTGCGGGTGCGGCTTGCCCGGGCAGGCGTCGCTGGTCTGCAGCGTGACGAAGCGGCCGGTCAGCCCGTGCCCCTTCAGCACGGCATCCAGGCCGCGGCGCGACTTGCCGGTGGCGATGCCCAGCAGCACGCCGGCGTCCTCCAGCGCCGTCAGCGTGTCGAGGATGCCGGGGAACAGCGGCTCGTCCACCTCGCCGCGGGCGCGGCTGGCGGCGAAGGCCTGCTTGTAGCTCTCCGCCACCGCCTCGTGGGTCCCGCGGTCGAGCGCCGGCAGCAGCAGCGCCACCGCCTCCACCAGCGGCAGACCGACCATGCGGCGGACCTCCAGCGGGTCGGGCTCGCCCAGCCCGTGCTCCGCCCAGGCGGCGGTCATCGCGTCGATGATGGAGAACTGGCTGTCCACCAGGGTCCCGTCGCAGTCGAACAGGGCCAGTCGCAAGGGGGCCGTCATGGTCGGGTCACTCCACCCCTTCGAAGGGGTCGCCGCGCAGGTTGGGGCTGAAGCCGAAATACTTCCAGGTCGCCTGCATGTGGTCGGGCAGCGGGGCCGTCACGTCGATGGTCCGCCCGCCGCGCGGATGCGGCAGGATCAGCCGCCGGGCGTGCAGGTGCAGCTTCTTCGGCACCTCCGCCCCGGCGACCGAGGCGTTCTGCCCGGCATATTTGCCGTCGCCCAGGATCGGCGTGCCGATGGCGTTCATATGCACGCGAAGCTGATGGGTGCGGCCGGTGCGCGGCCACATGGCAACGAAGGCCGCCTGCTTGCCGACATTCTCCAGCACCGAGAAGTAGGTGACGGCCTTCTTGCCCTCCTTCTCGTCGATCACGACGCGCTCGCCGCCGCCGGTCTCCTTGGACAGCGGCAGGTCGACCTTGCCCTGGAAGGGCTTCGGCACGCCGACCGTGGCGGCCCAGTAGATCTTGCGCACGTCGCGGCCGCGGAACTGCTCGGTCAGCTTGGTCGCGGCGAAGCTGTTGCGCGCCAGCAGCAGGACGCCCGAGGTGTCCTTGTCCAGCCGGTGGACCAGCTTCGGACGCTCCGGCGAATCGAAGCGCAGTGCGTCGAGCATGGCGTCGAGATGCCTGGAGGTCCCGGTGCCGCCCTGCACGGCAAGACCCGCCGGCTTGTTCAGCGCGATGACGTCGGCGTCCTTGTAGAGCACCAGCGCCCGCAGCTCCTCGGCCTCCTTGTCCGAGATCGCCGGCTTGGGCTTGGCCGTGACCGGCGACGCCACCGGGGCGGCCCAGGCGGCGAGCGGCGGGATGCGGACCGCCTGTCCGGCGGCCAGCCGGGTCGAGGTCTCCGCCCGTTTGCCGTCCACCCGCACCTGTCCCGTGCGCAGGAGCTTCTGCAGGTAGCTGTGGTTCACGTCCGGGAAATGGCGCTTGAACCAGCGGTCGAGCCGCATCTCCGCCTCGTCGGCGGTGACGGTGCGCAGCTCCACGGCGGGCTTGTCGGAAACGGGCTTGGGAGAATCGGACATCAGAGGGACACCGGAACAAAGGACCGCACGACCGCGAGGCCGGCGAAGAAACCGACGACGGTCAGCACCAGCGAGGCCAGCACATAGCCGGCCGCGGCGGCCAGCTCGTTGCGCCCCACCAGCGCCCCGACGTCGAGCGTGAAGGAGGAGAAGGTCGTGAATCCCCCCAGCACCCCGACCATCAGCAGCGCCCGCAGCTCCGGCGAGGGCGACCAGACCAGCGCCGCCAGCTCCGCCAGCACGCCCATGGCGAAGCAGCCGAGCGCGTTCACGGCCAGGGTGCCGTAGGGGAACTGGGTGCCGAGCCACTGGCCGACCGCCGTCATCAGAAGATAGCGCGCGACCGACCCGGCGGCACCGCCGGCGGCGACCGCGGCGAGCATTGCGGGGGATGGGAGCACGGGGCCTCCGAAGCGGGGTTGCGGGGAATCGGGGTTGCCGGCGGATTAGAGCCAGAAAGCGCGGCGCTTGTCACGCGACGGACGCGCAGGGCATGGTATCGTGGCCATGACGACCCATCCCACCCTCCCCCACAATGCCGCCCTGATGATCGTGGACCTGCAGAAGGCCCTCGACGATCCGCGCTGGGCGGCCGATGGCCCGCGGAACAACCCGCAGGCCGAATCCAACACCGCCGCCCTGCTGGCGGCCTGGCGCCGCACCGGCCGTCCGGTGATCCATGTGCGCCACGATTCGCTGGAGCCGGGCTCGACCTACGACCCGGCCTCCGCCGGCCACGCCTTCAAGCCGGAGGTGCTGCCCCTGCCCGGCGAGCGCGTGGTGTCCAAGACCACCAACAGCGCCTTCATCGGCACCGATCTCGATGTCTGGCTGCGCGAGCAGGGCATCTGGGTGCTGGTGATCGCCGGCGCCATCACCAACAACAGCGTCGAGGCGACGGCGCGCATGGCCGGCAACCTCGGCTTCGACACCCGGCTCGTCGCCGACGCCACCTTCACCTTCGCCCGGCGCGACTGGTCCGGCCGCCTGCGCAGCGCCGGGGAGGTCCACGACCTGTCGCTCGCCAACCTGTCGGGCGAATACGCGACGATCACCGACACCGCGGCGGTGCTGGCGCTGCTGGGGGAGTGAGCCCCGCCAGCCCGGCTCCGCCCACCCCGAAGATCCACCCCTCGATGCGGCGGGCGGGCGGGTCGAGGCCCGGCGGCTCCCAGGCCTCCGCCAGGCTGGCCAGCCGGCGCAGGCCGGCGGCGGAGACCAGGGCGTCGGCATCGTGGTCGCTGACCACGCCCACCATCCCCAGCGGGCAGGAGCCGAGCGCGGCCAGTGCCGCGTCGAGCTCCGCGCCATCGCGGATCTTCCTCTGGCCGAAGCCGGTCTGCTTCAGGAACAGGCGCGGATAGATCTCGCAGAACAGCGTCCGGCCGGGCGCGGGATCCTCGAAGGGCCAGACCGCCACCCGTTCCGGCTCGGCCCGGCGCAGGGCGTGCAGCATCCGCATGCCGGCCAGCCCGCCCTTCCCCACCTGCCTGGAGCCGATCAGCTTGTAGGGGCTCTGCGGGCTGCCCAGCCCGTCGGCCCGGCAGGCCATCTCGGCCCGGCGGTGCGGATCGCGGTACCAGTCCGGCTGCAGGCCGCTGCGCCAGAAATCGCCGCCATAGTCGGGATGCTCGACGAAGGGGCCGCCGCCGAAATCGGGCTCGCCGGCCGCGACGCGGTCGATCAGCTCCCAGAGGTCGAAGACGGTCGCCCGCGCGGGATCGGCGAAATAGCGCCGGGACACGGCGAAGGGCAGCGAGAAGGCGCAGTCGATGCCGACCAGCGCCGGCCCGCGGTCCAGCGAGCGGCGCAGCCAGTCGAACACCGCGCTGCGCGACCACCAGCCGCCCGGCCCCGCGACCAGCCGCGGCGCCGCGGCGCCGGCGTCGCACTCCGCCACCGCGATGCCGGCATAGCGCCGGCCGCGGGCGCCCGACCAGTCGATGGCGACGACGCGGCCGACCTGCGGCGGCGCCGTCACCCCTCCTCCGTCCTGCGGTCCCGCAGCTTCGCCCAATAATCCAGCCGCTTGCGGATCTCGCGCTCGAATCCGCGCTCCACCGGCTGGTAGAACTCGCGGCGCTCCATGCCGTCGGGGAAGTAGTTCTGGCCCGAGAAGCCCTCGGCCGTGTCGTGGTCGTACTCGTAGCCCTTGCCGTAGCCGATCTGCTTCATCAGCTTGGTCGGGGCGTTCAGGATATGCTTGGGCGGCATCAGCGAGCCCGTTTCCTTCGCGGCACGCACCGCCGCCTTGTAGGCGGAATAGCCGGCGTTCGACTTGGGCGCGGTGCCGAGATAGATGACGAGCTGCGCGATCGCCAGCTCCCCTTCCGGGCTGCCCAGCCGCTCATAGGCCTCCCAGGCGGCGATGGCCTGGGTCAGGGCGTTGGGGTCGGCCAGCCCGATGTCCTCCACCGCGAAGCGGGTCAGGCGGCGGGCGATGTAGCGCGGGTCCTCGCCGCCCGACAGCATGCGGGCGTACCAGTAGAGCGCCGCATCGGTGTCGGAGCCGCGCAGCGACTTGTGCAGCGCGCTGATGAGGTTGTAGTGCCCCTCCTGCGCCTTGTCGTAGAGCGGCGCCCGGCGCTGGATGGTGGTGGCGAGGCCGTTGTTGTCGAGCAGGGTGCCCTCGGGCAGGGCGAACAGCTCCTCGCACAGGTTCAGGCAGAAGCGGCCGTCGCCGTCCGCCATCGCCTTCAGCGCGGCGCGGGCGTCGGCGTCCACCGGCAGCGGGCGGCCCGTCTCCGCCTCGGCGCGCTGCAGCAGCCGCTCCAGCGCCGCGTCGTCCAGGCGGTTCAGCACGAAGACCTGGGCACGGGACAGCAGCGCGGCGTTCAGCTCGAAGGACGGATTCTCCGTCGTGGCGCCGACCAGCGTGACCGTCCCGTCCTCGACATAGGGCAGGAAGCCGTCCTGCTGGGAGCGGTTGAAGCGATGGATCTCGTCGATGAACAGCAGCGTGCCCTGGCCGGCGGCGCGGCGGGCGCGGGCGGCGTCGAACACCTTGCGCAGGTCGGCGACGCCGGAAAAGACGGCCGACAGCGGCTCGAAATGCAGGTCGGTGGTCTGGGCGAGCAGCCGGGCGATCGTCGTCTTGCCGCAGCCCGGCGGCCCCCACAGGATCATCGAGGCGAGGCGGCGGGCCGCCACCATGCGGCCGACCGGCCCGTCGGGCTTCAGCAGATGCTCCTGCCCGACCACCTCGTCCAGCGTGCGCGGGCGCAGCCGGTCGGCCAGCGGGCGCGGTGCTGCCGATTCGAACAGCCCGCCCCCGTCGCCCGACCCGCTTCGCCTCGCCATGGCCGGGACTCAGCGCGCCGTGTTGCAGCGCTGGTAGCAGCGGCGCAGCTCGTCGCCGCAATTGTCCATCGGGGTGAAGGGACCGGCGCGGTCCGGCCGCTCGACGCCGCTCTGCGTGCGGGCGGCGACCGAATCCATGCACATGTTGTGGCTGCGCTCGCACTGCGTCCGGCAGGAGCCGACGCCGGTCATCTCGTTGTCGAGCCGCAGCGACTGGTCGTCCGTCCGCGTGGAGGCGCCGGGGGCGGGGGTGGTCCGCGGGGCGCTCTGGGCCGGGGCGGACTGCGTCACCGCCGGGGCGCTGCCGCTGCTGCGCTGCGGAGCCCGTTCGGCACAGGCGCTCAGCGCCATCACGGCGATGGCCAGGACGGCGGGCACGGTGAGGGTGCGGAAGGGGCGGAACATCTCGGCTGGAGCTCCCATTGTTCTTGGTACCGGAGTGCTGGTACGGGGTCGGTGCGAGGTCGGTCTGATCGTCGGGCGCATCCGGGCCGGCACGACGCCACGCCGCTGGACCACCGACCGGTCAGGCCCCACTATGCCGGTAACCTGTGTGAGAAGGGAATGACCCAAATGAGCCGAGAGACCGGAGACCGCCGTCCGGGACGGGGAAAGCCCGTCCTGCTGTTCGCAGCCCTGCTGATCGCCGGGCTCGCCATGCTGGGCATGCGCGTCCTGGCCCGGCCGGACGTCGGACTCGGGGATATGATCCTGCCCTTCCTGGGCGGGCTGCTGATCGCCGGCGCCATCGCGATGATCGTGCGGCGCGACCGGCGGGACCGCGAGTCGCTGCCGCCCTCGGTCCGCGACCGCCAGGATCACGGCACGCCGAACTGACGGGCGGCCGGGCAAACGGCCCTGGCTGCGCGCTCAGCCAGGGCCGGGCCCGATCAGACGAACTTGAAGCTGAGCAGGCCGCCGACCACGATGACCACCAGGATCGTGGTGACCAGCATCAGGCGCCGCTCGATGATCTGCTGGACCTGCGGCCCGTAGAAGTGCAGCAGGATCGCGATCATGTAGAACCGCGAGAAGCGCGCGACGATCGAGCAGAGGATGAAGACCGTCAGGTCGAGATGCGCGAAGCCGGCGGTGATCGTCAGCAGCTTGTAGGGAATCGGCGTGACGCCCTTCAGGATCAGGAACCAGGGGCCGAACTCGGCGAACATCTCCTGGAACCGCAGGAAGGAATCCTGGGCGTTGTAGAAGTCGATGATCAGGCGCCCGACGCTCTCGAACAGGTAGAAGCCGACGGCATAGCCGAACAGCCCGCCGATCAGCGAGGCGATGGCGCAGACGTTGGTGTAGAACCACAGCTTCTTCGGCTGTGACAGGCACATCGGCACCAGCATCACGTCCGGCGGAAGCGGGAAGAAGGAGCTCTCCGCGAAGGAGACGGCGGACATCCACCACACGGCGTCCTTGCGGGCGGCCGCCTGCTGGATTCGATTGTAAAGGGATCGCAACATTCCGTCAGCCGGATAAGGGAAACCCTTCCACCGGAGACAGGCCCGGTGGAAGGGTCGGTCGGGTTGGCCGATCACCTATATCGGACGCCGCCCCGCGAAGCACAACCATTTGAGTGCCCAGCAAAGCGGCGGCCGACCCGGTCACCGTGAGGCGACCGTTACTCCTCGCCCGCGGCCTCTTCGGAGACCAGCACCGGGCCCGAATCCTGGCCCTTGGCCTCCACGTCGCGGTCGACCAGCTCGATCACCGCCATGTCGGCGGCGTCGCCGTAGCGGAAGCCGGCCTTCAGGACGCGGGTGTAGCCGCCCTGGCGGTCCTTGTAGCGGTCGGCCAGAACGGTGAACAGCTTGTCGACCATCGCGTTGTCGCGCAGCTGGGCGAAGGCCAGGCGGCGGTTGGCGAGGCCACCCTTCTTGCCGAGGGTGATGAGCTTGTCCGCGATCGGGCGCAGCTCCTTGGCCTTCGGCAGGGTGGTCTTGATCTGCTCGTGCTTGATCAGCGCGTTCGCCATGTTGGCGAACATCGCCTTGCGGTGGCTGCTGGTCTTGCTGAGCTTACGTCCGGAAACGCCGTGACGCATGGCGGTCCTCCTTCATGGCTTGGCCCCCCTCGGGGAGCCGATCGTGGACCCCGCCGCCCGGATGGAGCCGGTACGGTAGGGGACGGGCCGGGACGGCCCTGGGAAACAGTAGGGCCGGAACGGCCCTGGGAAACAAGAGGGCCGGGACGGCCCTGGGATGGAACGGGCCGGATGGCCCTGACAAACGTCCCCGCCGGCGGGCGGCCGGCGGGGACGGATGACCTCGGTGTCGAGAAAAGGCTTAGTACGGCTCTTCCAGACGCTTGGCCAGCTCCTCGATGTTCTCGGGCGGCCAGTTCGGGATTTCCATACCCAGGTGCAGGCCCATCTGGGCCAGCACTTCCTTGATCTCGTTCAGCGACTTGCGGCCGAAGTTCGGGGTGCGGAGCATTTCCGCCTCGGTCTTCTGCACCAGGTCGCCGATGTAGACGATGTTGTCGTTCTTGAGGCAGTTGGCCGACCGGACCGACAGCTCGAGCTCGTCCACCTTGCGGAGCAGGTTCTTGTTGAACGGAACCTCCTCGTGCTTCTCCTCGGCGACCGTGTGGGTCGGTTCCTCGAAGTTGATGAAGAGCTGGAGCTGGTCCTGCAGGATACGGGCGGCGAGCGCCACCGCATCGTCCGGCTTCACGGCGCCGTTGGTCTCCACCGTCATCGACAGGCGGTCATAGTCGGTGACCTGGCCGACGCGGGCGTTGTCGACCTTGTAGGAGACCTTGCGCACCGGCGAGAACAGCGCGTCGACGGGGATCAGGCCGATCGGCGCGTCCTCGGGCCGGTTCTGGCTGGCCGGGACATAGCCCTTGCCGGTCTCGACCGTCAGTTCCATGTTCAGCCGCGCGCCGTTGTCCAGCGTGCAGATGACCAGATCCGGGTCCATGACCTGGATGTCGGCGCCGGTCTCGATCATGCCGGCCTTGACCTCGCCCGGGCCTTCGGCGCGCAGGCGCATGCGCTTCGGGCCGTCGCCGCCCATGCGCAGGCCCATCGTCTTGATGTTCAGGACGATGTCGGTCACGTCCTCGCGGACGCCGGGGATCGAGGAGAACTCATGCAGCACGCCGTCGATGTGGATCGACGTGACGGCGGCACCCTGCAGCGAGGAGAGCAGGACGCGGCGGAGCGCATTGCCGAGGGTCAGACCGAAGCCGCGTTCCAGCGGCTCGGCGACCACGGTCGCCACACGGTCGGCGTCGTCGCCGGGCTGGATTTCCAGCTTCGACGGCTTGATGAGTTCCTGCCAGTTCTTCTGAAGCACGGATCGTACCTCTTGCCATCGGGTGAATCACGAAACCGCGGCGACCGGCCGTTCCCATTCTGCGAGGGCCGCGATGGCTGCGGCCCCCTGTCCCGGAACGGCTGGTCCCCGCGGGCGCGGAGACGTCTTGCGGACTTAGACGCGACGCTTCTTCGGCGGGCGGACGCCGTTGTGGGGGATCGGCGTGACGTCGCGGATCGAGGTGATCTGGAAGCCGATCGACTGCAGGGCGCGCAGGGCGGACTCACGTCCCGAACCCGGACCCTTGACCTCGACCTCCAGGGTCTTCATGCCGTGCTCCTGAGCCTTGCGGCCGGCATCCTCGGCAGCCACCTGGGCGGCGTACGGGGTCGACTTGCGCGAGCCCTTGAAGCCCATGGTGCCCGACGACGACCAGGCAATGGTGTTGCCCTGCGCGTCGGTGATGGTGATCATCGTGTTGTTGAACGAGGCGTTCACGTGGGCGACGCCGGCAGTGATGTTCTTACGCTCACGACGACGAAGACGCTGCGAGGCGGCGGACGGCTTGGCCATGGAAGGTAATCCTCTGTCTTACTTCTTCTTGCCGGCGATCGGCTTGGCCGGACCCTTGCGGGTGCGGGCATTGGTGTGGGTGCGCTGGCCGCGGACCGGCAGGCCCTTGCGGTGACGCAGGCCGCGGTAGCAGCCCAGGTCCATCAGACGCTTGATGTTCATCGCGACTTCGCGACGCAGGTCACCCTCGACCTGATAGTCGCTGTCGATCGTCTCGCGGATCTTCAGGACTTCGTCGTCCGTCAGCTGGTTCACGCGGCGCTCGGCCGGGATGTCCAGCTTCTTGCAGATTTCCTTGGCCTTGAACGGGCCGATCCCATGGATGTAGGTCAACGCGATCTCCACGCGCTTCTGCGCGGGGATGTTGACGCCAGCAATACGCGCCACGCCTGCTCTCCTCGATTCTCAACAACCGCCCCCAAAAGGGGCCGCCGGTGCGACAAAGCGGCCCGATCCAGATCCCCCTGATCTCGGGACGCAAAACTTCGTTCGAACCCCTGGTGGGGCACGAGAGGGTGCGAATATTGAAAACCACCGGCCATTTGTCAAGATGAATCCCCGGCCGGGGCGTTCGCAGCGCACGGACACGGACATAAAGCGATTCCTCCGCCGGGGCAAGCGGGGTGTCCGATCCGGCAGGGCTCCGAATCCAGGTTAACGGATTTTGGCGGCAAGGATGGCGTCGAGGTAATCGGTGTCCCATCCCGCCAGCTTTCGTCGGAGCTTGATGCTTGTCGCTTTGGGTTTGGCCGGTTTTTTGGTGGCGCGCCGCAGTCCCGAGCGCGGCCGGGCGGGTTCCTCGGCCTTGCGGACGAGATTGATGGCGAAATGGCGGACGACGGCCATGTTCTGAGCGCCATGTCCCTTGCGCAAGCGGGACTGGTCGTCGGTGAAGACGACGTCGAGAACCCAATGCAGCCGGTTCTCGATGCCCCAATGCCCCCGAATGGCCTCAGCCGCTGCCTGGGCGCTCAGCGTGGCGGAAGAAACGTAGTAGCGGGTGTCGAAGCGGCAGCGGTCCTTCAACTCGGCTTTGCTGCCAACCCGAATGATCGAGGCGACGGCGGGCAGACGCACCTCGCCGGGGAAGCGGCGCTCGCCGGTCAGCCAATCGACCTCGCGGGCGACCGTGACCGTGCGCTGCTCGATCCGGCCATGGCCCTTGTCGATGTCGGTGGCGTGCTCGAGGGCCACGTCCGGGGCCTCGGCGAAGTAAGTTTCGATCTCATCGCGCAGGGTCGGCTGGTTGGCCTTGACCGCCAGCAGGTAGTCGGCCCCGGCGTCGCGGATGGCTTGGGCGATGGTGGCGTTGCAGGCGATGGCGTCGATGGTCACGATCGCTCCCGTGAGGCCGCCGTCGGCCGCCAGGCGCTCCAGAAGAACGGGAATGGCCGCGAGTTCGCCAGCCTTGTCTTCGACGGCTTCCTGCCCGAGCACCAGACGGCTGGTGGTGGCGAAGGCCGACACCAAGTGGAGAGGGGCTTGAGCGCGGCTGCGGTCATGGCTGCGCCGCGAGGTCTTGCCGTCGATGGCGACAAGCTCGGGGCGGTCGGGCCAAGCCTCGCGCACCCAGGCTGTGAAGCAGTCCTGGAACAGGCACGGGTTGATCCGGTTCATGAACACGGTCAGCCAGCGTCCGCTCGGCACCCCGTGATGGTAGGGCTGAAACCGCCGCAGAAAATCGAGCCGGGCTTCGCCCCACGCTGCGATCGCCTCATAATCCTCACAATCGGCGATCGTCCCACAGACCGCCAGAAGCAGAATCTCCGGCAAGGGATAGGCCACCCGCCACGGATCGCGCGGATCGTCGATCAGCGAAAAATGATCCAGCAGCGCCTTCAGACGCGATTTCTGACCAAATTCGGCTGCGATGGAACTCATGGCACGGCACCCCCGATCCGGTTCGGCCCCACCGAATCAGAAACCGTGCCGTTCGTAAACCAGCGTTAACCCGACTTCGGAGCCCTGTCCGATCCGGCCGGCCGCGCATGCCGGGCTTGATCGGCGCACCGGGTCGGGCAACATGGGCGGGGGATGCGCTGTTCGCAGCGTTGGCGGCCCGCCCGGCCGCGCCGTTCCCGCCCGTCCCGTCCGACCGCAACGGAAGCCTCCCCGATGACCGCCACCGGCCGCCCGATCCGCCGCTCCCGCCTCACCAAGATCGTCGCCACGCTCGGCCCCGCCTCCGCCTCGCCGGAGGTGATCCGCGCCCTGTTCGAGGCCGGGGTGGACGTCTTCCGCCTGAACTTCAGCCACGGCACCCACGAGGACCACGGCCAGCGCCTCGCCATCCTGCGCGAGCTGGAGGCGGAGACCGGCCGCCCGATCGCCGTCATGGCCGACCTGCAGGGTCCGAAGCTGCGCATCGCCACCTTCGCCAACGGCCCGATCACCCTGACCGCCGGCCAGGAGTTCCGTCTGGACCTGTCGAAGGAGCCGGGCGACGACCGCCGCGTCGGCATGCCCCATCCGGAGATCTTCGCGGCGCTGACGCCGGACACCGACCTGCTGCTCGACGACGGCCGGGTGCGGCTGCGCGTGCTGTCCTGCGGCCCCGACCATGCCGACACCCGCGTGGTGTCCGGGACCCGGCTGTCGGACCGCAAGGGCGTCAACGTGCCCGGCGTCGTGCTGCCGCTGTCGCCGCTCACCCAGAAGGACCGCGCCGACCTCGCCTTCGCGCTCGACCACGGGGTCGACTGGGTGGCGCTCAGCTTCGTGCAGAAGCCGGAGGACGTGGCGGAGGCGCGGCGCCTGATCGCCGGCCGCGCCGCGCTGCTGTCGAAGCTGGAGAAGCCCCAGGCCATCGCCCATCTCGCCGAGATCATCGAGCTGTCGGACGGCATCATGGTCGCCCGCGGCGATCTCGGCGTCGAGCTGCCGGCGGAGGACGTCCCGACGCTGCAAAAGCGGATCGTCCGCGAGTCGCGCCGCTCCGGCAAGCCGGTGATCGTCGCCACCCAGATGCTCGAGTCGATGGTCGCCGCCCCGGCGCCGACCCGGGCCGAGGCTTCGGACGTCGCCACCGCCGTCTATGACGGGGCGGACGCCGTGATGCTGTCGGCGGAGACGGCCAGCGGCTCCTATCCGGTGGAGGCGGTGTCGATCATGGACCGCATCGCCCGCCGGGTGGAACATGACCCGCTCTACCGCTCCATCATGGACGCCCAGCATCCGGACCCGCAGCAGACCGCCGCCGACGCCATCACCGCGGCGGCCCGCCAGGTGGCCCACACCATCCAGGCGGCGGCCATCGCCACCTACACCACCTCCGGCTCGACCACGCTGCGCGCGGCGCGCGAGCGGCCGGAGGTGCCGATCCTCTGCCTGACCTCGGCGATGGAGACGGCGCGGCGGCTGCAGCTCGCCTACGGCGTCCACGCCGTCCACACCCAGGACATCAGCAACTTCTCGGAAATGGTCCAGACGGCGACCCGCACGGCCTTCCGCGACGGCATCGCGCTGGAAGGCCAGCGGCTGGTCATTACCGCCGGCGTGCCCTTCGGCACCCCCGGCAACACCAACATCCTGCGCATCGCCTGGGTGGAGGGCGAGTAGCCGCTACTCCACCGCCGCCAGGGTCTTGCGCCCCTCCCCGTGCGGGCGGGGCGGCGGCGGGGCCGGCGGCTCGGCATCCAGGCAGGGGGCGTGCAGCATCTCGCTCTCCCGCCGGACATGCGGCAGGTCGAACTTCAGCTTCAGCTCGATGTTGCGCCAGATCTGGCGCAGGCGCTGGACATGCAGGTCCTCGCCGATCGCCCGGACGATGGTCTCGACCGTGGCGTCGGTGATGCCGCGGTCCTGCTGCAGGACGGTGCCCTTGCCGTCGGTGCGCGGCGTGTTCAGCGCCGTCACGAGCAGGGCGCGCGAGGCCGGCGTCTCCAGGAAATGCTCCAGGTCGAAGATGGTCCGCACGTTGATCAGCCGCAGCGCCTCGATCTGGTCGAGGTCCAGCGCCAGGATCAGCTGCGCCTGCGCCACCCAGTCCATCGTCTCGTAGATGCCGTAGGGCGTCTCGACGAACAGCAGGATCGGGTTGGCGGTGGCGAGGTTCTGCACGTCCTCGATCTCGAACTCGGCCAGCCGGAACTTGATGGCCGAATCGATTCCCAGCACCATGTCGATGGGATATTCCTTGGCGAAGCCGGAGGCGCGCGGATCGACCCGCCGCACCTGGAGCTGCGGCACCCGGCTCAGCAGGGTCTGCAGGCCGAGCTTCGGGAAGAAGCCGATCAGGAAGGCGACGATCAGCTCCGGCACCCGGTCGCCGACCACGCTGGACGGACTGCTGTTCATCAGCTCGACATAGCCGTGATGCAGCGTGACCGAGGTGACGCAGGCCAGGATGATGTGCGCCGTCACCCGCAGGAAGGAGATCGGCGACAGGTCGTAGTTGGAGATCCGCCGCACCAGGTAATCGATCGACCAGATATAGGCGCCGATGAAGGTGAAGGTCAGCGCCGACATGGTCTGCATCTGGTAATGGACCATCGTCGTCCGGCTGGCGGGGTCGCCGGTGACCAGCGTCATGCCGCTGAAGAAGGGCTGGAAATGCTCCAGCCGGGCATGCGTCAGCAAAAGGCCGGACGAGGTCAGGAATCCGCTGAACGACACCAGGATGAAGACCAGCACCGGCAGGAAATAGGCCCGCCATTCCGATGGCTGCGGCTGGTCGCTCTGATGCGGCAGCGCCCGGTACTTGTAGGCGGCGAACTCGAAGGACGGGATCAGCGTGTCCGGACCGTGGCCGTCGATGCGGAAGACATTCTCCAGATCGGCGATGATCTTCTGCCGGATCGTCTTGATGTTGCTGCGGCCGATGAAGATCGTCAGCGGCAGGATGAAGGACAGGCACAACAGGGCGACGGCGCTGAGGACACGCAGCTCCGCCACGACTTCAAAGATACCGTGCAACATGCGAGATCCCGCCGCGGTCGCCGGGCGGCCCGCCCAGGCCGTTCTTCATACACCCAAAGCGGGAGTAAACGCAAAGAATTACGCGAAACACATGCAGACGTATGTCACAGCGCGAGGCCGGCGGCGCTGATGCGGATGGACTGCGCCTGCCGGCGCAGATTGGGCAGGTGCGGGTTGATGGCGAGCGCCGCGTCGAAGGCGCGCAGGGCGGCGGCCGGCCGGTCGAGTTCGAGATAGACGAGGCCGAGCGTAGCCAGGGCGCCGAAATGGCGGGGCTCCAGCAGCAGGGCGCGGCGCAGATCGTTCATCGCCGACTCGTAGTCGCCCAGCATGTAATGGGCGCTGGCCCGCTTGTTCCATCCCTCGGCATAGGTCGGATCGCGCGCGACGACGCGGTCGAAGGCGTCCAGGGCGGCCGGATAGTCGTCGGCGTTCAGGCTGAGCACGCCGGACCGCATCTCCGCCAGCAGCGTCTCGTCGGGATGCTGCAGCCAGACGTCCCAGATCCGGCCCTCCACCGGCTCGGCGGCGACATCGTCGGGGGCGGCGCGCAGGGCCTGGAACAGCGAATCGAGCGGCGCGCTTCCCTGCCCCGCCCCGGCGGGGGCGCCAAGCAGAAGCGTCAGCACAACAGTCAAGAAAAAGAAGCGCTGGCTCATGAAAGAGAGTGTGGGTGTGTCCGGCGGGACCGCCAACCCCCTTTTCGTCGATTCTGCCAAAGTCGGAAAAATTTTCGCGAACGGCCTATGCCCTGACCAAAGCCGCGTCCGCTCCGCCGCATTCCGGGCCAAAAGGAAACGGCCGGCGGATCGCTCCGCCGGCCGTCGCCGTAGAACCGTCGTCCGGCCCCCTCACCGGGGACCGGACGGGGTCGGGAGATCAGGCGGCCTTGTTGCGGCCGGCCACGATTTCGTCGGTGACGTTGCGCGGCACCGGCTCGTAGTGGCTGAACTCCATGGTGTAGGACGCACGGCCCGAGGTCATGCCGCGCAGCTGGCCGATGTAGCCGAACATCTCGTTCAGGGGCACGTTGGCCTCGACGGCGATGTTCGAGCCGCGCTCCAGCTGGCCCAGCACCGTGCCGCGGCGGCGGTTGATGTCGCCGATCACGTCGCCGAGGTAGTCCTCCGGCGTCACGATCTCGACCTTCATCACCGGCTCGAGCAGGATCGGGGCGGCCTTCGGCAGGGCCTCGCGGAAGCAGGCCTTGGCGGCGATTTCGAACGTCAGGGCGTTCGAGTCGACGTCGTGGTACTTGCCGTCCACCAAGCGGGCGCGGAAGTCCACGGTCGGATAGCCGGCGAGGACGCCGTCTTCCTTCTGCAGCGTCAGGCCCTTCTGCACCGACGGGACATACTCGCGCGGCACCGAGCCGCCGACCGTCTCGTCCTTGAACTCGAAGCCCTGGCCACGCTCCAGCGGCTCGAAGATGATCTTCACCTCGGCGAACTGGCCCGAACCGCCGGTCTGCTTCTTGTGGGTGTAGACCAGCTCGACCGGCTTGGTGATCGTCTCGCGGTAGGCGACCTGGGGCTTGCCCATGTTGCCTTCCACGCCGAACTCCGTGCGCATGCGGTCGAGAGTCACCTCGAGGTGCAGCTCGCCCATGCCGCGCAGGATGGTCTGGCCGGTTTCACGGTCGGTCTCCAGGCGGAGCGACGGATCCGCGCGGACCATCTTGCCGAGCGCGATGGAGAACTTCTCCTGCTCGCCCTTGGTCTTCGGCTCGACCGACACGCTGATGACGGGGTCGGGGAAGCGCATGCGCTCCAGGATGACGGGCGACGAGGCGTCGCACAGCGTGTCGCCGGTCTCGGTCTCGGTCAGCGAGACGAGGGCGACGATGTCGCCGGCGCGGGCCTCTTCGATCGCGTTGGCTTCCTTGGCGAACATCTCGACCATGCGGCCGATCTTCTCGCGCTTGCCGCGGGTCGAGTTGAGGATCGACATGCCCTTCGTCAGCACGCCCGAATAGACGCGGATGAAGGTCATCGAGCCGTAGGTGTCGTTGATCACCTTGAAGGCCAGGGCCGAGAAGGGCGCCTCGTCCGAGCTGGCGCGCTCGCCGTTCGGGTTGCCGTCCTCGTCCACGGTCGCGATGGCCGGAACGTCGGTCGGGGCCGGCAGATAGTCGACGACGGCGTCCAGAACCTGGGTCACGCCCTTGTTCTTGTAGGACGAGCCGCAGAGGACCGGGGTGAAGGCGCTGGTGATGGTGCCCTTGCGGATGCAGGTGCGCAGCACGTCGGGCGACGGCTCCTCACCGGTCTCCAGATAGGCCTCCATCGCGGCGTCGTCCTGCTCCAGGGCAGTGTCGACCAGCTCCTGCCGCAGGCCCGGGATGCTCTCGATGTTGTCGAGGTCTTCCTTGACCGTCAGGTTCAGCTTGCTCGCCAGGTCATCGGTGATGTCCCAGATTTCCCACTTGGCGTCCTTGTCATCGGAGAACCAGACGTAGGCCTTCATCTCGATGAGGTCGACCATGCCGCGGAAGTTGTCTTCCGAGCCCAGCGGAACCTGCAGGCACAGCGGACGGGCGCCCAGGCGGTTGCGGATCATGTCCACGCAACGGCGGAAGTTCGCGCCCGAGCGGTCCATCTTGTTGACGTAGCACATGCGCGGGACGTTGTAGTTGTCCGCCAGGCGCCAGTTCGTCTCGGACTGCGGCTCCACGCCGGCCACGCCGTCGAACACCACGACCGCGCCGTCGAGCACGCGCAGCGAGCGGTTCACCTCGATGGTGAAGTCCACGTGGCCCGGGGTGTCGATGACGTTGATCTTCTTGCCGCGCCAGAACGCCGAGACCGCGGCCGACTGAATCGTGATGCCGCGCTTCTGCTCCTGCTCCAGATAGTCCGTCGTCGTCGACGTCTTCAGGTCCTTGGTCTCGTGGACGTCGATGATCGTGTGCTTCCGGCCCGTGTAGTACAGGATGCGCTCGGTCGTCGTCGTCTTGCCGGCATCGACGTGGGCGATGATGCCGATGTTGCGGATGTCAGAAAGTGGCGTTTGGCGCGGCATGTTGCAGATCCATTACATTAACGCGGCTTCCGGGGCGCGACGAGTGTCGGCTCCGGCGGCAAGGGTTGGTCGGGGTTGTACGGGCGATCCGTTAAGGCGTCATTAACACTCTGTAAACCGGAGGAGCTTTTTTCCACCGATTTTTCCGCGAGCGAGGCCCTCACAGTTGTCGGGCCACGCCGGCACACCCCAACCGAGGCTGCCGGGTTGCCCCGTTCCCGCGGACTTATTTGGCCGCGGTGACCTGAATTTCAACGAGATATTGCGGCGCCGCGAGCTTCGCTTCGACGGTGGCGCGGGCCGGCGGGTTCCGGGTATCGACCCAGGCTTCCCAGGCCTTGTTCATCTGGCCGAAGGTCGCGATGTCCGCGAGGTAGATGGTGGCGGACAACAGCTTGCTCTTGTCCGTCCCGGCCTCCGCCAGCAGGGCGTCGATCTGGCGCAGGATCTGGGCCGTCTGCGCCTCGACCTCGGCGACCATCTCGCCCGCGCCGAACTCGGCGACCTGACCGGCGAGGTAGACCGTATCGTTGTGGACGACCATCTGGCTCATGCGCGGTCCGGTATGGAAGCGCTGAATCGACATGACGAGGTGTCTCCGGAATCTATCGAGGCTCGGACGCGCGTACCTCTATGCGATTCAGGCGCGCCGACCTAGCAAAAAATGCGCGTCGTCCGCTCAAGGCTGCCGTGAGGGCGCGAATACCCCCACCGCGCGGCGCAAAGAGGCGGCCGGGACCGCGAAATTGCGCCGCCCCGTCTCCTGCCCGGCCCCCTGCCCTGCAGCAACCCCGATCCCCGCCACCGCCCATCCCCCGCCGTCGCGGACGAACAGGGCGGTCCCGCTGGTGCCGCGGGTGGCGGCGCAGTCGTGGACCAGCAGCGGCCCGCCGGGCGCCGCCGCGGTGCCGAGGATCCGGCAGGCCCGGTCGGCGGTCAGGATCTGCGCCCGGTCCTGGCTGTAGCCGCCGAGCATGGCCGCTTCGCCCGGCTGCGGCTCCCGGTCGAGCAGCGGCACCGGCACCACGCCGGACGGGGCCGGCGCGGCGAGCGTCAGCACCGCCCAGTCGCGCGCGATCGCCTGGGCGGGGAGGGCGGGATCATAGGCCGGATCGGCGGCGATGGCGCGCACCGCGGCGTGGCTTTGGAAGGTGCCCCGCTCATAGCCGAACAGGACGTGCAGCGACGACTCCGGCAGCGGCCGGCGGGCGCGGTTCAGCAGGCAGTGGGCGGCGGTCGCCACCCGGTCGGGCGCCACCAGCACGCCGGTGCAGCGCCCGCCGAGGCTGGTCTGCACCCGCGACAGGCTGCGCCACGGCGCCTCCGCCGCCGGCACCGCCTCCCGCCGGTCCTCCGCGCCGATGCCGGGCAGCAGCGGACGCTCCGCCCGCGCCGGCCCGGCGGCCAGCAGCAGCCCGGCGGCGAGGAGAAGCGGCAGCCATCGGTGTTCTTGATCCGTTTTCATCCTGGCCTTATCCTTCCGCCCATGGCGACCGTCATCATCACCGAGAAAACCAGTCAGGCGAAGGATCTGCGCGCAGCGCTCGGCGAGCGCTGGGGGCGCATCCTGCCGGCCGAGGGCCATCTGCTGCGGCTGGCCGAGCCGGAGGAGGTCGATCCCGCCTGGAAACGCTGGTCGCCGACCCTGCTGAAGCCGGACGGGCTCTACCCCACCCGGCCCGACACCGGCGGCAACAAGGCGGCGAAGCTGGAGGCGATCAAGGCGGCGCTGCGCTCCTGCGACCGGGTCATCCTCGCCACCGACTGCGACCGCGAGGGGCAGCTCATCGGACAGGAGATCCTGGAGCATCTGGGGTTCCGCGGCCGGGTGGAGCGGGCGCTCTTCACCGCCCAGGACCCCAAGACGATCCGCGACGCCTTCTCCGCGCTCAGGCCCAACGAGGCGATGCGGCCGCTCTACGAGGCGGCGGTGGCGCGCCAGCAGGCCGACCAGATCTTCAACCTCACCCTGACCCGCACGGCCACCAAGACCCTGCTGGCGCCCGGCACGCGCGGGGTGATCGGCATCGGCCGGGTGAAGACGCCGACGCTCGCCATCGTCTGCCTGCGCGAGCTGGAGATCCGCGACTTCAAGCCGGAGGATTATTTCGAGGTGGTGGCGACCGCCACCGTCGCCGGCGGCAGCTTCCTGATGCGCCACGCCCCGGCGCCGAAGGACCGCATCAAGGACCGTGCCCGCGCCGAGGCGATCGCCCGCGCGGCGGAGGGGCATGGCGGGCCGCTGTCGGTGACGGTGGAGGCGAAGCGGCAGGGGCCGCCGAAGCTCTACGACCTGCCGTCGCTGCAGAAGACCTGCGGGCAGCGCTGGGGCTGGACCGCCGACCGGACGCTGGCGGTGGCGCAGGAGCTCTACGACGGCGACGGCAAGAAGCTGATCACCTATCCCCGCGCCGAGGCCCGCTACCTGTCGGAGAACCAGATCGCCGACGTGCCGGCCATCGTCGGGGCGCTGACCCGGCTGCGCGGCTTCGCCCATCTGGAGATCGGCCGGCCGGTGATCCGCAAGGGCAGGTCCGGCCATTTCTGCGACAAGGCGCTGGAGGGGGTGTCGCACCATGCGGTGATCCCCAACGTCAACGTGCTGGACGACCTCGAGCCGCGGCTGGCCCGGCTCGGCGACGACGAGAAGCGGCTGTTCGCGCTGATCTGCCGCTCCTACCTCGCCGCCGTCATGCCGGACTACGAGTACCGCCAGACCACCGTGGTGATGCCGGTCCCGGTGGAGGGCCGGCCGCTGCCCTTCCGCGCGGTCGGCCGCATCCCGCTGCTGCTCGGCTGGAAGGCGGCCTTCGGCTCCGCCGACTCGGACTCCGGCAAGGAGGAGGAGGCGGAACAGACCCTGCCGCCGCTGACCGACGGGGAGCCGGCGGCGCTGTCCGACGCCAGGGTCGAGGCCAGGCGCACCCAGGCGCCGCCGCGCTACAACGAGGGCACGCTGGTCGACGCCATGCAGAACGCCTGGCGCTTCGTCGAGGATCCGGCCCTGCGCGACCGGCTGAAGGAGGCGAAGGGCATCGGCACCCCCGCCACCCGCGCCGAGGTCATCAAGGGCCTGCGCCGGCAGAACCTGCTGACCGCCGACGGCAAGTGGCTGATGCCGACGCCGGCCGGGCTGCAGCTCTTCGAGACGCTGCGCGCCGCCGCCCCCGTCCTGGTCGATCCCGGCACCACCGCCCTGTGGGAGATGAAGCTGGACGAGGTGGTGACCGGCCGCGCGCCCTTCCGCGCGGTGATCGACGCCATCGCGGAGGAGGCCGGGCGGTTGATCGGCGTGCTGTGCGGCAGCCGCGGCGCGACGGTCGACCTCGGCACCCCGGCGCCCAAGGGCCGCTTCACCCGCCGGCGCGGCGCCACCGCGGCTGCCGGTCCCCGCGCGGGCCGGCGCCGGAGCCCCAAGGGCGCCGCTGCCGGCACCGCGGAGGAAGCGCCGAAACCCCGCGTCCGGCGGACCCGCAAACCGGCCGCTGCGGCTGCGCTGCCGGATGCAGCGCGATCCGGGTCGGACGGCGCCGCCCCCGCCCCCGCCCCGGCGGCCGGAGCGGCGCGGCGCAGGGAGCCGACGGAGCGCATGCTGGCCTTCGCCCGCAGCCTCGCCACCCGCAAGGGAATCGCCCTGCCGGAGGCGTGCCTGCACGACTTCGACCACTGCCGCCAGTTCCTGGACCAGCACGCGAAGTAGGCTTCCCAAGCGCCTGTCCCGTAAAGAAAAAATCCTCTCCCGCCAGGACGGCGGGAGAGGCAGGGGAGATCGCAGGGAAGAAACTCGGAAACGGACCGGATCAGAGGGACGAGGTCAGCTCCGGCACGGCCTTGAAGAGGTCCGCGACGAGCCCGTAATCGGCGACCTGGAAGATGGGCGCTTCCTCGTCCTTGTTGATCGCGACGATGACCTTGCTGTCCTTCATGCCGGCGAGGTGCTGGATCGCACCGGAGATGCCGACCGCGATGTACAGCTCGGGCGCCACGATCTTGCCGGTTTGCCCGACCTGGTAATCATTGGGCACGAAGCCCGCGTCGACCGCCGCCCGGCTGGCGCCGACCGCCGCCCCCAGCTTGTCGGCCAGCGCCTCCAGAAGCACGAAGTTCTCGCCCGACTGCATGCCCCGGCCGCCCGACACCACCACCCGCGCCGCCGTCAGCTCCGGACGCTCCGACTTCGTCAGCTCCGCCGACACGAAGCGCGACAGACCGGCCGCCACGTCCTGCGCCGCCGCCACGCTCTCGACCGCCGCAGCACCACCTTCGCCGGCCGCCGCCTCGAAGGCGGTGGTGCGCACGGTGACCACCTTCACCGCGTCCGGCGACTGCACCGTCGCGATCGCGTTGCCGGCATAGATCGGCCGCTCGAAGCTGTCCGCCGACACCACCGCCGTGATGTCCGACACCATCGCCACGTCCAGCAGGGCCGCCACCCGCGGCAGCAGGTTCTTGCCCATCGACGTCGCCGCCGCCAGCACATGGCCGTAGCCACCCTGGGCAAGCCCCACCACCAGCGGCGCCACCGCCTCGGGAAGCTGGTGGGCATAGGCGCCATCGTCGGCCAGCAGCACCTTCGCCACACCGGCCACCCTGGCCGCCGCCGCCGCCGCGGCCTGCGCCCCCTGGCCGGCCACCAGCACGTGGATCTCCCCACCAATCTTCCCGGCCGCCGTCACCGCATGCAGCGTGGCGGGCTTCAGCGTCGCGTTGTCGTGCTCCGCGAGAACAAGAATGCTGGCCATGGTCAGATCACCCGCGCTTCGGTCTTCAGCTTGTCCACCAGGGCGGCGACGTCCGCCACCTTCACGCCGGCCTTGCGCTTGGCCGGCTCGGCCACCTTGAGCGTCTTCAGCCGCGGCGCCACGTCGACGCCCAGGCTGTCGGGCGTCACGGTCTCCAGCGGCTTCTTCTTGGCCTTCATGATGTTGGGCAGCGAGGCGTAGCGCGGCTCGTTCAGCCGCAGGTCGGCCGTCACCACCGCCGGCAGGGCGAGCTCGACCGTCTCCAGACCGCCGTCGATCTCGCGCGTCACCGTGACCTTGCCCTCGCCGGCCTCCAGCTTCGAGGCGAAGGTGCCCTGGCCCCAGCCGAGCAGGGCCGCCAGCATCTGGCCGGTCTGGTTGCAGTCGTCGTCGATCGCCTGCTTGCCCAGGATGACGAGCTGCGGGCCCTCCTTGTCGACCAGCGCCTTCAGCGTCTTGGCCACCGCCAGCGGCTGGGTCTCGGCGTCGGTCTGCACCAGGATGGCCCGGTCGGCCCCCATGGCGAGTGCCGTGCGCAGCGTCTCCTGCGAGGCCGCAGGACCGATCGACACCGCCACGATCTCCACCGCCTTGCCCGCCTCCTTCAGACGGACCGCCTCCTCGACCGCGATCTCGTCGAACGGGTTCATGCTCATCTTCACGTTGGCGGTCTCAACGCCGGACCCATCCGCCTTCACGCGGATCTTCACGTTGTAGTCCACCACCCGCTTGACCGGGACCAGAACCTTCATCGTCTCATCTCCCTCGGCAGGCCGCAGTCAGGCTGTAGTCAGGCCGAGAAGGCCTGGATGCCCGTCTGCACACGGCCCAGGATCAGGGCGTGCACGTCGTGGGTGCCTTCGTAGGTGTTCACCGTCTCCAGGTTCACCATGTGGCGGATGACCTGGAACTCGTCGGAGATGCCGTTGCCGCCGTGCATGTCGCGGGCCATGCGGGCGATGTCTAGCGCCTTGCCGCAGTTGTTGCGCTTGATCAGCGACACCGCCTCCGGCGACCAGCTTCCCTCGTCCATCATGCGGCCGACGCGCAGGCAGGCCTGCAGGCCCAGCGCGATTTCCGTCTGCATGTCGGCGAGCTTCTTCTGGATGAGCTGATTGGCGGCCAGCGGCCGGCCGAACTGCTTGCGGTCCAGCGTGTACTGGCGGGCGGCGTGCCAGCAGAACTCCGCAGCCCCCATCACGCCCCAGGCGATGCCGTAGCGCGCCTTGTTCAGGCAGCCGAACGGCCCGCCGAGGCCGCTGGCGTTGGGCAGCAGGTTCTCGTCCGGCACGAAGGCCTCGTCCAGCACGATCTCGCCGGTGACCGAGGCACGCAGGCTCAGCTTGCCCTCGATCTTCGGAGTCGAGAAGCCCTTGGTGCCGCGCTCGACAACGAAGCCCTTGATCTTGTTGTCATGGGCGTCCGACTTCGCCCAGACCACCGCGAGGTCGGCGATCGGCGAGTTGGTGATCCACATCTTGGAGCCGGTCAGCAGATAGCCGCCGTCCACCTTGCGGGCGCGGGTCTTCATGCCGCCGGGGTCGGAGCCGTGGTCCGGCTCGGTCAGGCCGAAGCAGCCGACCATCTCGCCGGTCGCCAGCTTCGGCAGCCACTTCTTCTTCTGCTCCTCGCTGCCGTAGGCGTGGATCGGGTGCATCACCAGCGAGGACTGCACCGACATGGCGGAGCGGTAGCCGCTGTCCACCCGCTCGACCTCGCGCGCCACCAGCCCGTAGGCGACGTGGTTGACGCCCGGCCCGCCGTATTCCTCGGGGATGGTCGGGCCGAGCAGGCCCAGCGCGCCCATCTCGGTCATGATCTCGCGGTCGAACCGCTCCTCGCGGAAGGCGGAGATCACCCGGCTCTGCAGCTTGTCCTGGCAATAGGCGCGCGCCGTGTCGCGGATCAGCTTCTCTTCGTCCGAAAGCTGGTCTTCGAGAAGGAAGGGATCATCCCACTGCATGCTCTTCACGACGCGTCTCCTGACTCGGGTTGGGCTTGTATTGGCGCGCAATGATTGGGGTGGCGTCCAATTGACCGATGCGCACTTTGCCCCGCCGCCGGCCATAGTGGCAAACACATATTCGCGATGAAAGCCATATCGTTTCGCTATGGCATGCGGAGAACGCGAAGCTGGGGTCGCCGGCAAAAGTTTTGTAGGCTCCGTAACCCTTTTTTTTGTATTCTCCTTCCTACTTTCGGCCTAAGCGATCCATCGAAGGGACAGGCCCCGTGTTTGCTGCGTTGCACCCAATAACGGCCTTCTCCGAACTCCCCCTGTTGTTTGGCCTTGCTCTGCTGACTCTGCTGCACGAGGACGTCGCGATTGCCGCCGGCGCCAGCCTGATCAGCCTCGGCACCGTCAGCCTGGGCGTCGCCGCCTTTGCCCTCATGGGTGGCATCATTGCGGGCGACGTCGTCATCTATTGCCTGGGCCTGCTGTCCCTTCGCGTCGGCTGGCTGCGGCGCCGGTCGGAGGGTCCGTTGCTGGAGCGCTGCCGCTCGGCGCTTCACCGCAACCTCCTCACCACCCTGGTGACCTGCCGGCTGATTCCGGGCGTCCTGTTCCCGACCTATTTCGCCTGCGGCATCATGCGGGTGCCCTTCCTGCGCTTCACCGTGATCACCACGGTGACGGCGATCGCCCATGTCTGGCTGCTGCTGACCCTGATGACCTCCTCGCTGGAGGCGGCGGCGCTGGAGGTGCAGGTGATCGGCGTCGCCGCCGTCCTCACCATCATGGCCGCCCGGACGCACACGGCGCAGTCGCTGGCGCGCGCGGTGCTGCGGCGGGCCGCCCGCCGGCTGGCTCCCTGGCTCCGCCCGGTCCTGCACGGGCCGGCGCTGCCGCAGGCGGTCGACCTGCCGGGCCTGCCGCTGGTCCCGGCGGGCTCCGGCTCGATCGGCATCGCCGAGCGCATCCCGCCGCTGCTGTTCTACATCCCGCTGGTCATCCAGTGGTTCGCCCTCGGCTTCCGCCACCGCAGCCTGACCCTGCCGACCGCCGCCAACCCGTCGATCGAGGCGGGGGGCTGCTCGGCGAATCGAAGATCGCCTGCATCGACCTGATCACCGGCGACGCCCGCCGCTGGGTCGCCGAGTCGCAGGCCCTGCGCAACCGCGCCGGCTGGACGGCGGCCGACCTCGACGCCGCCGTCGGTGCGGCCGGCCTGTCCTTCCCGCTGGTGGTGAAGCCCGATATCGGCTGGCGCGGCTTCGGCGTCCGGCTGGTCCGCTCGGTGGAGGATCTGCAGGAGTATCTGCGCGGCTTCCCCGCCGACTGCCGCTTCATCCTGCAGGCCTATGTGCCCTATGCCGGCGAGGCCGGGGTCTTCTACGCCCGCATGCCGGGCGAGCGGCACGGCCGCATCTTCTCCATGACCTTCCGCTATTATCCGCATGTCGTCGGCGACGGCCATTCGACCCTGGACGAGCTGATCGCCCGCGACCCGCGCGCCGCCATGAAGGGGAAGCTGCACCGCGACGCCCTGCGCGACCGCCTGCACGAGATCCCCGTGGCCGGCGAGCGGGTGCGGCTGTCGCTGGTCGGCAGCAGCCGGGTCGGCGGCCTCTACAAGGACGCCTGCGGCTACGTGACGGCGACGCTGACCGCCCGCTTCGACGAGATCGCCGACTCGATGCCGGAGTTCCATTTCGGCCGCTTCGACGTGCGCTTCGCCTCCATCGAGTCGCTGCAGCGCGGCGAGGAGTTCCGGATCATCGAGGTGAACGGCGCCGGCGCCGAGGCCATCCACATGTGGGATCCGGAATTCGGCCTGATCGACGCCTACGCCGCCCTGTTCCACCAGCAATCCCTGATGTTCGAGGTGGCCGCCGCCAACCGTGCCCGCGGCTTCCAGCCGCTGACCGCGATGGAGCTGGTGCGCTACCAGCGCCGCCAGCAGACCCTGCTGCCGCTCTACCCCGCCTCCAACTGAGGACCCGCGCACCCGGCTCATTTTTCCGCGACGACTTCTCCCGGCTGCCGCGTATCAGGACAAGGCCCCTTGCCGGCCGCCGTCCTCTGCCGCCCCAGCCGTGAGTCCGTCGTGAGTTCCAAGAAGAGCATCCGCTGGAAGCCGGTCGTCACCGGCCTGATCCTCGCCGTCCTGGTGGGCGGGGTCGGCTATGCCGTGCAGGACCGCCTGACCGCCCCGCCGCAGGGGCAGGCCGGGCCGCCGGGCGGCGGACGCGGCGGTGCCGTCCCGGTGGTCGCCGGCATCGCCGCGCGGGAGGACGTGCCGGTCTGGCTCGACGGCATCGGCACGGTGCAGGCCTTCAACAGCGCCGTCGTGCGGGCGCGGGCCGACGGCGAGATCCTGCAGCTTCCCCTGAAGGAGGGGCAGCTGGTCAAGGCCGGCGACCTGCTGGCCCAGATCGACCCCCGCCCCTACAAGGCCCAGCTCGCCCAGGCCGAGGCCAAGAAGGCGCAGGACGAGGCGCAGCTCGCCAATGCCCGCCGCGACCTCGACCGCACGATGAACCTGCGGGAATACGCCTCCCGCCAGTCGGCGGACACCCAGCGCGCCCAGGTGGCGGCGCTGGAGGCCCAGGTCCGCGCCGACGAGGCGGTCATCGAGAATGCCCGGGTCCAGCTCGGCTACACCACCGTCACCGCCCCGATCTCCGGCCGGATCGGCCTGCGCACCCTCGACGTCGGCAACATCGTGCGGGCGGGCGACCAGAGCGGGCTCGCCACCATCACCCAGGTGCAGCCCATCGCCGTTGTCTTCACCCTGCCGGAAAAGCTGCTGCCGACCGTCCTGGAATCGCAGGCGGCGGGCGAGGCCGCCGTCCAGGCGCTCGACCGCGAGGGGCGCCGGCCGCTCGGCAACGGCACGCTGGCGGTGGTCGACAACCAGATCGACCAGACGACCGGCACCATCCGGCTGAAGGCCACCATGCCCAACGAGCCGCAGCGGCTGTGGCCGGGCCAGTTCGTCAATGTCCGGCTGCTCGCCGCGACCCGGCGCGGCGCCACCACCGTGCCGGCGACGGTGGTCCAGCGCGGCCCGCAGGGCACCTACGCCTACCTGGTGAAGGAGGACATGACGGTCGAGCCGCGGCCGATCCGCGTCGGGCTGATCGAGTCCGGCAAGGCGGTGATCGAGGAGGGGCTGAAGCCCGGCGACCGCGTGGTGGTGGACGGCCAGTACCGGCTGCAGCCCGGCTCCCGGGTCCGGCTGACCGACGCGCCGGCCGGATCCGGCGCGGCCGCCCCCGCGGTCACCTCCGACGCCGCCGATCCCGCCGCCGCACCGGCTGGCCCCGCCGCCGCCCCGCGCGAGGAGCGGCGGCGCCAGAACCGCGAGCGGCCGGCCGCGGAGCAGGCGGTTCCGGAGCGGGCCGCGCAGGAGCAGCCGAACCGCTCATGAACATCTCGGCCCCCTTCATCCTCCGGCCGGTCGCCACCTCGCTGCTGATGGCGGCGGTGGTGCTGCTCGGCCTGCTGGGCTATGGCGTGCTGCCGGTCTCCTCCCTGCCGACGGTGGATTTCCCGACGGTGCAGGTGACGGCGCAGCTCCCCGGCGCCGCGCCGGAGGTCGTCGCCTCCTCGGTCACCGCGCCGCTGGAACGGCAGCTCGGCCAGATCGCCGGGGTCACCTCGATGATCTCGACCAGCTCCTTCGGGCTGTCGAACATCACCCTGCAGTTCAGCCTGTCGCGCAACATCGACGCCGCGGCGCAGGACGTGCAGTCGGCGATCAGCGCCGCCGCGGGCAACCTGCCCAAGGGGCTGCCGAACCCGCCCGTCTACAACAAGGTCAACCCGGCCGACACGCCGGTCATGGTGCTGGCGCTCAGCTCCGACAGCCTGCCGCTGGAGGCGGTCAGCGACGCCGCCGACACGCTGATGGCGCAGAAGCTGAGCCAGGTGGAGGGCGTCGGCTTCGTCGGGATCGAGGGCGGCATGCGCCCGGCGGTGCGGGTGCAGGTCAATCCGGCGGCGGTCGCCGGGCTCGGCCTGACGCTGGAGGACGTGCGCACCACCCTGACCCAGGCCAACGTCAACGCGCCCAAGGGCAGCTTCGACGGGGCGCGGCAGGCCTATTCCATCGGGGTCAACGACCAGATCGACGGGGCGGCGGCCTACCGCCCGATCATCGTCGCCTACCGCAACGGCGGCCCGGTGCGGCTGTCGGACATCGGGGCGGTGGTCGATTCGGTGGAGAACACCCGGCTCGGCGCCTGGCACGACGGCAGGCCGGCGGTGCTGCTGAACATCCAGCGCCAGCCCGGCGCCAACATCATCGAGACGGTGGACCGGCTGCGCGCCCTGCTGCCGCAGCTCCAGTCCGCCATCCCGCCGCAGATCGCGCTCTCCGTCCTGACCGACCGGACGGAGATGATCCGCGCCTCCGTCGCCGACGTGCAGAAGACGCTGGTGCTGACCGCCGCCCTGGTGGTGCTGGTGATCTTCCTCTTCCTGCGCAAGGCGTGGGCGACGGTGATCCCGGCGGCGGCGCTGCCGCTGTCGCTGATCGGCACCTTCGGCATCATGGCGCTGTGCGGCTTCAGCCTCGACAACCTGTCGCTGATGGCGCTGACCATCGCATCGGGCTTCGTGGTGGACGACGCCATCGTGATGATCGAGAACATCGTCCGCCACATCGAGGCGGGCGATCCGCCGATGGAGGCGGCGCTGAAGGGCGCGCGCCAGATCGGCTTCACCGTGGTGTCGCTCACCGTCTCGCTGATCGCGGTGTTCATCCCGCTGCTGTTCATGGGCGGCGTGGTCGGGCGCCTCTTCCGCGAGTTCGCCATCACCCTGTCCATCGCCGTGCTGGTCTCCGCCGTCGTCTCGCTGACGCTGACGCCGATGATGTGCGCCCGCCTGCTGAAGCCGCAGAGCGGGACGGAGGGCCGCCTGTTCCGCTGGAGCGAGCGCGCCTTCGACGCGATGCGCGACGGCTATGCCGCCTCGCTGCGTGTCGTGCTGCGGCACCAGCCGGCGACGCTGGCCTTCGCCGTCCTGACGCTGGGCGCCACGCTCTGGCTCTACGACGCGGTGCCCAAGGGCTTCCTGCCGCAGCAGGACACCGGCGTCATCATCGGAGTGACCGATGCCGCCCCCTCGATCTCCGTCGCCGCGATGGCGGAGCGGCAGCGCGCCGTCGCCGACATCGTGCGCCGCGACCCCGACGTGGCGGGTGTGGCGAGCTTCGTCGGCACCGGGACCGTCAACCCGACGACCAACACCGGCCGCCTGACCATCGCGCTGAAGCCGCGCGACCGGCGCGGCGCGACGGCCGAGGAGGTCATCGCCCAGCTGCGCGCCGCCACCGCCGCGGTTCCCGGCATCTCGCTCTTCATGCAGTCGGTGCAGGACGTCCAGATCGACAGCCGCATCAGCCGCACCCAGTACCAGTACGTCCTGCAGTCCGCCGACCCGAAGGAACTCGACGGCTGGACACCCCGCCTGCTGGCGGCGCTGAAGGGCCGGGCGGAGCTGACCGACGTCGCCACCGACCAGCAGCCCTACGGCCTGCAGGTCTATCTCCGCATCGACCGCGACGCCGCCTCGCGGCTGCATGTGCTGCCGCAGGCGATCGACGACACGCTCTACGACGCCTTCGGGCAGCGGCAGGTCTCCACCATCTACACCCAGACCAACCAGTACCGCGTGATCCTGGAGGTCGAGCCAGGCTTCCAGAAGGACCCGGACTCGCTCTCCAAGATCTACGTGAAGAGCACGACCGGCGCCGTCGTGCCGCTGACCGCGCTGGTCGCGGTCGAGAAGACCACCGCCCCGCTGGTCATCACCCACCAGGGCCAGTTCCCCGCCGCCACCCTGTCCTTCAACGTCGCCGAGGGGGTGTCGCTGGGCGCCGCCGTCCGGGCGATCCAGGAGGAGAGCGCGCGCATCGGCCTGCCGGAGACCATCACCGCCAGCTTCATGGGGACGGCGGCGGAGTTCCGCAGCTCGCTCGCCAGCCAGCCCTGGCTGATCCTGGCGGCGGTGGTGGCGGTCTACATCGTGCTGGGCATCCTCTACGAAAGCACGATCCATCCCGTCACCATCCTGTCCACCCTGCCCTCGGCCGGGGTGGGGGCGCTGCTCGCCCTGATGGCGACCGGGCACCACCTGACGCTGATCGCGCTGGTCGGCATCGTCCTGCTGATCGGCATCGTGAAGAAGAACGCGATCATGATGATCGACTTCGCGCTGGAGGCCGAACGCCACCAGGGGATGAGCCCGGAGCGCTCGATCTACGAGGCGTCGCTGCTGCGCTTCCGGCCGATCATGATGACGACCATGGCGGCGCTGCTCGGCGCCCTGCCGCTGGCGCTGGAGAACGGCACGGGGTCGGAGCTGCGCCGGCCGCTCGGCATCGCCATCGTCGGCGGGCTTCTGGTCAGCCAGCTCCTGACGCTCTACACGACGCCGGTCGTCTACCTCTACATGGACCGCTTCGGCCGCCGGCTGCGCGGGGGCGGCCCTCCCCGGACCCGCTGCCCCCGGACCCGCTGCCGCACGGCGTGGGCGGAGAGGCGGCGGAATGAGCCCCCGCCCGCCATCCCGCCCGGCCGCCGGGAAAACGGAGGGCGCCTGAGCCATGTCGCTCTCCACCCCGTTCATCCACCGTCCGGTCGGCACCTCGCTGCTGATGCTGGGGCTGCTGCTGGTGGGCATCGTCGCCTACCGCTTCCTGCCGGTGGCGCCGCTGCCGCAGGTGGAGTTCCCGACCATCGTCGTCACCGCCGGCCTGCCGGGCGCCAGCCCGGAGACGATGGCGGCCTCCGTCGCCACGCCGCTGGAACGGCGGCTCGCCCGCATCGCCGACGTGACGGAGATCACCTCCAACAGCTCGCTCGGCTCGACCTCCGTCGTCGTGCAGTTCTCGCTGAACCGCGACATCGAGGCGGCCTCGCGCGACGTCCAGGCGGCGATCAACGCGGCGGGCGGCGACCTGCCGGCCGACCTGCCGAGCCCGCCGCGGCTGCGCCGGGCCAACCCGGCCGACGCGCCGGTGATGGTGCTGGCGATGACCTCCGACACGCTGGAGCCGGGCGAGGTCTACACGCTGGCCGACACCATCGTCGGACAGCGGCTGAGCCAGATCGAGGGGGTCAGCCAGGTCACCATCAACGGGGCCGAGAAGACGGCGGTGCGGGTGCGGGTCGACGCCGCCGCCGCGGCCGCCATGGGCGTCAGTCTGGAGGACGTGCGCAAGACGCTGGCCCAGGCCAACGCCAACGCGCCCAAGGGCAGCTTCGACGGCGATGCCGAGAGCTGGGCCATCGCCGCCAGCGACCAGCTCTTCGGCGCCGACGCCTACCGCCGGCTGGTGGTGGCGGAGAACCGCGGTGCCGTCGTCCGGCTGGGCGACGTGGCCGAGGTGGTCGACGCGACGGAGAACGCCCGCGTCGCCGCCTGGTACAACGGCCGCCGCGCCGTGCTGGTCAACGTCCAGAAGGAGGCCGGCGCCAACGTGGTCGAGACGGTGGACCGCGTGCGTGCCGAGCTGCCGACCCTGCGGCGCTGGCTGCCGCCCGCCGTCGACCTCGCCGTGCGTACCGACCGCACCCCGACCATCCGCGCCTCCATCGCCGACGTGCAGAAGACGCTGGCGATCACCGTGGCGCTGGTCGTCATGGTGATGGCGCTGTTCCTGCGCCGCTTCTGGGCGACGGTGATCCCGACCGCCGCCGTGCCGCTGTCGCTCGCCGGCACCTGCGCGGTCATGTGGCTGGTCGGCTACAGCCTCGACAACTTCTCGCTGATGGCGCTGACCATCTCCGTCGGCTTCGTGGTCGACGACGCCATCGTGGTGATCGAGAACGTCGTGCGCCACCTGGAGAGGGGGGCGAAGCCGCTGCAGGCGGCGGTGGAGGGGGCGCGGCAGGTCGCCTTCACCGTGCTGTCGATCAGCCTGTCGCTGGTCGCCGTCTTCATCCCGATCCTGTTCATGGGCGGCATCCTCGGCCGGCTGTTCCGCGAGTTCGCGGTGACGCTGTCCATCGCCATCGTCGTGTCGGCCGTCGTCTCGCTGACGCTGACGCCGATGATGTGCGGCCACCTGCTGACGGAGGAGGCCGCGCGCGGCCGGCCCGGACTGCCCGGCCGGCTGCTGGACCGGACCGGCGACCGGCTGTTCGCCCTCTATGCCGACGGGCTGGACTGGGTGCTCGTCCACCGCCGCACCATGCTCGCCCTCACGGTCGCCATCGCCGGGATCACCGTCTGGCTCTACGGGCAGGTGCCGAAGGGCTTCTTCCCGCAGCAGGACACCGGCCTGCTGATCGGCTTCACCGAGGCGCCGCCCGACATCTCCTTCCGCGCCATGGTGCCGCGCCAGCGGGCCATGCAGGACGCCGTCGCCGGCGACCCGGCGGTGGAGGGGGTGAGCTCCTTCGTCAGCGGCAATTCCGCCGGGCGCGGCCAGCTCTTCATCACGCTGAAGCCGCGCGACCAGCGCGACGACATCGGCGCGGTCATGCAGCGGCTCCGCCAGAAGGCCCAGCGGGTTCCGGGCATCCAGCTCTTCATGGTGGCGGTGCAGGACGTCCGGGTGGGCGGGCGGTCCGGGCGCGGCCAGTACCTCTACTCCCTGCAAGGCAGCGACATCGCCGCCCTCAACGCCTGGGCGCCGCGGCTGGTGGAGACGCTGCGCACCCTGCCGGAGCTGGTGGACGTCGGCAACGACCAGCAGAACGGCGGGCTGGAGACGCGCATCACCGTCGACCGCGACGCCGCGGCCCGGCTGGGGGTGGCGCTGCGCGACATCGACGCGGTGCTGTACGACGCCTTCGGGCAGCGGCAGGTCACCACCATGTACACCATGCAGAACCAGCACAAGGTGGTGCTGGAGGTGCCGCCCTTCGAGCAGACCGGCCCGGAATCGCTCGACCGGCTGCATGTGCCGGGACGCGGCGGAAAGCTCGTGCCGCTGGGGGCGGTGGCCTCCGTGTCGATCGTCACCCGGCCGGCCTCCATCCAGCACCAGGGTTCCTTCCCGGTCGCCAACCTGTCCTTCAACCTGGCGCCCGGCGTCCCGCTCAGCCAGGCGACGGAGGCGATCAAGCGGGCGTCGGAGGAGATCGGGCTTCCGGCGAGCATCCGCGCCGGCTTCCAGGGCACCGCCCGCACCTACAACGACACCACCTCGACCCAGCCGCTGCTGATCGCCGCGGCGCTGATCGCCATCTACATCGTGCTCGGCGTCCTCTACGAAAGCCTGATCCACCCGCTGACCATCCTGTCCACCCTGCCCTCGGCCGGGCTCGGCGCGCTGATCGCGCTGGTGCTGACGGGCAACGAGCTGTCGATCGTGGCGCTGATCGGCATCATCCTGCTGGTCGGCATCGTGAAGAAGAACGCCATCATGATGATCGACTTCGCGCTGGAGGCGGAGCGCAGCCGCGGCCTGTCGCCGCTGGAGGCGATCCGCGAGGCCGGGCTGGTGCGCTTCCGCCCGATCATGATGACCACCATGGCGGCGCTGCTCGGCGCCCTGCCGCTGGCGCTCGACTTCGGGACGGGGGGCGAGATCCGCCGGCCGCTCGGCGTCGCCATCATCGGCGGCCTGCTGGTCAGCCAGATGCTGACCCTCTACACCACCCCGGTGGTCTATCTGGCGCTGGAGCGTCTGGCGCTGCGCCGCGGCGCCCCCCGGCGCCTGGCGGCGGCGGAGTAGCGGCGATGGCGTGGCTGTTCCCCGACCTCCGCGCGTGCATTCCCGGCCCGGCGGCGCTACCACCGTTCCATGCGCCCGCCTCCGCCTCCGCGATGACCCAGCCGGCCGACAGCGACGACGCCCTGATGGAGCGGGTGGCGGCCGGCGACGCCGACGCCTTCGCCCGGCTCGCCGCCCGCCACATGCGCCGCGCCGTCGTTCTGGCCGAGCGGCTGACCGGCAACGCCGCCGACGCCGACGAGGTGGCGCAGGAGGCCTTCCTGCGCGTCTGGCAGCATGCCGGGCGCTGGGACGGCTCGCGCGCCGCCTTCACCACCTGGTTGCACCGGATCGTCGTCAACCTCGCCATCGACCGCCGCCGCCGGCCCGGTTGGCAGCCGCTGGAGGCGGCCGGCGACCCGCCCGATCCCGGCCCCGACGCCGACGAGCGGATCGCCGAACGGCAGCAGGCGGCGGAGGTGGCCGAGGCGCTGGCCGCCCTGCCCGACCGCCAGCGGGCCGCGGTGGTGCTGTTCCATCAGGAAGGCATGAGCATGAGACGCGGGGCGGAGGTGCTGGGGCTCGGGGAAAGCGCCTTCGCCTCGCTCCTGGCACGGGCACGGGCGGCGCTGAGGGCCGCGTTGAGGACGGGAGGACGGGAGCCATGACCGAGCAGGAGTTCCTGCGCCACCTCGCCGATTACGGTGCCGATCCCGCCCGCTGGCCGGCGGAGCTGCGCGCCGCCGCCCACCAGCTGCTCGCCGGCCGGACGATCGCCGACCGCCCCGCCCTGCGCGACCTGCTCGCGGCGGAGGCCGCCTTCGACCGCCGCCTCGCCGGCGTCGTGCCGGTGGTGGACGAGGCACGCGTCCGGCATCTCGTCGCCTCGGTCACCCGGGCGGCCCGGGACACCCCCCGGGGGGCGGCGCCGGACTCGCTGCTGGTCTTCCTGCTCGGCCCCCTGCCCCGCCCGGCGGCGGCGGCTCTGGGGCTCGGGCTTCTGCTGCTGGGCTGGGTCATCGGCGCCACGGTGCCGCATGTCGGCACGACGGAGGTGGCGCTGCCGGGCGACGACGTGACCATCCTGTTCGACGGAGACGGCCGATGACCGGCAACCCGACGGGCTTGCGCGGACCGAAGCCGGGCTGGCGCCTGCTGACGCTGGCCTCGCTGGGGCTGAACCTGTTCCTGGGGGCCATGCTGGCGGCCGCCTACCAGCGCCCGCCGCCCCTGCCGATGCCCGACCGCTATGTCGAACGCGTCGCCCCGGCCCTGCCGGCGGAGGACGGACAGCGCCTGCGCCAGGCCTTCGACCGGCAGCGCCCGCGCTACGACGCGATGAGCCGCGACTACCGCGCCGCCCGCGAGAAGGTCCGTCTCCTGGCCCAGGCCGACCCGCTCGACCTGCCTGCGCTGCGCAGCGCCCTGGAGGACGCCCGCGCCAAGCGCCGCCAGTTCGGCGAGGTGACGGAGGAAACGCTGCTCTCCATCCTCCCCGACCTGCCGCCCGCCTCCCGCGCCAGGCTGGCCGGGAAGGGACTCTAGCGCCGCCCGCCGAAGGCGGTGCGCGCCAGGACGCCGAGGCCGCCGACCAGCGCCACGCCGCCGGCCAGCACCAGCCCGCGCGCCAGCCCCTCGCTGCTGGCGAGGTGCAGCGTCTTGCGCGGCTCGCCGAACCGGCCGCGCATCCGGTGCAGCCCCTCGACCGGCGTGAACAGGTTGTCGGGGCGGCCGGGGACTTCCGGCTCGTCGGTCAACTGCCCGTCCACCGCGGTCGCCGCCAGATAATGGTCCAGCGGGCCGGGCATCACCGAGTTGCCGATGATCGCCTCCATCGAGCTGGCGCCCAGCCAGTATTCCCGCCGCGGGTTCTCCGCCGCGTCGACGATGGCGCGGCCGATGTCCTCCGGCTGGTAGATGGCGCCCATCGGCCGGGCGCGGCGCGGCATGTGGCTGCGGCCCCATTCGAACTGCGGGGTGTTGACCGCCGGCAGATGCACCATCGTCACCTTCACATGGCTGCCGTCGTGGATCAGCTCGGTGCGCAGGCTGTCGACGAAGCCGCGGATGGCGTGCTTGGCGCCGCTGTAGGCCGCCTGCAGCGGGATGGCGCGATAGGCGACGGCCGAGCCCACCTGCACGATCACCCCGTGGTCGCGCGGCTGCATGTGGCGCAGCGCCGCCTGGATGCCGTGGACGGAGCCGAGATAGGTCACCTCGGTCACCCGCCGCAGCTCCTCCGGCGTCAGGTCGCCGACCCGGCCGAAGACCGTCACCATGGCGGCGTTGACCCAGACGTCGACCGGGTCGAACTCGCGCTCCACCCGGTCGGCGGCGGCCGACACCGCGTCGGCGTCCGCCACGTCCAGCGGCAGGACCACGGCGCTGCCGCCCAGCCGCTCGACCTCCGCCTTCACCTCCTCCAGCGCGCCGCGGGACCGGGCCATCAGCCCGAACCGCGCCCCCCGCCAGCGCGCCGCGAAGGCCAGCACGGTGGCGCGGCCGACGCCGGCGGAGGCGCCGGTCACGCAGACGACGGGGGGACGGTTGTAGGGGCGGGAACCATGGGGGCCGGACATGGCGGGGCGATCTCCTGACGCGGGTCTCGGCACCGGCCGGGCTTCCGGACCGGGCGCCTCCACCCCAACGACCCGGGCGGGCGGGGAGTTCCCGCCTCAGGCCCCGGCGCGCAGGCGGCGCGGCCCCCGCCGTCCCCGCGGGGCGAAGCGGCCGCGCTGTTCGGCGGCGATGCTCAGCGCCTCGTGCGCGATTCGGCGGCGGTAGTCGCCGTCGAGGCGCGAGAACATGCCGAAGGCGATCTTCACGGTGTCGGGGGTCGGGCTCCGCGCCGCCTCGCGCAGCGCGTTGCGCAGCATGCGCAGGTCGAGCAGCCCCGGCACGCAGGCGCGGTCCACCGCCTCCGCCAGGATCTCGATCGAGCACAAGGCCGCCTCGTCGTCGGGCCGAATCTGCATCCCCCGGCCGGTCCTCCGCCTCCGTTGATTTCCGTGACTGACTTTCTACCGGTCCGCGAGGACAACCGCCAGAGCTTCGGTACGCCGCTTGACATACCACCAACGGGGATCCACCCTCGCCGGGCCCGCCTTCCCCCGCCTTGCGCCTTTCCGTTTTCCCGGTGATTCCCTCCATGGCCCAGCCCGGTTCCTTCATCATCGTCACCGGTGGCGATTCCCGCTACTGCCCGCTGATCCGGGAACTGGTGGCCTCGCTGCGCGCCCTGCGGCCGGCGGCGGCCTGTCCGATCGGGATCATCGACGCCGGCCTGACCGACGAGCAGCGGGCGGAGCTGAAGGGCCAGGGCCTGGCCGTGGTCACGCCGCCCTGGCCGGTGGAGATCCCGGCGCACCGGCTGCGCAACCGCATCCACCTCAAGGCCAACCTCGCCAAGCTGCACCTGCCCACCTATTTCCCCGGCTACGAGACCGTCATCTGGATCGACGCCGACGCCTGGGTGCAGGACTGGGAGGCGGTGGAACTGCTGCGCCGCGGCGCGGCGACCGGCCGCTTCGCCATCGTCGCCCAGTTCGGCCGCTTTTCGGAGACGGAGCTGCGGCTCGACTGGCTGTTCGGCCGCTTCGCCCGCGTGCGCTCCATCCTGTTCAAGAACGCCAGCCGTGCCGGCCTGTCCGGTGCGGAGTGCCGGGCGCTGGCGACCCGCCCGACGCTGAACGCCGGCGCCTATGCGCTGAGGGCCGACGCGCCGCACTGGGAGGCCTTCCAGCGCTGGCAGAAGCGGGTGCTGGTCAAGGGCCGCCTCTTCACCTCCGACCAGCTCGCCATGGCCGGCGCCATCTACCTCGACAAGCTGCCGGTCGAGCTGCTGCCGGAATGGTGCAACTACATCGGCCCCTGGCGCTTCGACTCCGAAAAGCGGGAACTGGTGGAGTACTACCTGCCCAACCGCCGCCTCGGCATCGTCCACCTCGCCGGCGAGGACGCCATGCGCGCCGACCCGGCCGTGCTGCGCCCGGTGCTGGACATGGACGACCGCGAGCACAGGCTGAGCCTGCGCTATCCGGCCTGGGCGGACCAGCCGGAGCCGGTGGAGGCATAGCCTCCACCCGTACGCCGGCAACGCCCGGCCCGACAGATCCGCATACCGATCCGCAAAACTCCGACCGGCCGCGAAGGGCTCGCGGCCGGTTCGTCGTGCTTTGTCTTACATCGCTTCCATAACGGCAAAAGAAAAACCAGGATCCCATCCGCGGATCCCGAGAATACCCATATAGATACATATGCATGATCTGCGTTTCAACAGAATAACCAGTTCATGCGATGGTATGGATAATATAATCGGATTGGTGGAAATCAGTTTCTTTTCGCTTCCATGATGCGATTGACTGTGAGTTGCGTACTCTGCAATAAAATTTCTCGTAAGCAGAAACGAAACCTCGCAGGAAAAGGGATTTCCTTCCTCCAACGGAGCGGGGAAGTCTCGAAAAGCGCCGGCAGGCGGGCTGGGCGACGGCCGATACCACTTGCATCCCAGGGAAAGCGGCACGGTTTCCGCATCGCAGTCTGCGGCATTCACTGCCCTGGCCGCGATGCCGCTCAGCAGCCGTCTTTGAAAAACACCGCGATCACTTCGAATCCCGAGACCATTACCGCGAGAATCAGGAGAAATGACTATGGCCGGAACCCTTTATCAGATTCACCAGGATGGCTCCATCTGGTCCTACGGCGGCACGCCGATGACGAGCTGGCTGCAAATCGACAACAACCCCAAGACCGTCGCCATCACGTCCGACAGCACGACCGGCGCGCTCTACCAGATGCACAATGACGGCACCATCTGGCGCTTGGACGGCAAGCCGGCCGCCGCCTGGACGATGCTCGACAACAACCCGCAGGCCGCGGCCATCACCGCCGGCGGCGGCAAGCTCTACGAGCTGCACCGCGACGGCAGCCTCTGGCTCTATCAGGGAACGCCGGTCACCGGCTGGCTCCAGATCGACAACAACCCCCGGACCATCGGCATCCTGGCCGACGGCAACGCGCTCTATCAGGCGCACGACGACGGCTCCATCTGGTCCTACGGCGGCACGCCGATGACGAGCTGGCTCCAGATCGACGACAATCCCAAGACGCGGGCGATCGCCGGCGGACACGGCACCCTCTGCCAGCTCCACTCCGACGGCAGCATCTGGCTCTACCAGGGGACACCGGTCACCGGCTGGCTCCAGATCGACGACAATCCCAAGAGCGTCGGCATCATGGTCGACCAGTCCAGCGGGCAGATCTACCAGCTCCACGACGACGGCAGCATCTGGCGCTACGACGGCACGCCGATCACCGGCTGGACCATGCTCGACAACAACCCGCAGGCCGCGGCCATCGCCGCCGGCGGCGGCAAGCTCTACGAGCTGCATCGCGACGGCAGCATCTGGCTCTACCAGGGGACGCCGGTCACCGGCTGGCTCCAGATCGACAACAATCCCAAGAGCGTCGCCATCACCGTGACGCGCTTCGTCGCCAAGCCCGCCGTCCAGCAGGATCCGGTCAACGAGACGCTGCGCGAAGCGGCCATCCACATCCTCGGCGACATTCTCATCGACGCCGCCGAGGCCGTGCTGGTGTAAGGGCGCGCCGGACCTGCTAATTACCCACATCGTCGAGAGTGAGGGTGGCGCCGAGAACGATATCGGTCAGGCGCGTCATGCCGCGCCATAGGACCCTGTCGCCGGGTGGCGGGTCCCCCGCGCGGGCGAGCCAGCCGCCGAGCCTTGCGATCTTCCGCACGTAGCTGGCCAAATCTCGAATACGGGGCTGGTTGGAGCCGCGGTCGGGAACCACGCGATCGAGGACCGCGGTTTCGATTCCGGTCAAGGCGACACCCGGTTCGGCATCCGGCACCACCCGGTTCATCATCCGCAACCAGAAGACGCGCCAGCCCACGATGCACAGGACAGCAATCAGCTTCACCAGGCGCTCAGCCGTCCGGAGCCGCGCTGCCTCCACTTTGCACCCCGACTTCATAATCTTGTGGAATTCCTCCACGCGCCACCGCATAGCGTACCAGCGCAGCTTCTCCACAGCAGAGGCGGTGTCGGTGACTGGCAGGTCGGTGGCAATCTTCCAGTCGATGCGTGGGCGGTTCTCGGGTTGATCTGGTTCCCGGGCGTACAAGATTGTCAGGTCGAGGGCAGGATAGCGCTTTTCCTTCCCGATCGGTGGCCGGACGTGCAGGGTGGCGTAGGTGAGTTCGACTTCCGCGGTTTCGGTTCGCCCGCCGGCGTCCCGGACCTCGATGCGGTGCCGACCGCCCACCGCCACCTCGTCCATCAAGCGGGCGACCGTCGTGGTGCCGTCACCCGCGAGCCGGTCGACACACGTCCGAACCAGGAAGTGGGTTCCGAGATCCCGCGCGAGACAGAAGAACTCGTAAATATCGTTCTCACGATCGCCGATGTAGACGCAGCGGGCCGGATCCCCGAACAGCTCGGCCGTCCGCCGCATGTTGTCCAGCCAGCGGACACTTTCCTTCCCATCGATCGGGACCCGCGTCGGATTGATGTGCCTTTTGAGGGCGGCGGTTCCTTTGAATTTCTTGCGGGTCCAGAATTTGACCGCACCCAGGCCAAGCGGCAGCCCGTCCGTTGTGACCACCAGGCTGGAGTGCATCAGCAGCCCGCAGGCGGTGTACGGGCGCACGCCCCCCTGCCGCTCATTGCTGCCGTTGCCTTTGTAGGTCCAGCCGACCCGGTCGGGACGCTCGCGCTCGAAGGAGAACTCGGTGGTGTCCTGGATGACCAGGATGGTGCCGCGCGTGGCGGCAACCCGACGGCGCGTTGCTTCGACGTGGCCCCCAGGATGTCGCCCTCGCCGACACGGCTGTTGGCGAAGAACCGGTAGGCCGCCTTGGTGTTGGCCCAGTCCTGGCAGGCAAAGGGAATGCTCTCTCCCATGTTATCCGCCAGTTGCCCGAGCAATCCGTGGAGCCGCCGGTTCAGGCGCTGGTCCAGCAACTGGCAACTGGCAAGTTCATCGTCGATCCAGGTTCTTGACGCATCGGCCATCGGTACCTCCAGCACCTCTTTCCGATGCCAACAGCCGGAGGCTCGACACGGCCAAGACCACCGCGCCGTCTACTGCACGACCTTCGACGATGTGGGTAATTAACAGGCGCCGGACGCCGCCGCGCCTCGGGCGGCGTCCGGCCGCGGCGCTCACCACCGCCGCAGCGACGCTCGCTATGCCCCCGGCCGCAGGATCCGCCAGATCGCGGCCGGGTTCTGCTGCGGGTCGAGCCAGACCTGCTGGTACTTGCCGATCCAGGTGAAGCGGTGGCCGGTGAACAGGTCCTCCACCTGGACATGCGCCCCGTCGGGCAGGCCCAGCTCCCACAGCGGCACCTCGATCGTCCCGCCGCGGACATTGTGCGGGTCGAGGTTCACGGCGATCAGGATGACGTTGTCCTTCGTCTCGGTCATCTTGCCGTAGAGCAGGATGTTGTCGTCGTGCGCCGTGTGGAAGGTCAGGTTGGTGAAGCGGTGCAGCGCCGGATTCTCCCGCCGGATGCGGTTGATCCGCGTGACATAGTCGCGGATGTTGCCGGGCTGGTCCCAGTTCCAGTGCCGCACCTCGTACTTCTCGGAGTGGTTGTACTCCTCCTTGCCGGGGAAGGGATCGGCCTCGCACACCAGATAGGGCGCGTAGAGCCCGTAGACGCCGCCCAGCGTCGCCGCCAGCACCGCGCGCATCATGTGCGCCGGCCGGCCGCCATGGACCAGGATCGGCGGCAGGATGTCCGGCGTGTTGGCGAAGAAGTTGGGGCGCATGTACTCCTTCGACGGCCCCTGCGTCAGCTCGGTCAGATACTCGGTCAGCTCCTGCTTGGTGTTGCGCCAGGTGAAGTAGCTGTAGGACTGGGTGTAGCCGACCTTGGCCAGCCGGCTCATCAGCTTCGGCCGGGTGAAGGCCTCGGCCAGGAAGATGGCGTCGGGATAGCGGTCCTGCACCTCGCGGATCAGCCACTCCCAGAAGGGGAAGGGCTTGGTGTGCGGGTTGTCGACGCGGAAGGTCCGCACCCCCTCGCGGCACCACAGCAGGACCACGTCGCGCAGCGCGTACCACAGGTCCGGATAGGACTCGCGGTAGAAGCTGACGTTGACGATGTCCTGGTACTTCTTCGGCGGATTCTCGGCATAGCGGATGGTGCCGTCGGGCCGCCAGTAGAACCACTCCGGATGCTCCCTGATCCAGGGATGGTCCGGCGAGCACTGGACGGCGAAGTCCAGCGCGATCTCGATCCCGTGGCGCTTCGCCTCGCGGATCAGGCGGCGGAAGCTCTCGAAATCGCCGATCTCCGGCGCGATGGCGTCATGCCCGCCCTCCTCCGCGCCGATGGCGTAGGGCACGCCGGGATCGTCCGGCCCGGGGTTCAGCGTGTTGTTCCTCCCCTTGCGGAAGCTGCGGCCGATCGGGTGGATCGGCGGGAAGTACAGCACGTCGAATCCCATGTCGCGCACCATCGGCAGCAGGCCGATGACGTCGTCGAAGGTCCCCGGCCGCGACGGGTCGGGCGAGGCGGAGCGCGGGAAGATCTCGAACCAGGCGGCGAAGGCGCCGGCGGTGCGGTCGACATAGACCTGCAGGTCGCGGCCGTAGCGCGACAGGTACTGCCGCTCGCCGTGCCGCTCCATCACCCGGCGCGGGTGCTCCGACAGGGCATAGTCGATCAGCTCGCGCCCGCGCAGCGTCATCATGCGGTCGATCACCGCCTGCAGGCTGCCGCGCGCCTCGTCCGTGGCGGCGAGCTCCAGGGCGCGCTCGACGAACCGGCGGCCCTCGATCAGCTCCAGATCCACCACCAGCCCGGCATCGACCTTCTTGCGGAAATCGACGCGCCAGCTCTCCCACACGTCGCGCCAGCCCAGCACGGTGTAGAGGTAGCGGGTGTTGCGCGTCAGCGGCACCCGGCCGATCCAGCGGTCGTTGTCGAAGTAGGACATGCGCACCTCGTGCCAGTCCGGCTCGTCGACCGCCTTGTAGAGCACGGCGGCCGACAGCTCGAAATGGCCGTCGGTGAAGATGTCGGCCCAGACCTCCAGCAGGTCGCCGACCACCCGCTTGATGGGGAAGCGGCCGCCCTCGACCTCCGGATAGACCGCCTCGATGGCGACGCGGCCGGCGGCGAGGTCGTCCATCCAGGCCCGCTCCTCCACGTCGTGCAGTTCGACGGGACGGGCCTGCGCCGGCCGGCCGCGGAACAGCCGCATCTCCAGCGGGCGCAGGGTCAGCGGCCGGCCCGGCTCGAAGGGCTGCGGCATGCTGTCGGGGGTGACGTCCTCGAAATCCTCGAACCGGCCGCCGGTCTCGGCCAGCAGCGGGCCGGGGTCGATGGGATGGCTGCGCGACTCGTCCGGGTTCAGCAGCAGGATGGAACAGCCGTCCGGCCCGTCCGGATCCGCCCCGTCCACCGTGCGCAGCAGCCCCAGCACCGGCCCCTGCGGCGAGGTCATGCGGCGCTGCGGCCCCTCGACGTTCAGCGCCGGCGTGGCGGCCTTCATGGCGTTGACGTGACCGATGAAGCCGGTCAGGTCCAGCTTCGGCTGCTCCCAGTCCTCCGGCCGGGTGTTCACCACGTCCAGCTTGCGGGTGAAGCCGTATTCGAACCCCACGGGCATCATCACGCCGGTGGAGAAGCTGGCGGCGAACAGGTAGTGCATCTTGAGCTGGGCGGCCAGCCGCTCGGTGTCCTGGCTGCCGACCTCGGCCGCCAGACGGTCGGTGTCGTGGCTCTCCGGAAAGGCGACGGTCGGCGCGATCCAGCGATAGGCCTCATACTGGTCGAGCAGCCAGTCCGCCTTGAAGTCCCACCATTTGGCGCTGTTGAACAGGAAGTCGAAGCCGGCCCCGCGCAGGTCGCGCACCTGCTCCATGGTGCAGCCCAGCGTCTCGGCGAAGAACTTCACCTCCGGATCGGCGGCGCGGGCGGCGTCGATCAGGCTGCGCCACACCTCCGCCGGCACCTGATAGGCGGCGTCGCAGCGGAAGCCCTTCACCCCCAGCCCGATATGGTGGCGCAGGTAGCGCGTCCAGTACTCCACCAGCCCGGCGCGCGCCTCGGCGCGGCCATAGTCCAGCTCGGCGAGGTCGCCCCAGACGGTGACGCGCGTGGCGTCCACCGGATCGACGGCGCGCGGGCTGTAGAGCTCTCCCCGGGCGTCGCGCCGGTACCAGTCGGGGTGCTCCGCCACCAGCAGCGCGTCCCTGGCGGTGTGGTTGATGACGAGATCCATCATCACCGACTGGCCGTGGCGCGCCGCCGCCGCGACGAAACCGCGCAGCAGCTCCGCGGGGCTTTCGGGCGATCCGCCCTGCAGGATGTCGTGCAGCCGGTAGGGGTCCTTCACCGCATAGAGGCTGCCGGAGAAGCCCGGATAATGGATCGGGTTCAGGAAGATCCAGTCGAACCCCATGCCGCCGATGCGGGGCAGGTGCTGCGCCCAGTCGCGCACGGGCCCGGCCAGAGTCGGGAACAGATTGTAGATTCGGGGTCCGGCGGTCGGCATGGGTGTGGTTCTCCGTCGGCATGGGGCAACGGCTTGCGCGTTCGGCCGTTGACAGTCCGGACCCACCCATGTGGGATCGTTGAACGGGAAGGTCACGGAACTGCAACCGGCACCGGACGGGCCGCCACGCGCTCAACCCGCGGCACCGGCGAAGGTTCCCCGGCCGCCTGCCCGCCACCCCCGCCCCCTGCGACCGAAGGACCCGCGCATGGCCGAGAAGAACGGCTCCGACAAGACCGGCAAACCGAAGAAGATCCGGCTGGACAAGCTGGACATGGCCGACGCCCGAATCGACTCGGCGGAGGAGTACGACCGCCGCCTGGGCAAGCTGCAGAAGGAGCTTCTGCACATCCAGCAGACCTACTGGCACGAGAAGCGCCGCGCCGTCCTGGTGTTCGAGGGCTGGGACGCCGGCGGCAAGGGCGGCGCCATCCGCCGGCTGACCGAACCGCTCGACCCCCGCGGCTTCCACGTCTGGCCGATCTCCGCCCCCACCGCCGAGGAGCAGGGCAAGCACTATCTCTACCGCTTCTGGACCAAGCTGCCGGCCCGCGGCACCTTCGCCATCTTCGACCGCTCCTGGTACGGCCGCGTCCTGGTGGAGCGGGTGGAGAAGCTGGCGACCAGGGAGCAGTGGAAGCGCGCCTACGACGAGATCAACGAGTTCGAGCGGCTGCTGACCGACGACGGCGTGCGGATCATCAAGATCTTCATGCACATCACCGCCGAGGAGCAGCTCAACCGCTTCCGCGAGCGCCTGACCAACCCCTACAAGCGCTGGAAGCTGACCGAGGAGGACCTGCGCAACCGGGCGCGCTGGGACGATTACGTGAAGGCGACGGAGGACATGTTCGACCACACCTCCACCGAGCGGGCGCCCTGGCACGCCATCCCCGCCAACTCGAAATGGTACGCCCGCCTGCGCGTGCTGGAGATCGTGACCAAGGCCCTGAAGGAGGGCGTCAACATCGCCCCGCCTCCCATGGACCAGGACGTCGCCCGCAGCGCCGCCGAGCTGCTGGGCGTCCACATCAGCCAGGTCATGGCGCCGGCCAAGGCGGGGTAGGCGGGGCTGGACGGGGCGGCGGCGGGGCGGCGGCCCACGGTTCGTCCGCCGCCCCGCCCCGCAAGGTCTCGCGGGCCCGGACGGTCAGCCGGCGCGCACGCCCGCCAGGAAATGCCCGACCTCGGTCTTCAGGGTGTCGGCCTGGACCGAGAGCTGCCGGACCGTCTGCAGCACCTCGCCGGCGACCGTGTTGCTTTCGTCGGCGGCGGCGTTGACGCCGGCGATGCTGTTGGCGACCTCCTGGGTGCCGAGCGCCGCCTGCTGGACATTGCGGCTGATCTCGCGCGTCGCCGCCCCCTGCTCCTCGACCGCCGAGGCGATGGAGGTGGCGGCCTCGTCGATGGCGGTGATGATGCGGCCGATCTGCTTGATCTGCTGCACCGCGTCGCCGGTCGCCGACTGGATGGCGGCGACCTGGGCGGCGATCTCCTCGGTGGCCTTGGCCGTCTGGTTGGCCAGCGCCTTGACCTCCTGCGCCACGACGGCGAAGCCCTTGCCCGCCTCGCCGGCGCGGGCCGCCTCGATGGTGGCGTTCAGCGCCAGCAGATTGGTCTGGCTGGCGATGGAGTTGATCAGCTCGACCACCGCGCCGATCCGCTCGACCGCCGTGGCGAGGCCCTCGACCTTGCCGTTGGCCTGCTCGGCCACCACCACCGCCTCGTTGGCGATCCGCGAGGATTCGCCGACCCGGCGGCTGATCTCGCCGATGGAGCTGGACAGCTCCTCGGTGGCGGCGGCCACCGTCTGCACGTTCGCCGAGGTCTGCTCGGTCGCCGCGACCACCGTTCCGGCAAGCTGGCCGGTGCGGTCGGCGACCCGCGCCATCTCCTGGGCCCGGCGCTCCATGTCCTTGGACTCGGTGGCGACCGCGTGGATGACGCCGCCGACCGTCTCCTCGAAGCCGTCGGCGAGGAGGAGCATGGACTTGCGCTTCTCCTCCTCGGCGCGGGCCTTCAGCGCCTCCTGCTCGGCGGCGAGCCGCCGGTGTTCGGCCATGTTGCGCTTGAAGACCAGCAGCGTTTCCGCCATGGCGCCGATCTCGTCCGACCGCTCCTGCCCGGGGATGTCCCCCTCCATGTCGCCGTCGGCGAGCCGGCGCATCGCCCCGGTGATCTGCGTCACCGGCCGCGCGACGAGGCGGTAGATCAGCACGCCGAGCGCCGCCAGCAGCAGCACGATCACCCCGCCGACCGACAGGATCAGCGTACGCCGGAAATCGTCCAGCGGCGCCATGACCGTCGCGCGGTCCAGCGTGATGCCGACATACCACCTGGCCGAGGTCAGCCCGGTGATGGGGAAGAAGCTGGTCATCGTGTCGCCGTCGCCGGCGGTCCGCCCGGCGCGCGCCGGGTCGAAGCCGCCGTCCAGCGCCTTCAGGACCTTGGACTGGTCGGGATGGACCAGGACCGTTCCCTCGGAGTCCACCAGGAAGGCATAGCCGTTGCCGTCCAGCGCCATGCCGTGGAGGAAGTCGTTCACCCGCGACAGGTCGAGGTCGGCGCCGGCCACCCCGCCACACCGCCCGCCATATCGCCGGCACCGGCGACCGGCCGCGCGATGGTGAGGGTCAGCTTGCCGGACGAGGCGCTGATGTAGGGCTTGGTCAGCACGAGCCGCTTCTCGGCGACGGCGCTCTCGTACCAGCCGCGTTTGCGCGGATCGTACCCCTCCGGCATCCTGGCGCTCGGCTCGCGGATGAAGGCACCGTCCTGGCGGCCGAAATAGACCGGGGAGAAGCTGTCGGTCAGCGCCTTGGACCGCAGCAGCCGCTCGACGCCGGCATCCGCGCCGGTGCTCTGGATCGCGTCGGCAAGACCGTCGAGAAGTCGCTGCCGGCCGTCGAGCCAGGTCGCGATGCTGATCGCCGCCGACTGGCCGACCAGCCGCACCTGCGACTCCACGCCCTGCAGAAGGGTCCGCTGCGCGATCGACGCGCTGAAGGCGGCCAGGGCGCCGATGCCGACGATCATCAGCAGCGACGCGGCGATCAGGATTCTGTAAACGAACTTCGTTCTTTTCCGACCAACGGATTCGGTCGAGACACCCATCATCTCACCCTCCAACCGCTCGTAAGCGGCAATAACCCTATTCGCTATGTCCCAGCCTTTTCCCGCCCTACCAGGACAGCCGGCTGGAGTTATTTCCACAGATACTTTGATTTCGAATTAATATTTTGTGTCATCGAAATTGCACGACCCTGCCGGTCAGCGGCTTCATGCCGCAGCCGGGCGCAGTCAATGATTGAAGCGATGATTACTGCGCACCAGGGCAAGGATGCCCATCAAGACGGGAAACTACCCCCGTCCCCACAACCCTTGTTCGCCGAGGTCGGCGCTGCGCTGCTTCTCCAGGGCCTGGCTGTAGCGGCGCAGCGCAAAGGACTCGGTGACGTAGCCGACGATCCGCCGGTCGCCGGGGGCGGCGAGGACGGGCAGCGCCTCCACCTCCGCCTCGCAGAACCGCTGCAGCACGGTGCGGGCGTCGTCGCCCGGCAGCAGGGCGTGGCCGGCATGGCGGGCGAGATCGGCGGCGGTGGTCTCCGCCGCCTCGTCGTCCAGCGTCGGGTCGTGCACCACCGCCATGTCGATCAGCCCGGCGTAGCGGCCCTGGTCGTCCACCGCGAAGACCAGCTTGGCCGAGCCCAGCGGATAGAGCCGCCGCAGCGCCTCCACCGACTGGCTCTGCAGGACCGTCTTGGCGTCGCTGCGCATCAGCCGCAGCGCCGTCAGCTCCGCCAGCCAGCCGATGTCGTAGGCGCCGCGGATCGGCACGCCGCGCAGATGGAACCGCCAGGTCGCGAAGGAATAGCCGAAGGCCTCGCGCACCACGATGGTGGACACGACGACCCCGATCAGCACACCGGACGCCGCCCACAGGTCCTGCGTCGTCTCCAGCACCAGCAGCACCATGGTCACCGGCGCGCCGACGACGCCGGCGGCGACCGCCCCCATGCCGACCAGCAGCAGCAGGCCGCGGTCGATCCCCAGCCCCGGCAGAACGCCGTCCAGCAGGGCGCCCAGCAGCCCGCCGAACAGTCCGCCGAGGAACAGGGAGGCGCTGAACAGCCCGCCGCGGAAGCCGGAGCCGAGCGACAGGGCCGAGGCCAGGATCTTCGCCCCCAGCGTGATCGCCAGCAGCGCCGCCCCGCCGGCCAGCTCCGGCGGCACCGCGCCCGGCCCGCTGCCCTGCACCGCCGGCACCGCCAGGGCCAGCCCGCCGACCCCCAGCCCGCCGACCGCCGGCCCCAGCCAGCGCGGGACCGCCAGCAGACGGAAGGCCCGCTCGGCCAGGGTCACCGCCTGCATCGCCAGGATGCTGAGCCAGCCGGCGAGGAAGCCGACGGCGCCGCACAGCACATAGTCCCAGCCGGCGACCGCCACCGGCCGGCCGATCGCCAGCGGCGTCTCCATGTCCGACAACAGGCCGGACAGGGCGACCGCCGCCACCGCCGCCGCCCCGACCGGAGCGAGGTTGGCGAGCGTATAGCCGCCCAGCACCAGCTCGAACGCATAGAAGGCGCCGGCCAGCGGCGTGTGATAGGCCGCGGCGATCGCCGCCGCCGCCCCGCAGCCGACCAGCGTGCGCAGGTCCGACCGGCGCAGGTGCAGCCTCTGTCCGATGGTGGAGGCGAGCCCGGCCCCCGCCTGGGTATAGGCCGCCTCCATGCCGACCGAGGCGCCGCAGCCGTTGGACAGCGCCGTGGTCAGGGTCAGCCGCAGGCTGTCGATCATCGACATCTTGCCGCCGTAGAGCGCGTTCGCCTCCACCGCATCGACGATGTCGCGGTTGTGCCAGCGGCGCAGCAGCATCGCCACCACCCCGACCAGCAGCCCGCCGAGCACCGGGACCAGCAGGGTCCGCATCGGGTCGATGGTGACCGACCCCAGCCGCCGCCCCTCCGGCACGCCGAAGGCGATCTGCTGGACGAGCAGCACCCCCTCGTGCAGCAGGGCGACCGCCAGCCCGATGACGCCGCCGATCGCCGCCGACAGCAGCACGATGGCGAGCGCGCTGTCGCGCACGCTGCGGCGCAGCGCGGTCGTCGTGGTGGCGGCGGGTTCGGGGCAGTCCGGCAGGACGCGGCCACTCGCAGCAGCCCCGCTCATGGGCGTCGCATCGTCGGGCATGACTGGGGAAACTGGCTCCATCCGCCCGGGGATCAACTCCCCCGTTGGAGGGAGGGGTGCTTGCCGTCATCGGTCATGCCGGCATTTTTCCGGTTTTACCAACACGGCAGCGTGCCATCCTCGACCGTGACCTGCCCCGCGGTCATTCGATCCAGGGGTCGATCACCGTCACGTCGCAGTCCTGGAAATCCGCCACGTTCCGCGTCGCGACGGCGCCGCCGCGCGACCGGGCGATGGCGGCGATCTGCGCGTCGAAGGTTCCGGTCGGGCGCCCGGCACGGCGCCGGCCTGCGGCAACCAGCGCGAACGCCTCTGCTGCCGCGCCGTCGAACGGCAGCACGCGACCAGCAAAATCCTCTGCGAACATCTGCCCCGCGGCGGCCAGAAGGTCACTGCGCCGTGTGCCATCCGGCAGCAACGCCAAGCCATAGAGGATTTCCGCCTGGGTAACGGCGGTGATGTACAGGCCGGCGACCGGCTGGCCGGCGATCCACCGGACCACAGCGGCCGACGGGCTCGGCCGCATCAGCTCGGACAGGACGTTGGTGTCCAGGATGACCATGGCCGGAACCATGATTCACTCGAAGGCGGGCGGGGCCCGCAACGATTCGCGCGGCGCCTCCGGCACATCGACGCCACCGAAGCGCTGGAAGCGGCGCCCGATCGCCTCCGCCATGTTCGCCGCCGGTTCCGGCTGCCCGGCCAGGGCGTCGCGTCGTCGGGCATGATGGGGAAACCGCCTCCGTCCGCGCGGGGCCCAACGCCCCCGTTGGAGGGAGGGGGTGCCCGTCCGCCTCCCGGACCTGCCCGCCTCACCGACGCACCGGCATTCCGGAGCGGTCGTCCCACCGCCAGCACGGCTCCTGTGTCCGGAGTTGGACACCGCCCACCCAGCGCTCCCCGGGACCGCAGGCCAGCCAGTCCGCCCGGCCGTCCAGCAGCGCCAGCCCGGCCGCGGTCAGCGACAGGCGCCGCTGCGGCCAGGGCTCCTCCGGACCGGCAACGGCGAGCGCCGGTCGCGCCGCCCCGGCCAGGGCATCGACCTCGGCGAGGAACATCACGTCCCCCATCCAGGGCAGAGGCTCCCGTTCCCGCATCAGGCGGCCGAAGCTCCGGCCGATGGTCGCTTCCCCCTCGTCCCGGACGATCTCCAGGGTCAGCCGTTGGGTCAGCGACAGCCCGTCCCGCGTCCAGGGAAGCTCCTGCAAATGCCGATGCAGCGCGTTGGGGAGGTCCGGCAGATCCGCCGTCCCTTGTGCCGCGAGAGCGGCGAGTTCCCTCGGGTCCGGCCGCCGCAGCGCCTCCCAGCAGCGCCGGCCGAACGATACCGCCTCCGCCCCCAGCCGGCGGCGCGCCGCCCACAGCAGCCGCAGCGCCTCCGGCGGCAGTTGGCCGAGCCCGATGAAACGGGCCGCGCCGGGAAACCGGTTGGCCGACACCAGTTCCAGGAGCCTGGGCATCCCATGCTCCGCGAAGGCCGCGAGACAGCGGACGAGGACGAGCTGGTCGAAGCTGTCATGCTCGACCCAGATCACCACGCGGTCATACCCGGCGGCCCGGGTCAGCCCCTCCTCCTCCGCCGCCAGCTTCGCGGCGACCGACGCCTCGTCCAACGCCATCGCAGCGCCGTAGGCGTCCAGGATGAACCGGGTGCGCCGGACGAGCAGATCCGGCCCCTGCGGCACCGGTCCCTGACAGAACGGGTTGGAGTATTCCAGGAATTCGCCGGCGAAGCCCGCCTCGCGCAGGACGGGCCGGATGTCGGAGCCGCAGCGGATATGCAGGGTCTGCCGGTGCCCGTCGGGAGCGGCGGATCGCCCGATGGCGTCGCGCACCCGGTCCATCGCCGCGACATGCTCCTTCAGCCGGGGCCAGCTCGCACAGCCGAGCTCCCGCGCGATGACGAGCTGCGCGTCGGCCAGCCGGATCCCGTCCGGTGGCGGCAGCGCCGGATGATGGCGCGCCGCCCGCGCGGCCGCCTCCATGCTTCCGTCGCGCAGCGCGCGGCAGAGTTCCTTCGCCCGCTTCCTCTGCTGGTCGAAATCCAGGCGGAACGGCGTCGCCGGCCGGCCGGTGGGCTCGGTCATGGGGATCCCCTTTTCAGTCGCGTCCGTGTCCGCCGGCAGACAGAAAAGGGCAACCGGATGAAGGCTCTGGATGCTGATGGTTGCGGGCGCAGCCCTTTCCGCGGACGGGGCGGGTCCAACCTGACCCGTCGCCAGGGTTCCACGCCCCCCGCCGCCCTGTCAAGCAGCCCCGCCCGGACGAAAAATGGCGGCGGAGGGTCTCCCCTCCGCCGCCGTTTCGTCTTCTTGCTCCGGGTCTCAGTGGACCGAGGCTTCGCGGCCGGAGGACGCCGTGCTGCCGGTCAGCGCAAAGCCGAGCGGCGGGCGTTCCGGCGCCTTGAAGCCGTGCGGGCGGTCCTCCTCGATCACCCGGCCGTCCAGCGCCAGACGGCCGTCCACCACCGACAGGGTCAGGGTGGAGCCCAGCGGCTGGTCCTCGTCCAGCAGACGCTCGGCGATCGGATCCTCGACCAGCCCCTGCACGGCCCGCTTCAGCGGACGCGCGCCGAAGGCGGGATCCCAGCCCAGCTCGGCCAGCCGGCGGCGCGCCGCCTCGTCGGCCTCCAGCGTCAGGCCGCGCTCGGCCAGCCGCTCGTTGACGCGGGCGAGCTGGATGTCGACGATCCGGGCCATCTGCCGGCGGCCCAGCCGGCGGAAGATCAGCACGTCGTCCAGCCGGTTCAGGAACTCCGGCCGGAAGGCGCGGCGCACCGCGTCCATCACCTCGACGGTGGCCCCGCCCAGATCCTCGTCGTCGCCCACCGCGCCCAGCGCCTCGGCACCGAGGTTGGAGGTCATGATCAGGATGGCGTGGCGGAAGTCGGCGGTGCGTCCCTGCCCGTCGGTCAGCCGCCCGTCGTCGAGCGCCTGCAGCAGCACGTTCAGCACGTCCGGATGGGCCTTCTCCACCTCGTCCAGCAGGACGACCTGGTAGGGCCGGCGCCGGATCCGCTCGGCCAGCGAGCCGCCGTCGTCATAGCCGACATAGCCCGGAGGCGACCCGATCATGCGGCTGACCGTGTGCTTCTCCATGTACTCCGACATGTCGAGCCGGGTGATCGCCGTCTCGTCGTCGAACAGGAAGGCGGCCAGCGCCTTCGCCAGCTCCGTCTTGCCGACGCCGGTCGGCCCGAGGAACAGGAAGGAGCCGGTCGGGCGGTTCGGGTCCTTCAGCCCGGCCCGCGCCCGGCGGACCGCCTTGGACACGGCGCGCACCGCATCCTCCTGGCCGACCACGCGGGCCGACAGCGTCTCCTCCATGCCCTTCAGCCGCTGGCGTTCGCCCTCCAGCATGCGGTCGACCGGAATCCCGGTCCAGCGGGTGACCACGGCGGCGATGTCCTTGGCGGTCACCTCCTCCCGCTCGGTGCTGGCGCGGGACTCGGCCTCGGCCAGCCGCTTCTCCAGGTCGGGGATGACGCCGTAGGCCAGCTCGCCGGCCCTGGCCCAGTCGCCGTCGCGCTGCGCGCGCTCCAGCTTCGTGCGGGCCTGGTCCAGCTCCTCCTTCAGGCGCCGGCCCTCGGTCCGGCGCGACTGCGAGGCGCGCCACTCCTCCTCCATGGAAGCCTGGCGGGCCTCCGCCTCGGCAAGCTCGTCCTCCAGCTTGACCAGGCGCTCCCTGGAGGCGGCGTCCGGCTCGGCCTTCAGCGCCTCGCGCTCGATCTTGAGCTGGGCGACCCGGCGGTCCACCGCGTCCAGCGCCTCGGGCTTGCTGTCGATCGCCATGCGCAGGCGGCTCGCCGCCTCGTCCACCAGGTCGATCGCCTTGTCGGGCAGCCGGCGGTCGGGATGTAGCGGTCGGACAGCGTCACCGCCGCGACCACCGCCGCGTCGGCGATGCGCACGCCGTGGTGCACCTCGTACTTGCCCTTGATGCCGCGCAGGATCGAGACGGCGTCCTCCTGCGACGGCTCGTCGACGTTGACCGGCTGGAAGCGGCGGGCCAGCGCCGCGTCCTTCTCGATGTACTTGCGGTACTCGTCCGGCGTCGTGGCGCCGACGCAGCGCAGCTCGCCGCGGGCGAGCGCCGGCTTCAGCATGTTGGCGGCGTCCATCGCGCCGTCGGTGCGCCCGGCGCCGATCAGCGTGTGCAGCTCGTCGATGAACAGGATGATGCGCCCGTTGGCGGCCTGCACCTCGGCCAGCACGGCCTTCAGCCGCTCCTCGAACTCGCCGCGGAACTTGGCCCCGGCCAGCAGCGCCGTGAGGTCGAGCGCCAGCACCCGGCGGTCCTTCAGCCCCTCCGGCACGTCGCCGGAGGCCAGCCGCTGGGCCAGCCCCTCCACCACGGCGGTCTTGCCGACGCCGGGGTCGCCGATCAGCACCGGGTTGTTCTTGGTGCGGCGGGCCAGCACCTGGATGGTGCGGCGGATCTCGTCGTCGCGGCCGATGACGGGGTCGAGCCGGCCCTGCCGGGCCTCCTCCGTCAGGTCGCGGGTGTATTTCGCCAGCGCCTCGCCGCCGCCTTCCTCGCCGGTCGCCGCGTCGTTGGGATGCTCGCGGTGCTCGGCCTCGATGGCATCGGCCAGGGCGGACGGCTCGACGCCGGCCTTGTGGAACAGGGCGCGCAGCGGGCCGGACTGGCCGGCCAGGCTCTCCAGCAGCCGTTCGGCGGTGACGAAGCGGTCGCCGGCGGCCCGCGCGGCCTCGACGGCACCCTGCAGGACGGCGGCGAGCGCCGGGGACATGTAGAGCGGCTGCGGCCCCTCGCCGGTCTGGCGCGGGACGCGGGTCAGCGCGGTATCGGCCGCGGATTTCAGAAGCTCGGGATCGCCGCCGGTGTCGCGGACCAGACGGGCGGCGGTGCCGCTCGGCTCGTCGATCAGCGCCTTCAGCAGATGCTCGGGCAGAAGCTGCTGGTGGCGCCCCGCCAGGGCGGCCATCTGCGCGGCCTGGATCACGCCGCGCGCACGATCGGTGAATTGACCGAAGTCCATAAGGCACTCCGCTATGGTGTCCCGCCCGTCGGTCGGCGCGGGAGGGCGCCGGAGCGGCCCGCGGGATGCGCAGCCTTCGTCGCCTCGATGAAGCAAATAGTTAACGCCCCATCCCCGATCAAGAGGGGCCGGTCAGGAGGGGGCCGGCCCCGCGGAACGCGACCGCCCGACGCCCCTGCATGACAGCCATGGCGACGGGAAACTGATACATTACTTCTGCCGTCCGCTAGGCTTTTCCCCCTTCATCTCCCCCACCGCCGGTACCGCCCGCCCATGCCGCTTCTCCTGATCCTCGGCCTCGCCGGCTTTGCGAGCGCCTTCTCCCTGCGCACGACCGACCCGATGCTGACGGTGCTGGCGGCGGACCTGCAGGTGTCGGTGCGGCAGGCGGCGCTGCTGGCCTCCGCCTACACGCTGCCTTACGCGCTGATGCAGATCGTGCTGGGGCCGGTCGGCGACGCCATCGGCAAGTCGCGGATGATCCGGCTGGCGCTGGCGGTCCAGGCGGGTGGCCTCGCCCTGTCGGCGCTGGCCGTCGACTACGGCACGCTGATGGCGGCGCGGGTGATGGCCGGGGCCTTCGCCGGCGGCATCATCCCGGTCTCGCTGGCCCTGATCGGCGACAAGGTCCCCTATACCGAGCGGCAGGTGGCGATCAGCCGCTTCCTGCTGTCGGTGATCCTCGGCCAGCTCGCCGGCTCCGTCGTGACGGGCGCGCTGGTCGAGGCGGCGGGCTGGCGGGCCGTCTTCTGGCTGGCGACCGGGCTCAGCGCCGCCGCCTGCCTGTCGGCCGTCGTCGCCCTGCGCCGGGAGCGGGAGCCGCGCGGCCCGCTGTCGCTGGCCGACGCCCGCGGCCGCTACGCGACGGTTCTGGGCAACCCGGCCTCCTGCGTCGTCTTCGCCACGGTGGCGGCGGAAGGGCTGCTGATCTTCGGAGTCTTCCCCTTCGTCGCCCCGCTGCTGGAGACCCATGGCGGCGCCGGCGCCTTCGAGGCCGGACTGACCATCGCCGCCTTCGCCATCGGCGGCGTCCTGTTCAGCGCCACGGTGCGCCGCCTGATGACGCGGCTGAACACGGCGGGCATGATGACGGTCGGCGGCCTGCTGGCCGGGGGCGCCTTCCTGCCGATCGCCGCCCCGATCCCCTGGCCGGCGGTCAGCGCCGCCTTCCTGGTGGCCGGCTTCGGCTTCTACATGCTGCACAGCACGATGCAGACCCAGGCGACGGAGCTCGCCCCGACGGCGCGCGGCTCGACGCTGGCGCTGTTCTCCGCCTCCTTCTTCATCGGCCAGGGCATCGGCCCGGCGCTTTACGGCCTCGTCACCGCCGAATTCGGCTTCCCGCCGCTGTTCCTGGCGGTCGGCCTGCTGACCATGCTGCTCGGCCTCGCCGGGGCGCGGCTGCTGCGGGTGTGAAGGCCGGTCAGCGGCGGGCGAAGGCCAGGCCGGCAGCCCGCACCAGTGCTTCCGCCGCCGCCGCGTCCCGCCGCGTCGCCCAGCGGTTGAGCGAGCTCATCCCCTCCGCCGGCAGGAAGCGCGCGGTCTCCTCGACCCGCAGCGCCTCGTCGTCGATGGCGTGGAAGCGGTAGCCGAGCGGTCGCAGGATCGCATCCACCCGGCCGGCCGCCTCCTCGTCCAGGCATTCGATCAGCAGGTCGGGGCCGCAGCGCTCCAGCAGCCCGGCCATGCCGGACAGCACCTGCGCCTCCGCCCCCTCCACGTCGATCTTCACCAGATCCACCGCCGCCTCGCCGGACAGCTTCAGCAGGTCGTCGCCGGTGACGCCCGGAACGATGTCCTCCGCCACCCCCTCGGCCGGCCGGTGCCGGACGATGGAGGCGCCGGAGGTCAGGAACTCCCGTACATCCGTCCGGCGCACCGTCACCTCGCCCGGACGGTCCAGCACGGCGGCATGCACCGCCTGGGCGCGGTCGCAGCCGTTGGCCTCCAGGTTCTTCTTCAGCCGCGCCAGATTGGCCGGAACCGGCTCCACCGCGACGATGCGCGCCGCGGGGGCCGCCCGCGCCGCCGTCAGGGCATAGAGGCCGGTATAGGCGCCGATGTCGAAGACGACGCGCGCCTCGACGGCCAGGTGCTGCCACAGCCGGATCGAGGCCGGCTCGTAGCTGCCGCGCCAGCCGAGGCTCATGCAGACGAGGTCGTCATTGTCGTCGAACAGGACGATCGGCTCGCCGATGGTCGGCTCGATCTCCAGGAAGCCATGAAAGGGGAACTGCCGGCTGATGGTGACGAGACTGCCGGCATCGGTCGCGCCGAAGCCGCGCTGCCAGGTCCGCGTATCCAGCGTCGCCGCGTTGCGCGCCGCGACGGCCGCGTCTCCGTCGGGATCGAGGCCGTGCGCCCGCCGCGCCTTCTCCAGAACCTGCTCGACCGATGCCCGCCAGTCGCCGCCGCTGCCCGACCGCGGCCCGGTGGAATGCTGGCCGCGGCGGTTCAGGAACAGCGGGGTCGGAATCTTGACGCAGCGCGCGCTGCCCCAGACCCGCAGGTAGTAGTCGAAATCCTCCCCGACATCCAACGTCTCGTCGAACGGGGTCGCCAACGCGACGGAGGTGCGCACGAAATGCCCCATCTGCAGCGTGACATAGGGGTCGTGCAGCAGCAGGTCCTCCAGCGTCTCGATGCGGGGAAGCTGGGGCAGGCGGATGCGGCCGGTCACCGTCTCCTGGCCGGGCTGGTCGTCGACGCTCTCCAGGATCAGCCCCCACACCGCGTCGGCCCGGTCCATGTGCGGGGCCATCTGCTGGAAGGCCTGCGGCGTCATCAGGTCGTCGGCGTCCAGGAAGAACAGCCAGTCGGCCCCGCGGGCGGCCGCCTCGCGCACCCCTTCGTTGCGCGCCGCCGAGCGTCCCTTGCTGCCGGCGGTGTCGTCGATCACCACGCAGTCGAAGTCGGTGAAGGGGCCGGGATCGGTCTGCGCCGCGGCCATGATGGAGTTGATCGCCTGCCGGGACTGCGCCTCGTGACCCGGGCCGACCGGGATCACCACCGCGCATTTCGCCCTCGCCACCGGCTCCGGCGCCCGGCGGAACAGGGTCGATCCGATGCGGAAGAACCCCGCTTCGGTGAATTCCCGCTGCAGCCGCTGCTCGGTGTACTTGTTGCAGTGCATGCCGCGCGTCTCGGGGAAGAGATCGCTGGCCGACGGCATGACGTACTCGAAATTCTGCGCGATGTAGTCCTCGTCCACCGCATAGAACGGCGTGTTGACGATCAGGTAGCCCCCGGGCCGCAGCGCGGCGTACAGGCGGGGGAGCAGGGCATGCACCTCCGACTGCGGGATGTGCTCGATCACGTCGAGCATCAGGATCGCGTCGAAGGCGCGCTCGAAGCCCTGCGAGGCCATGAACTGCAGCGCGTCGTCACAGTGGACCGACCAGCGTTCGGCCGGAAAGCTCTTCAGCGTCTCGCGCGCCAGGGCGTGGGCGGCGTCCGAGAAATCGACGCCGACATAGCGCGCCGCCTTGCCGGTCGACAGCAGGTAGCGCGCGGATTCGGCGCGGCCATAGCCGATTTCCAGCACATGGGCGTTGGTCAGCGGGAACTGGTCGATCAGCCTGCGGTGGATGGCGGAGATGCCGCCGACCTCCCATTCCTCGGCGCCGACCGCACCATAGTGCAGCCGTTTTCCCGTCGCGTCGCGGCCGGTGAAGTACTCGCGGGTGTAGAGATCTTTCGCGAATCCCATGTCGGGTCCCCGGTCGCAGCGTCGATCGCCCATCGATACGCGCAGCCGGGGTGGAGAGGCAAGGGCTCCGCTACCGCACGGCGCCTCACAGCGCCGGCCCGGCGGGCGGTTCCGTCAGCCAGCGTTCGGCGAGCGCGCGCAGGCGGGCGGTCTGCTGGCGCTGGCGGCGGCTCGACCACAGGTAGGCGCCCCAGGTCAGGGCCGTGATGACCAGCCAGGCCACCACCAGATAACGGGCGTCGGCCCCCGCCATCCACAACACCAGCTCGACCAGCGCCACCACCGCCACCAGCGCCCAGCACAGCGCGCGGCTGCGGCGGAAGGCGGCCTCGTCGCTCTGCTCGAACTCCTCGGCAAGGGCGCGGATCTCCAGCCCGGCCTCGCGGCGGGCTTCGGTGGCGGCTGTCAGCATGGGGGTCCTCCCTCGGCGTCACTGGGTCCGGGGACAGAACACGGCAAAGCGCCGCCCGGCTCAAGCATCCCCGCATGCCCGCCCCGCAGCCCTGCCCCGCAGCCGAACCAGGTTACCGCGCGTCGTGGAAGATGATCCCCAGCGTGTGGCGCCGGCCGCCGCGCAGGCGGCTGACCCCGTGGCGCATGGTGACGCGGTAGAGGCCGCGCGTGCCGCGCACCGGCCGCTGGTTGACCGGGAACACCACCGCGTCGCCCTGGCGCAGCGGCACCACCTCGGCCCGCGACTGCATGCGCGGGCGCTGCTCGGTCAGGACGAACTCGCCGCCGGTGAAGTCCTCTCCCGGCTGCGACAGCAGGACCGCGACCTGCAGCGGGAAGACCAGTTCGCCGTAGAGGTCCTGGTGCAGGCAGTTGTAGTCCCCCGCGTCATAGCGCAGCAGCAGCGGCGTCGGCCGCGTCTGGCCGGCCCGGTGGCACAGCGCGAGATAGTCCGCATGCTCCTCCGGGAAGCGCTCCGGCTGCCCCAGCGCGACCGCCCAGCGGTTGGCGACCGCGGCGAGCGGCGGATAGAGCGCCCGGCGCAGGGCGGCCACCGGCTCCGGCAGCGGATAGGCGAAATACCTGTACTCGCCGCGGCCGAAGCCGTGGCGCGCCATCACCACGCGGCTGCGGAACCCCTCCTCCGCGTCATAGCCCGCGGCCAGCGCCGCGCAGGCCCGCGGATCGAGCAGCCCCTCCAGCACGGCGCAGCCATGGGCGTCCAGTTCGCCCCGCAGCCACTCCCAATCCACCAGCGGCCTCTCCCGCGTCATCAGGCTCATGCCCCCGCCTCCCGCTCCAGCAACGCCTTCTTGCGCTCGACACCCCAGCGATAGCCGGACAGCCCGCCGTCGCGGCGCACCACCCGGTGGCAGGGGATGGCCACCGCCACCGGATTCTCGGAACAGGCCCGCGCCACCGCGCGCACCGCCTGCGGCGCGCCGATCTTCCCGGCGATCTCGACATAGCTGGCGGTGGAACCCGGCGGGATCTCCGACAGCGCCCGCCACACCCGCTGCTGGAAGGCGGTCCCCCGCAGGTCGAGCGGCAGGTCGAGCCCGCGGCGCGGCTCCTCGATGAAGCCGACCACCGTCGCCATCCAGCGCTCGAACGCCGTATCGCCGCCGATCAGCTCGGCCCTGGGAAAGCGGTCCTGCAGGTCGCGCACCAGCGCGTCGGGATCGTCGCCCATCAGGATGGCGCACAGCCCCTGCTCCGTCGCCGCGACCAGCAGGGCGCCCAGCCAGCACTCCCCGACCGCGAAGCGGATCGACGCTCCGGTCCCGCCGGCGCGGAAGTCGGTCGGCCGCATCCCCAGCAGCTTCGCCGAGGCGGCGTAGAAGCGGCCGTTGGAGTTGAAGCCCGCGTCATAGATCGCCTCCGTCACCGTGGCGCTGCGCGGCAGCCCGTCGCGGATGCGGTCGCCGCGGCGGCCGGCGGCATAGGCCTTGGGCGTCACGCCGGTGACCTGCCGGAAGATCCGGTGGAAATGGAAGCGGCTGAGCCCGGCCGCCGCCGCGAGCCCGTCGAGGTCGGGCAGCTCCTCCGCCTCCTCGATCAGGCGGCAGGCGCGGGCGACCGCGGCGGCCTGCCGTTCGGCCGGCGACGGCCCGTCCGGCCGGCAGCGCTTGCAGGGGCGGAAGCCCGCCGCCGCCGCCGCCGCGCAGGTCGGGTGGAACCGCACATTCTCCCGCCGCGCCAGCCGGGCGGCGCAGGACGGCCGGCAATAGACCCCGGTGGTGCGCACCGCATAGACGAACCGCCCGTCGGCCCCGGCATCGCGGTTGACCACCGCCTGCCACATCTCCTCCTCCGGCATCGCGGTCTGCGTGATCGCGTTCTGCATGATCGCCTCCTGTGGGAACAGGCCCCAGTGTGGCGCCGGCAACGCCGCCCGGCACTCCGCCCCTTGCTGCCGAATCCGCACGGCCGCCGCCACCCGATCCTTGCGCGGACTGCACAGCAAGAAGCGGAGTGAGCGGCCCCCGCCCGACCGGTCATGGTCCGGCCGTCGCCGCTGCCATGCGGCCCACTTCCAGGGAGACCGTTCCATGACCGTCCTCACCGGCAAGGTCGCCATCGTCACCGGCGCCAGCTCCGGCATCGGCCGCGCCGCCGCCCTCCTCTTCGCCCGCCAGGGCGCCCGCCTCGTCCTCGCCGCCCGCCGCGCCGCGGAGCTGGAGGTGCTGGCCTCGGAAATCGCGTCGGCCGGGGGCGAGGCGGTGCCGCTGGCCGGCGACGTGCGCGACGACGGCTATGCCCGGGCGCTGGTGGAGACCGCCGTCGGCCGCTTCGGCGGGCTCGACGTCGCCGTCAATAATGCCGGGATGACCGGCACGCTGGCCGAGGTGGCGGCCCTGCCGCCGGATGCCTGGCGGGAGACCATCGACGCCAACCTGACCAGCGCCTTCCTCTGCGCCCGCCATCAGGTGCCGGCGCTGGAGGCACGGGGCGGCGGCTCGCTGATCTTCACCTCCTCCTTCGTCGGCTACACGGTGGGGCTGCCCGGCATGGCCGCCTATGCCGCGGCCAAGGCCGGGGTCGTCGGGCTGACCAAGGTGCTGGCGGCGGAGCTGGGGGCGAAGGGCATCCGCGTCAACGCCATCCTGCCCGGCGGTACCGACACGCCGATGGGCCGCGAGGTGATCGACACGCCGGAAACCCGCCGCTTCGTCGAAGGGCTGCACGCCCTGAAGCGGCTGGCCGAGCCGGAGGAGATCGCCCGCTCCATCCTCCACCTCGCCTCCGACGCCTCCAGCTTCATGACCGGCACGGCCATGCTGGTGGACGGCGGCGTCTCCGTCACGCGGAGCTGACCGCCGCCGGCGGACGGCCTTGACGATCCGCCATCCGGGCCGATGATGGGAACCGGACCGGATCGCGAAGGACCGCAGGATGACGGCGAAGGAGGAGGACGGCCCGGCCGCCGGTACCGGCGGCTACCGCGAGGCGCGGCCGGGCGCGGCGCTGGCCGCCCATTTCCGCTGCGGCTGGACGCACAGCCCGCCGCCGGACGGGGACGGCCGGCCGGTGCTCGTCGTGCCGGACGGCTGCGTCGACCTGCTGTGGTCGGGCGACCGGCTGCTCGTCGCCGGCCCCGACGAGACGGCGGCGCCGGCGGTCCTGGCGCCCGGCACCGTCGTCACCGGGCTGCGCTTCCGCCCCGGCGCCGCCCGCCACTGGCTCGGCCTGCCGCTGTCGGAGATCACCGGGCAGCGGGTCCCGCTGGAGGATCTCTGGGGGGCGCGGGCCCGGACGCTCGCCGGCCGCCTTCCCCGGGAGGCGGATCCGGTGCGGCGCCTCGCCGCCCTGCAGGCGGAGGTCGCCCGGCTCGCCCCCTCCGTCGCCCCGCCGCCGCCCGATGCGGCGCTCCTCTTCGCCACCCTCGGGCGCCGCCCCTCGGAGCACAGCCTGCCGGCGCTGCGCGCCCGCCTGGAAACCAGCGAGCGCAGCCTGCGGCGGCGCTGCCACGATCTGTTCGGCTACGGCCCGAAGACGCTGGACCGCATCCTGCGCTTCCAGCGGTTCCTGGCGCTCGCCCGGCGGCCGGAGGCCCGCTCGCTGGCGGATCTGGCGCTCGCCGCCGGCTATGCCGATCAGGCCCACCTGACGCGGGAGGTGCGGCGGCTGTCGGGGCGCCCGCCCTCGTCCCTGCTGCCGGACATGCTCGGCTGAGGCCGGCCGGAACCGCGAACCGCGAACCGTCCAGGGGCCGGCTGGCCGTTTCATTCAAGACTCCGGGCCATGGTCCGTGGAACCCTGGCCTCCGCGAAACCAGGCATCAGGACCCGGCCCATGACCGACCCCGCCCACTCCCCCGCAGACGACGGCCGCGCGGCGAACGACCGCCGCATCGACTACATCGAGTTCACCGTCCGCGACATCGCCCGCGCCAAGGCCTTCTACGGCGCCGTCTTCGGCTGGAGCTTCACCGACTACGGTCCCGCCTACTGCGAGTTCGGCGACGGCCGCCTGACCGGCGGCTTCGCCCAGGGCGAGCCGGCGACCCCGGCGGGCGGCCCGCTGGTCATCCTCTATGCGACGTCCCTGGAGGAGACCCGGCAGCGGCTGGAGCAGGCCGGCGGCCGGATCGCCCGGCCGATCTTCGCCTTCCCCGGCGGACGGCGCTTCCACTTCCTCGACCCGGACGGCTACGAGCTGGCGGTCTGGTCGGACCGTTAGGACCCGCGCGCCAGAAAAAGAAAAAGGGGCGCGATCCCGCAGGACCGCGCCCCGTTTCCGAAGCCGCGACGGCGTACCGCTTACTTCGTGGCAAGCTCGACGTTCTTGCCGTCCTTCCAGACATACATGACGTAGGCCGGCTTCACGACGTCGCCCTTCTTGTCGAACTCGATCTGCCCGACGACGGTGTCGAAGCTGCCGGAATGCAGCGCGTCGGCCAGCTTCTTGTTGTCGACCGCGCCGGCCTTCTTCAGGCCCTCGGCGGCGACCTGGACGGCGGAATAGGCGTAGAAGGCGAAGTTGCCCGGCTCGGGCAGGCCGGCCTTCTTGAAGCTCTCGATCAGCTGCTTGGCCTTCGGATCGTTGGCCGCGGACGGGCTGTCGGTATAGAGCGTGCCTTCGCCGGCCGGGCCGGTGATCGACCAGAACTCGGAGTTGTTCAGGCCGTCGCCGGCGATGAACTGGGCCTTCAGCCCCTGCTCCTGCGCCTGGCGGACCATCAGGCCCAGCTCCGGATGGTAGCCGCCGTAATAGACGGCGTTGACGCCCTTGTCCTTCAGGCTGGTGACCAGCGAGGAGAAGTCCTTCTCGCCCGCGGTGACCGACCCGCGGTAGGCGACCTTCATGCCGCCCTTCTCCAGCGTCTGGGCGACGACGTCGGCGAGGCCCTTGCCGTAGGCCTGCTTGTCGTCGACCACGGCGATGGTCTTGCCCTTGAAGTTCTGCAGCAGATACTCGCCCGCCACGACGCCCTGCTGGTCGTCACGGCCGCAGACGCGGAAGATGTTCGGATAGCCCTTGGCGGTCAGCAGCGGGTTGGTGGCGGTCGGGGTGATCATCACCACGCCCTCCTCCTGGTACACCTCCGAAGCCGGGATCGTCGCGCCGGAGCAGAGATGGCCGACCACAGCCGCCACCTTCTCGCGCACGAACTGGTTGGCCACGGCCACCGCCTGGCGCGGGTCGCAGGCGTCGTCGCCGACGCGCAGGACGAGCTTCTGGCCGAGCACGCCGCCCTTGGCGTTGATGTCTTCGATCGCCTGCTTGGCGCCGTACACCGTCTGCTCGCCCAGCGCCGCCACCGGGCCGGTGGTCGCGGTGCCGAGGCCGATCACGATGTCGGCGTGCGCCGTGCCGATGCCGGCCAGCAGCGCAACGGCGCTGACGAAGGGGACCGCACTACGGACCATGGAAGTGTCTCCTGTTCTTATCTCATTCAGGTCGAGGTCCCGTCGGTTGACGGGCGCGCGGCATCCGGTCCTCATCGCGCAGGCGCGGACCGGACGCCCGACGACACCGGCCCGAGATTGTTTCCGGCCATCTGGGACCTCGCGGTTGGAACTCTGTGATACTCCCAACGGCAAAAGGTCACAAGGCCCGCGTCCGGGACTGTTCCTCTGCCCAACGATTGCGAACCGGAGACATTCCAATCTGGCCTCCCGCCCCCCCCCCGAGCGGCCGGGACGAGGATTTCCCGCTGGCCCCCGGCGGCGTGCCGCGCCAGCATGACCGGGCGGACGGCGCCGACTCGGCCGCCGGAAGCCGCAGCGGCAGGACGCCACAACAGGTTGAAGGGGGAAACCGGCCCATGGCGAAGGAGCACCGTTACGAGGCGACCGTCACCTGGACGGGCAACCAGGGCACCGGCACGTCGGGCTACAAGGCCTACGGCCGCGACCACGAGATCACCGCGCCGGGCAAGCCGCCGATCCCCGGCTCCTCGGACCCCGCCTTCCGCGGCGATCCCGCCCGCTACAATCCGGAGGACATGCTGGTCGCCTCGCTGTCGGCCTGCCACATGCTGTGGTACCTGCACCTGTGCTCGCGCGACGGCATCCGGGTCACCGCCTATGACGACCGCGCCACCGGCGTGATGGCGGAGGACGCCGGCGGAAGCGGCGGCGGCCGCTTCACCTCGGTGACGCTCTCTCCCCAGGTCACCATCGCGGCCGGCGATCCCGACCACGCCCGCGCCCTGCACGCGGAGGCGCACCGGCTCTGCTTCATCGCCAACTCGGTGAATTTCCCGGTGGAGGTCCGGCCGCGGATCACCCTTGCCGGCTGACCCCGCGGCAATGCGGTCGCGGCGCCGCGGTTTTGCGGCGTCGCAACGCGGCGGACCGATGGCGCCTTCGGGGGTCAGCGCGGCACCGACAGCTTCTCCGCGCTCTCCTTCAGCGTCGCGATCATCGCCTGCTGCTCCGCCTCGCCGGTATCGGCGGGAATGACGAAGCAGATGGTCGCGATGCAGCGGCCGGCGCCGTCGCGCACCGGTGCCGCGAGGCAGGTGGTGAAGCGGTCGACCAGCCCGGTCGTCCGCACATGGCCCTCCGCCCGCGCCCGCTCGATGTCGCGCAGGAACTCCTCGCCGCCGATGCGGCGGCCGTCGGGCA